>JBDTYT010000054.1:0-11977 GCA_040005555.1 Actinomycetota bacterium | reverse complement strand
CGGAGCTCAGCCTGACGCTCGGCGACACGCCGATGCGGGTCGGCGGGGTCGACGTGTATCGGGTGCCCCGCTTCCGAGCCCGAACGGGTTCGTGTCAACCGCGATCGCACGAGTACACAACAGGTCAGTCCTCAAGCCGATCGGGGCGACTCACCCTCCGGGGCGGCGGTTCTCCCGAGATCCCATGCTGACCTGAGCCTCTCCGGCCAGCACCTCTTCCGCCCGATGACACGCGACCGATCGACCGGACCCGATCGACCGGATCTGCGGCACCTCGGTCCAGCACCGGTCGATCGCGAACGGACAGCGGGGGTGGAACGAGCAGCCCGGCGGGGGGTCGGCCGCGTTGGGCGGAGGCCCGGGCACCAGCGCGAGCGCCTTCGTCCGCGCCCCGATCTCGGGTACGGCCGAGCGCAGCGCCATCGTGTACGGGTGCGCCGGCTTCGACAGGAGCGCCGACGTGGGTCCCCGTTCGACGATCCTCCCCAGGTACATCACGGCGGCCTCCTCGCACAACTGCTGCACCACGGCGAGGTTGTGCGAGATCAACAGGTAGGCGAGCTGCCGTTCCTCGCGAAGAGCGCCGATCAACCGAAGGATCTTCGCCTGCACCGTCACATCGAGCGCGCTGGTCGGTTCGTCCAGGACCAACATCCGTGGCTCCACGGCAAGGGCCCGGGCGATCGCCACTCGCTGGCGCTGTCCACCCGACAGCTGGTGCGGGAAGCGTCGGGCGTGCTCGGACTCGAGACCGACGTCGTTCAGGAGCGATGCGACCCGATCGTCGACCGCGCTTCGCGGCGCGAGCCGATGGGCGAGGACCGCCTCTGCGATCGCGGTTCCGACCCGCATCCGCGGGTCGAGCGTGCCGTCCGGGTCCTGGAACACCATCTGGATCATCCGACGCGACTCCTTCAGAGCCTTGCCGCGCAGACGCGTGACGTCTCGACCATCCACCAGCACCGACCCTCGCTCGATCGGTCCGAGACGCATCACCGCCCGCCCGGTCGTCGTCTTCCCCGATCCGCTCTCACCCACGAGCCCGAACCCGTACGGGCCCGCGGGGAGCTCGAAGGACACACCGTCGACCGCGCGCACGGGGCCGAACCGCACGTGCAGTTCACGAACGTCGAGCAGCCCGGTCGCGACGTCGCTCACCCTGTCACCAGGCCTGCGCCCACGCGAGGGACCGAGGCGACGAGCTCACGCGTGTAGGGGTCACGTGGGTTCGTGAGCACGTCGCGCGCACGGCCCACCTCGACGATGTGTCCGCTCTTCATCACCGCGATTCGGTCGCACAGCTCGGCGATCACGGCGAGGTCGTGGCTGATGAACAGCACACTCACGCCGGTCTCCCGGCGCAGCCTTCGCAGGAGGTCGAGGATCTCGGCTTGGACGGTGACGTCGAGTGCGCTGGTCGGCTCGTCGGCCAGCAACACCTCGGAACGGAGAGCCAGAGCGAGCGCGATCGCGACCCGCTGCGCCTGTCCGCCCGAGAGCTGATGCGGGTACCGGTCGAGCAGGTGCGAGGAAAGCAGGACCTCCTCGAGTGCCCGCCGCGCGCGCTCGTTCGCCTCGTCCTTCGACGTCCCGTGCAATCGAAGCGCCCGGACGAACACGTCGCCCACCTTGAAGACAGGGTTGAACGACCCCACCGGGCTCTGGAAGATCATCGCGATCCGGCGCCCGCGGATCTCGCGAAGCGCGCGGTCCGGCAACCCGACCAGCTCAAGACCGTCGAGCCGGATACTCCCTGTGACGGCGGCGCCGACGGTTCGGGCCAGACCGACGATCGCCGTCGCCGTGATCGACTTGCCCGACCCGCTCTCCCCCGCCAGGCCCACGATCTCGCCCGCTGCGATCGTGAGGTGCGGGATATCCGCGACGACACGCGGGCCGAACGCGATCCTCAGATCGGCGATCTCGAGCCGGGGGAGACTCACCGGATCAGCACACGTCGCGGATCGAGCACGTCGCGCAGGCCGTCACCCAGAAGGTTGAACGCGACGGCGGTCAGCAAGATCGCGATGCCCGGGAACGTGACCAACCACCACTGTGTCTGGAAGTATTGCTGTCCCTGGCTCACCATGAGTCCCCAGTCGGGCGTCGGATCCTGCGCCCCGAGCCCCAGGAACGAGAGCGCCGACACCGTGAGGATCACCGCGCTCACGTCGAGCGACACCTGCACGATGAGCGGCGTGAGCGAGTTCGGCAGGACGTGGCGGAACAGGATCCGCGTGTGCGAGACACCGGCGGCCCGGGCGCCCTCCACGTACGGTCGCCGCGACACCGACGCCGCCTGCCCCCGGATGAGGCGCGTGTACCAGGGCCACCAGGTGATGGCGATCGCGAACGTCACCGACCCGATGGACGGTGGAAGGACGGCTGCGATCGCGAGCGCGAGCAGCAGAGCGGGGAACGCCAGGAACACATCGGTGATGCGCATGATCACGTCGTCGATGGCACCCCGGAAATAGCCCGCGGCGATACCGAGGGGCACCCCGACCACGCACGCCAGGAACAGCACCAGCAACGCGATCATGGGAGAAACCCGTGCGCCGTACAGGATCCGGCTGAGCACGTCGCGGCCCAGCTGGTCGGTTCCGAACCAGTGCACGGCGGAGGGCGGCAGGAGGGTCTGTGTCGGGAGCGCGGCGTCAGGAGCGTACGGCGCGAGCAGCGGGGCAAGCAGCCCGATCACCGAGATCATGAGCGCCGCCGCGGCCCCAACCGTCATCAACTTGTTGCGGCGCATGGCCGAGCCGATCCCCGACCTCGCGTCCGCGTCGACGACCGAACCATCCATCACGCGATCGCGATCCTTGGGTCGATCCAGGCTTGCACGAGGTCCACGACCAGGTTCGCCAGCACGTAGACGATCGCGATGAAGAGCGTGACACCGACGATCGCCGGCGTGTCGAGCGACGAGATCGAGTCGGCCGCGTAGCTCCCCAGCCCCGGCCAGTCGAAGATCGACTCCACCAAGAACGTGTTCACGAGCGAGTACGCGAACACGAGCGCGATCACCGAAACGACGGGCACCAGAGCAGGCTTCAGCGCGAACCGCGCGAATACCGAGCGCTCCGAGAACCCGAGCGCTCGGACGGCGCGCACGTGGTCCTCGCCGAGCGAATCGAGCTCGGAGGCCCTGACCATCCTCGTGACCACGCCGAGCGGGTACGACGCGATCACGATCGCCGGAAGCACCAGATGCGAGAGCGCGCTGCGGAACACGACCCAGTTCCCCGTGATCAGCGCGTCAACCGCCGGCATACGCGTGTACTGGGTGAGCGGGTGGGTGTAGTCAAGGTTGGGGTCGTACTGTCCCGCCACGGGCAGCAGGTGCAGCCGCTGGAAGAACACGAGCTGCAGGATCAGCGCGAGCCAGAACGCGGGCATCGACACCGACAGCACGGCACCGATCCGGATCACGCCGTCGGGTGCCCGGCCGCTCCATCGGGCCGACACCAGCCCCAGAGGGATCGCGAGCGTGAGCGCGAAGACCATCGCCGTCACGACCAGCTCGATCGAGGCCGGTGCCCGATCCATGATGTCCGAGAGCACCGGCTGATGGGTGTGGATCGATGTGCCCCAGTCGCCCCGCACGACGCCGCCGAAGTACGAGACGATCTGAACGGGGAGGGAACGGTCCAGACCGAGCTCGTGCCGGACGTTGGCGATCTGCTCCCGCGAGGCGTGCGGACCCGCCCACGACACGGCGGGGTCGCCGGGCACCACTCTCGCGATCACGAATGTGAGCACGACGACCCCGACCACGACCAGGATCGCCAGCGCGACCCGCCGGACCAGGTACCGCCCCATCCCTAGCCAGAGGGCGTCAGGTCATAGGCGAACACCACGTTCGGATACGCCGGGTTCTCATCGAACCCTCCCACCGACGACAGCATCGCCCGTTGGTACACCTGCGTGTAGATCGACAGCGCCGGCACCTCCTGCGCGATCGTCTGCTGCATGTCGGCGTACATCGACTCTGCCGAAGACCGGTCCGAAGCGGCCAGGGCCTCCGCCTTGTTCATCGTGGTGTCCAGCGCCGGATCCGAGTAGTAGGACAGATTGAAGTACGGCTTGTCCTCCGTGTGGAACAGGTTGATGAACCACGAGTACGGGTCCGCGTAGTCCGGCCACCAGTAGAAGAGCAGGATGTCCTGATGCTGGGCCGGATCGGACGATTTCGCCTTCGCCCATTGCGCCGGCCATGCGAGGGGTCGCACGTCGAGGTTGACGTTCAGTTTCGCCAGATCGGACTTCATCAGCGAGGCAACGAGCTGCTCGTCGGAGTCGCCCTGCAAGTAGGTGAGCGTGAGGTCGAGTGGCTTGCCCCCCGGCCCGTAGCCCGCTTGCTTCAGCAGGTCGGTCGCCTTCTGCGCGTCATACGTGAGGTCCAGACCGTCGACGTGACCCCACAGCCCCGGCGGTACGATGCCCGAGAGCGGCTGGGCCGCACCGTGAAGGGCGCTCATCATGCCGTTCCAATCGACCCCGGCTGCGATCGCCTGGCGCAATCGCACGTCCGCCAGCGGCCCCGACGCCGTGTTCAACATCGCGAGCAGGGTCTGCCACGAGCTCGAGTCCGTCGTGGAGAACCCATCCTGGCTCTGGAACGTCTGCCAGAGCTGAGGCGTCAGCCGCTCCACCAAGGACACCTGCTCGGACTGGAGCAGCTGGGCGGCGGTCGTCGCCTGCGGCACGACGCGGAACACCATGTTCGTGTAGTGCGACCCGTCCCAGCCGCCCCAGTAGTCGGGGAAGGCCTTCAGGCGGAGCTCGGTTTCCTGGCCCTTGTTCCAGGCGTCCAGGACGTAGGGGCCGGTACCGGCCTCGTGGCCCTGTTCGAACCACGTGTTGAGGTCTCCGCTCGTGGCCGACGTGTCGAAGATGTAAGCGGCGTAATCGGCCGACGCGATCAGGTCCAGTGGCGCCGAGTACTTCAGGTGGAACACGACCGTCTGCGGGTCGGGCGCATCGATGGACTTGACGGCGCCCCAGATGTACGCGGCGCCCTGATTCAGTTCCATCGTCCGCTCGATCGACGCCTTCACGTCGGTGGAGGTCATCGGCTTGCCGGTGTGGAACATCACGCCGTCGCGCAGCGTGAACGTCCACGTCTTGCCCCCGTCCGAGGACTCCCAGCTCGTCGCCAGGAGCGGATCAAGGCTCTTGGTTTGCGGGTTGTACCTCGTCAGCGTCTCGTACATGTTGTTCATCGCAACGATCTCGTTCGAGTAGCCCGTCGAGGGGTCCCAGCCGATCATCACCTGAGACGTCAGCGAGTACGTGAACGCGGCGTTGCCGGCGCTCGGACTCCCGCCGCTCGGTTTCGTGGACGAACCCGTACACGCGGCGGCGACCACCGCGAGCGTCGCGACCATCGCCAGCAGTTGCAGCCGTTTGCCCCTCATCTCTCTCCTCCCATCAGCGTCCCAGCAGGGACTCCTACCACGGATCTCTAGACCCAGCCCATCGGGCCGGCCGCCCGTATACGGATACGTATGGCGGGCGTGGTGAGGTACGCGAGCGGCACCTCTTCGATCTCGACGACCTCGACCGCGTTCGGATCGGCGCCGGCATGTACGGCCTTGTCGCACGCCTCGCGGCTCAGCTGCCCGATCAGATGTTCCCGTTCTCCTGGACCAGGGTGCACGATCTGGTCCACCTGGCCGGAAACGAGCGCGATGGCGGCGCCTACCGCGTTCGCGACCTCATAGTGCTCCGGGCGGTGGATCGCGCTCACGCCGGTCAGCGCGCTCGGAACGAGCACGCTGCCCCCGCCGACCACGACGAGCGGCTGGTCGCCGCGCGCCGTCTTGATCCGGTCGATCGCGTCGGCAAGCATCGCATCTGCCTGCCGGAGCGCCGCCTCCAGCAGCGGCTCGCACCCCCTCGTTCGCTCGGCGTCGCCGAGGTCGGTTCGGCCCGCCGCGACGGCCGCGTCGGTGAGCGTCGGCGTGTTGCCGCCGAAGACGAGCGCCTCCTCGGTGATCCGGTAGCCAACGCTTTCGGGCCCGACCCGCACGTCCCCGTCGTGCTCGGAAACGATCGTCCCCCCGCCCAGCGCGATGGTGACGAGATCCGGCATCCGGAAGTTCGTGCGGATCCCCCCGATCTCGACACCGTACGAGGACTCCCGCGGGAACGTGTTCGCTAGGACGCCGATGTCGCTCGAGGTGCCTCCCACGTCGAGCACGACCGCGTTTTCGGTCCCCGTCAGATACGCCGCGCCCCGGATGCTGTTGGCGGGGCCGCTCCCGATCGTGAGGACCGGGTATCGCAGCGCGTACTCGAGGGCCATCAGTGTGCCGTCGTTCTGCGCGAAGAAGGTCACCGGCGACAGTCCGTGCTCGGCGAGCGCGCCACTGAGAGCACCGGAGACTCCGTGAGCCACGCCCACGAGGGCCGCGTTCAGTACGGTGGCGTTCTCGCGCTCCAGCAGGCCGATCGATCCAAGCTCATGGCTGAGCGAGACGTCCACATCGCCCAGCACCTTCCGTACCATCTCGGCCGCCTCCAACTCGTGCTGGGGTGAGACCGGGGCGAACACGCTGGTGATCGCGACCCCGTCCGGTTGTCTGGGGAGCGAATCGAGGAAGCGCCGCACCGCCTCCGGTTCGAACGGGACGATCTCGCGGCCGTCGAACTCGATCCCGCCGGGCACGATCGTCTCACCGAGCGACACCGCCGTGCGCAGGTCCTCCGGCCAGCCGAAGAGCGGACGCACCGCATGGGTCGCCGGGCTGCCGATCCGGATGACCGCGACCTGTCGCAGGTCTCGGCGCTCCAGGAGGGCGTTGGTCGCGTGGGTGGTGCCCAGCATCACGTGGGTGATCCTGGACGCGTCGACCTGGCCCACGATCGCCGCGATCCCGGCCGCGATGCCGCTCATCACGTCGCGGGTGGTCGGCACCTTCACCTTCGCCAAGAAGCGCCCGTCGCAGTCCAGCACGACCGTGTCCGTGTTCGTCCCGCCGACGTCGATCCCGACCCGAAGGTCCAGCCGCTCAGCCATGCAGCGCCTCCACGGGCTCGTGGTCGAAGTCGTAGCCGAAGGCGCGGGGGCCGGCGACCTCCAGCCCGCGTGGCGTGCGCCAGATCGGATCGCAAGGGAACGCGATCACCGTCACGCGCTGCCCGTAGCGCAGGCGCTCCGTGGGGATCGCCTCGGCGATCTCGGAGTCCAGGACCGCGATCAGGTCGGGAACCGACGCGATGACCCGCCCCTCGTCGAGCACCGCCAGGTTCTCGTTCTGGATCTCGATCCGCAGAAGACGGCCAGCGTCTTCGCGGAGGCCCTCCACGATGGCGTGTCCGAACACGAACCCGCCCGTCGTGTTCCGCTCCACGTCGGTCACCTTGCCATCCAGCAGCCGGACGGCGCTCAGCGCGTCGATGAGTGCGCCCACCGGATCCACCCTCGCCTCCATGATCGTGCGACCGATGCGGTGGGCGAGGGACACCGAGCCCTGGATCACGGCCGTCCGCGCCTGCTCGACCGTGAGGATGTACTCGGTCGTCGCTGCGCTTCCCCCCATCTCGATCGTGACCTTGCGGTGGATCCGCTCGAGCCATTCGCCCGTCGAGGCCGTCGTGACGAGCACGTTGCCACGCTCGTCGGTCAAGAACGCGGGCGACGGCGAGATGCCGGCGACGTGCATCGACACCTGCGGGAGCTCGGGGAACGCGCGACCCATCCCGTCCGCGTCCAGGACCGGCAGACCCATCTGCGCAGCCCAGCAGATCGGGATCAGCGCGTTCGATCCCCCGATCTCCGAGGACAGCAGCGCCACGACCGGCCGAGCGAAATGACGCTCGACCTCTTCGCGCAGGCGGGCTCCCTCTCCGCCGTTGTCGATCTTCTCGATCGAGACGGTCGGCGCACCCATCATCCCGCACGGCATCAGGAGCCCGTCCGCCGGGAGCTCGTCCAGCGTGACCAGCCGCGGGGGACCGCTCTCCTCGATCGCCTGAAGGGCCATGAGCAAGCCGATGTGCGGATCTCCGCCGCCACCGGTCCCCAGGACCGCAGCGCCCCGCGCGATCGCCTGGAGCGCGTCCGCATCGAGGAGCATGCCTCGGATGCTATGCCCTCGGCCGGGTCCCCGCGTCCGCGCGGCGGGTCGAGGAGGGCATATCGGCGCCGTATGACTCTCGGGCCTCGCGCTCCGAGATCAGCCCGTCGGCCACGTCGAGCGCGACACGCTCGGGCTCGCGCTCGCGTGGGTCGCCGACGCCGCCGCCCGTCCCCGTCACCAGCCGCACGAGGTCACCCTTGCGCAATGGAAGACTCGCCGCCTTTCCGAACGTGCGCGACGCAGAACCATCGGCGGGTACGACCTCTACGTAGTTGCACGAGCCCTCGCGACCGCCGCCGACGCCCCACGGCGGGAACCGGTGCCGGCCGAACGCCACCGTCAGCAGCGCTTCCTCGGAAAGGATCCGGTACTCCCGGACCAGCCCGCGCCCGCCGCGTCGGCGCCCCGCGCCCGCATGCGGCACCACGTCCAGGCCGAACCGCTCGACGCGCACGCCGTAGCGCTGCTCGCATACCTCGACCGGGATCACGAACGTCTCACCATCGCCGACCGAGACGAGCCCGTGCTCGCCGTCCGCCGCGGCGCTCGCGCCCCACCCGCCCGCCTGCGGCTCGACGAGGATCGTGGGCTCACCGGTGTCGGGGTTCGTCAGCGACAACGAGGTCCCGCACACCGACACGAACGATCCGGCGGTCAGACGATCGGGGATCGCCGGCGCCAGGGCCTTCCAGATCAGATCGGTCGCGGCCTCGGTCGCCTCGAAGTACGCCGCCACCGGCGCGGGCCGCACCGCGTTGAACACCGAACCCGACGGGGCCACGATCCGGAGCGGCCGGAACCACGCGTCGGACGGCGGCTCGCTCGGATCCGTGATCGCCTTGAACATCGTGCGGACGCCCGAGACCAGACCGCTCCACGTGCAGTTCACCGGCCCCCGGACCTGAGCGCTCGAGCCGGTGAAGTCGCAGACCATCCGGTCGGGCGCCAGCTCCACCCGGACCGAGATCGAGATGGGACCACTGCCCACGCCGTCGTCGTCGAGGAAGTCGTCGGCCTCGTAGATCCCGTGCGGCAGGTTGGCGAGCGTCGCCAGGGCCAATCGTTCGCTCCGCTCGTGCACCACCTCCATCGCCTCGGCGACCGTCGCCGCCCCGTACCGCTCACAGAGCTCGATCACCCGCCGCTCCGCGACCTCCAGGCATGCGCTCTGCGCGACCAGGTCGCCGACGACCATGTCGGGTAACCGGCTGTTCGCGGCCAGCACCGCCTCCAGGTCGGCGTCGCGTCGACCCCCCCGGACGAACCGCACGAAGGGCAACTGCAGTCCCTCCTGGAAGATCTCGGTCGAGTCGGCGGTCCACGACCCCGGGTCCTTCCCCCCCACCTCGGTCCAGTGCCCCTTCGCTGCGGCGAAGGCCACCAGCGCTGCATCGAAGAAGATCGGGCGCACGAGCGCGACGTCGGACAAGTGCGTTCCGCCGCCGGCGTACGGATCGTTCGTGGCGACCACGTCGCCCGGCGTGAGGTCGGACACGCGCACCAGCGTGTCGCGCACG
This sequence comes from Actinomycetota bacterium, assembly GCA_040005555.1. Classification (GTDB taxonomy): domain Bacteria; phylum Actinomycetota; class UBA4738; order UBA4738; family HRBIN12; genus JBDTYT01. The sequence goes on along the minus strand of JBDTYT010000054.1, from coordinate 2,373 downwards.
GCCTCTCCGAGCGGGCCGAGGAAGCCGGCGATCCCGTTGCCCTGCGAGACCAGCTCACCCGCCGGGTCGGTGATCCCGACCGCGAAATCGAGCACCTCGTAGATCACCGGTGACTGCGACGTCCGCGCGAGCGACACGAACATCTCGTCGGAGACCGCAAGGAAGGCCTCGCGCAAGACGTCCATCGTGAAGCGGTCGGTCACGCGTCCCTCTCGTCGATCAGCAGGTTCCCGAGATCGTCCTTCCGCACCCGCTGGCCCGGAAGCACCAGGGTGGTCGAGGCGGGCTCCTCCACGATGCACGGACCGACGAGGGCCTCGCCGACCTCCAGCGTGCCTCGGTCCACGACCTGCGCCGTGCAGACGCCGCCGTGTTGATCGAAGTCCACCTGGCGCGGCGCGAACGCGTGCGCCGCGCGCGTCGGCGCCTGCGGCCACTCAACGCGGCCGAAGGGGGCGGTCACGCCTACGCGCGCGGCGACCACCTCCACCTCACTCGGCAGGCTGAACGCGTAGGCCTCCTGCGAGCGCCTGTCGAAGTCGCCGCGGAGCCGCTCGAGACCCGCGTCGTCGATCGGTCCCGCAGGCAGGGGAATCTCGAGCGTGTGTTCCTGGCCCGCGTAGCGCAACTCCAGGAACCGCTCGACCTCGGAGTCGGCCGACGGGTCTTCGAGCGCCGCGGTCGCTTCCTGCTCCAGCTCGCCGAAGAGCGACCCGAGCGCCGCAGCGTCCAATGCCCCCAGATGCGTGCGCACGGCGTCCGCGCGAAGCCCGCCGAGCAGCATCCCGAAGGCCGAGAAGTGCCCCGGCGCGGGCGGGATCACGGTCCGCGAGATGCCCAGCTCGCGCGCGAGCAGCGCGGCGTGCAACGGCCCCGCGCCACCGTAGGCGACGAACGTGAAGTCGCGGGGGTCGAAGCCCCGGCGCAAGGTCACCAGCCGCAAGGCATGGGCCATCTGCGCGACCGCGTAGCGCAGGATCCCGCGAGCGACGCCCGCCGGGTTCGCCTCACCGATCGCGGAGCCCAGCCGTGTCAGCGCCCCCCGGGCCGCCTCGCCGTCCAGTGGCATGGTCCCGCCCAGGAAGTACGCGGGGTCCAGCCGTCCGGCCACCAGGTTCGCGTCGGTGAGCGTCGGCTCGCTGCCGCCGCGCCCGTAACAGACGGGCCCGGGCTCGGCCCCCGCGCTCCGAGGACCCACGTGCAGCCCTCCGGCATCGTCCGCCCACGCGATCGAGCCCCCGCCCGCTCCGATCTCGACGATCTCGACGACCGGCGCCTGGACCGGGTAGCCCGCCGAGACGGGCGTCCGCTCGACATGGTGCAGCGTCTCGATCCTCATCCGGCCGTCGCGGACCGCCGAGGTCTTGGCCGTAGTGCCCCCGATGTCCAGGGCAAGGACGTGCTGGGCGCCGATCCGCCGGCCGGCCTCGGCGGCCGCCGCGACGCCGGCCACGGGGCCCGACTCCAGCAGGTTGATCGGGGCGGCCACGGCGCGCTCGAACGAGGAAACACCGCCAGCCGAGCGCATCACGTAGAGGCGACCCGGAACCCCCGCGCCACGCACCCGGTCGGAGAGCGACGACAGGTACCCCGCCACGACCGGCTTCACGTAGGCCGCCAGGACGGCGGTCGAGGTGCGCTCGAACTCCCGCCACTGGCTCGAGATCTGGTGGGAGGCAACGATCTCCACGCTGGGCAGGAGCGCCGCCAGCACTTCGGCGACCGCCCGTTCGTGTGCCGGGTTCGCCCACGAGTGCAGCAGACAGATCGCCACGGCCTCCACCTCGGCATGGCGGATCCGCTCGGCGAGCCCGGCCAGCTCGGAGGACTCGAGCGGAGTCAGGACATCGCCCCGATGCGACATCCGTCCGGTCACCTCGAAGCACCGGCGCCGGGGCACGAACGGCTCGGGCTTTCGGTAGGCCAGGTTGTACAGGTCGGGGCGGTTGGCACGCCCGATCAACAGGACGTCGCGAAACCCGCGCGTGGTGACCAGCGCGGTGGGCACGCCCCGCCGCTCGGTGATCGCGTTGATCACCACCGTGGTGCCGTGGATCAGGAGCTCGACCGAGGCCGGATCGACCCCCGACTCGTCGAAGGCCTTCATCACGCCGTCGTCCAAGCGGGCCGGCGTGGTGTCGGCCTTCGCCAGGGTCAACGCGCCGGCCTCCGGATCGAGCACGACCAGATCGGTGAACGTGCCCCCGATGTCGATCGCCATGCGGAGGCCGGGCGGCGTCGGAGCTCCGACCTCCGGCACCTACACGAAGCCCCGGCCGGCGAACTGCTCCCCGTACTTGCGCGCGGTGATGCGGCGGGTGATCTCGGCCGTGAGCACCAACAGCAACGACGCGAACAGGATGATCGAGGATA
>JBDTYT010000053.1:0-11995 GCA_040005555.1 Actinomycetota bacterium | reverse complement strand
CCGCCATCAGATCGTGCACGTGGAGTGCGTGCATCCGGACGACCTCCCCCGGTTCGCGGAGCTGGGTGTCGTGGCGTGCATGCAGCCGCGTCACGCGGCTCCCGAGATCGTCGGCGAGTGGCGGAACAACGTGGGCGCGGCGCGATGGCCGTCCGCGTTCCCTTGGCGTTCGCTCCACGACGCAGGTGCCACGCTCGCGTTCTCGAGCGACTGGAACGTCGCCGAGATGGACCCGCTCGTGGGGATCTACACCGCGCTCACACGTGCCTCGCTCGATGGCGCCGAGCGGTGGACACCCGAGCAACGGCTGGACCTTTCGACGGCGATCCGCGGCTACACCCTCGGCAGCGCATACGCGAACTTCGCGGAACGGGACCGGGGATCGATCACGCAGGGCAAGCACGGCGACCTCGTCGTGCTCTCCGATGACCTGTTCTCGCTCGAGGATCCCCGGGCGATCCTCGAGACACGCGTCGAGCTGACCGTCCTGGGGGGAGCCGTGGTCCACTCGGCACAGTCCTGAGCACGGCCAGAGGTCCCAGGTGTGTGCGCCCTAGGCGCGCCCTCTCCACTCGTTCCGTTTGCCGAGCCCTCGGCCACCACCGCCGAGCAACCCGAGGTCCACCGCCACGCCGATCGCGATGACGATGATGCCGCCTGCGCTCACGCCGCCACCGGGCGTCGAGAACGCGTTCTGTGCGATCGTGTACCCGATGGTCGTCGTCGGCAAGAAGAAGAACCCGGCGAGGGCCAGCCAGCCGCTCTCGAACGCTCGCGCGAGGTAGTCCGAGAACAACCACAACACGACGATCACGAACCGGGGGGTCAGGAACGCGATGAGCAGCGCGAGGCACCCCACACAGAAACCCTACCCCGTCCCCTCTTCGAACAGCTACGGCCGTGCGGGAGGGTACGTTGCCGTGTTCCTCAAGGAACATCACCGAGACGCAGAGCGGTCTCGGCGACCAGCACGGCTCGCGGCAGGACGCGGCGGTTCCACAGAGCGATGGTCGGACCGTCACGCTCCACGGACAGGATCGAGACGGACCCCGTGTCGAGGCGAAGATGTGCTCCGGCGCGGATCGACAGCCCTAGGTACCTGACGGCGAGCGCCCGGAAGCAATGCCCGTGTCCGAACAGCAGCACGTTGCCCTTGAAGCCCCGGATCTCGGTGCAGAGCTGGTCCATGCGTGCCCGCATCTGATCCGGCGATTCTCCGGACGGGCACCCGTCCCGGAAGAGCTCCCACCCCGGGTCGGTCTGCATGATCTCCGCGGTCGTGAGGCCCTCGAAGTCTCCATAGTCGACTTCCCGCAACGCGTCGGACGCTTGCGCACGATCGCCGAAGCCGGCGAGCTCGGCCGTGCGCCGGGCGCGCGCCATCGGGCTCGAACGCACGTGGTCGAAAAGCCGCTCAGCGAGCAGGTGCCCGAGCGCCCTGGCCTGGAGCTCACCCTCGGGCGTGATCGGGATGTCGGTCGTTCCCGTGTGCCGTCCCGACAGGGACCACTCGGTCTCGCCGTGGCGGATCAACCATAGGGCCATCGCGGCAGCCTAGGGGAGCTGACGTGCCCGTGCGAAGTTGCCCGCATCGAACATATGTTCTATCCTGGTTTTCGTGACCGAGCAGCTCTTCGAGATCGCCCGACGGACCTTCGACACGCCGGAGTTCCGTGGCATCGAGTTCATCGAGGTCGAGTGCAAGACCATCGTGAACCCGGTGAAGGGCAACTTCCTGCCCTTCCGGTGGACGATCAACCCATATCGAGGCTGCTCGCACGCGTGTTCCTACTGTTTCGCGCGGGTCACCCACACGTATCTCGACATGGACGCCGGACGGGACTTCGAGTCGAAGATCGTCGTGAAGGTGAACGCTCCCGAGGTCCTGCGGCGCCAACTTGCTTCGCGGCGCTGGAAGGGTGAAGGCATCGCCATGGGGACCGGCACGGATCCGTACCAACGCGCCGAGGGCCGCTACCGCCTCATGCGTCCGATCATCGGGGCGCTCGCCGACCATCGCAACGCGTTCTCCATCCTGACCAAGGGCACGCTGATCCTGCGCGACATCGACGTGCTCGTGGAGGCTTCGAAGCTGGCGCCCGTCTCCACCGCCTTGTCCATCGGGACACTGGACGAGGACGTCTGGCGCCGGAGCGAGCCGGGCACCCCGCATCCGCGCAAGCGCATAGAGACCGTGGCGGCGCTGAACGCGGCCGGTATCCCGTGCGGCGTGTTGATGGCACCCATCCTTCCGGGCATCTCGGACGATCCACGTCAGATGCGGGAGGTCGTGCGAGCCGCCATCGATGCGGGCGCGACACACGTTTCGCCGATCCTCCTGCACCTGCGTCCGGGCGTGCGCGAGGAGTTCATGCCGTGGCTGCAGGATCATTACCCGGAGCTCGTCCCGCGTTATGAAGAGCTCTACCGGCGGCCGTACGCGCCCGCGGCGGTCGGCTCGGCGCTCGGGCGTACGGTTGGCGGCATGGTGAGGTCCTTCGGAGGTCGACGAGCGGCTCCATACATGCGCGATCGCCAGCGTGCAGATCGCACGAGCCCGTCGCCGGAACCCCAGCAGCTCACACTCACGTAAGGGCGATTTCCGTGCTCAGCGGCGGGATTCCGGCACGATAAGAGCAGTCCTGTACCCTTCGCCCATGCGCGGCATGGAGCGACTGCTCGAGCTGCAAACGATCGACTCGACCATCGCTCGGCTGATCCAGCGCAAGGCGCAGCTCGAAGCGGGGGAAGAGCTCCGAGTGGCCCGCGCGTCGATGGAGGACGCGGAGTCTCGGCTCGGCGAGGTGCGCCTGGGGCTCGACGCGCTCGCGCGCGAACAGGGTCGTCTGGAGCACGAGGTCGATTCGATGACGCAGAAAGCCGCTGCCGAGGAGAAGCGTCTCTACGACGGCAGCGTCGCTAACGTGAAGGAGCTCGAGGCACTGCAGCACGAGATCGCGAACCTGAAGGAACGCCGATCGCGCACCGAGGACGTCATGCTCGAGCAGATGGAGCGGCGCGAGGATCTCGACGCCCGGGCCGCAAAAGCCGATGCGGAGGTCGCCAGCGCGCGCGCGAAGGTCGAGGCGATCGGCGGTGATGCCGTCCTCGAGCTCGCACAGATCGACGCCGATCTGGTCGCGAAACGCCAGGAGCGTGAGACGCTCGTCCCCGAGATCGACGAGGAACTCCTCGAGCTGTACGAGGACCTGCGTGCGCAGAAGAAGGGGATCGCCGTGGCCGCGCTCGTCGACGGCATCTGCCAGGCCTGCCACGAGCAGCTCTCGGCGATGGAGCTGGACAAGCTGAAGCACACCGACGGCGTGAGAAGGTGCGAGTACTGCCGCAGGATCGTGATCTTCGCCTGATCGTCTCCTGCGACGGTGCCGCTCGCGGCAATCCCGGCCCGGCGGGCATCGGCGTGCACATCAGCGACGCGGAGGGACGGACGGTCGCCGAGATCGCCAAGGGCATCGGCGTGGCGACGAACAACGTCGCCGAGTACACCGCGGCGATCGAGGGGCTCACGCGCGCCAAGGAGCTCGGAGCGACCGACGTACTCCTGCGTTCGGACAGCCGGCTGATGATCGAGCAGCTCGCCGGACGGTTCAAGGTGAAGCACCCGACACTCCAGCGCCTGCACGCCGAGGCACGAACGCTCTCCCTGACCTTCGACCGGATCGCCTTCGAGCACGTCCCTCGCGAGCAGAACAAGGACGCAGACCGGCTGGCGAACGTCGGGGTCGACGAGTGGCTCGCGGGTGAGGGCGCTAGCTGGCGGCGGCCGCCACCGGCGCCGTCGTTATGGGAGCCGGAGACGGAACGACCTTGACGAGCCCCTTCAGCGGGAACCCGAAGGGCAGCACCGCTCGGCCGTCGCGGTAGGCGATCGCGAGGGTCCGACCGGCCGCGGCGTCTTGCGCGGGATAGGCCATCAAGCCCTCGACGGTCGCGTGAGCGGGGATCACGGCGAGCGATCCGGTCAACGCGCCATCGACCCGCTGGATGGCGCCGCTCGACTGGTCCAGGAGCGCCACCCCTGAGGGCTCGAGCTGGACCGCATGATCGGTCTTGTTCTCGACGACGACATTGAACTGCCAGTTCGGCGCGAACATGAACAGCGAGTCCAACCGCACCGTGACGCCGCGGTCGGTTTGCTGCTCCGACTTGAAGAGCTGGACTCCGTCGGACATCGGGACGCCGTCCCGCGTGGCGTCTAACACCCGCCAATCGGCCGGCCCGATCTTCACGACGGTCACCGGCCCATCCAGCGAGCGCGTCCGATCGAACGCCTGCCCGCGCGATGGGTCGAAGGTGAAGGCAACCGACGCGGCGAGATCCACCTGCGCTCCCACGGCTCGTCCGGTGTCGATCTCCGCGACGAACGCCAGTCCGTCGATCGACGGGGTGCCCACGATCGAGCCGTCGAACTCGGCGTTCTGCACGTCGAGCCAGTGCACCCAAGCGTCGAGCTTCGGGCCGACCACGGTGCTTGCCAAGGCGCTCCCGCCATCTTGCGACGCCGAGGCGTACGCGCGCACGAACGCCTCGACGCTCGATCGCGCGATCGAGGCGTCCAAGCCCGGTCCGGCATTCACCTGCTCGCGCGCGAGCGGCGCGGATGGACCTACCGAAGCTGGAGTGCACGCGAGCGACGTCAGCGTGAGCAACGTGACCGCGATGAGCCGTCGCATGTGGAAGCTATATCGTACGGGGCTACACTTGCTTACGGAGGAGCCGGCCGGGCGGCCGCGGGCGCGTTCGCGCGCTCGAGGAAAGTCCGGACTCCGCAGGGCAGGGTGCTGGGTAACGCCCAGGCGGGGGTGACCTCGCGGACAGCGCAACAGAGAGCAGACCGCCCCGCAAGGGGTAAGGGTGAAACGGTGAGGTAAGAGCTCACCAGCGGATCGGGTGACCGGTTCGGCTCGGCAAGCCCCACCCGGAGCAAGGCCAAGCAGGGAGCGTTCGAGGGCGGCCCGTCCGATGCTCCCGGGTAGGCCGCACGAGCGGCGCCCGCCGTACGGGGACGCTGCCGGGGTCCCGCAAGGGGCTCAGAGAGATGGTCGCCGCGGCCTGCAAGGGCCGGCACAAGATCCGGCTTACAGGCCGGCTCCTCCACCTTTCGATCGGACCGGGGGCTACGTGGGTCGCGGACCCCAGTTGATGCCGAAAGGCTGGAGCCGCAGCCTCGTGATCCGGGTCCCGTCGCTGCCGTCGGGGCGCATCTTCCATAGGGCGAACCTGTCTTTGCTCAGGTCCTGGAGGCGGAAGATGATCCACCGGCCATCCGGAGAGTAGGAGGCGCCGCCGGCGCCCCGGTCCCCGGTTTCGTGCGTGAGCTCGACCAGACCCGACCCGTCGGGCAGGATCGTCACCACGTTCGGGCTGTGACCGTCGGGGTACTCGGAGTACACCGTCAAGACGATGTGACCGCCGTCGGGGGACCAGCCGTGTACCACCCCTACGTCGAACCCGAACGGCACGATCTGCTCGAGGTTGGAGCCGTTCATGTTGACCCTGTACAGGGCCCTCTTCCCTGCGCGTCGCTCCGCCACGAACGTGACTATCCCGCCGTCCGGCGACACGTTGGGGTCGATCGCGTGGGTTCCCTGCGGCGTGCGCTTGATCTTGCGGCGGTGCCCACCTCGAAGATCCATGCTCCAGATCGCCTCGGCGCATTCACCGCAGCGCTGCGCCACGAACACGATTCGGCGACCATCAGGCGTGAACGATGGGTTCTGTTCGCAGCCTCGCCGCTGCCCCGTGAGATCAACGATCCCGCTCCCGTCGGCGTTGACGATCTCGACGGAGCACTCGGTCGGCCCGCTGGGGTGGTCAAGTTCGAACGCGATCCGCCTGCCATCCGGAGACCAATCCGCGGAGTTGGCGTCGCCGTCCCCGTGGACGGGCCGCTGCAGCGCGGTGCCATCCCGTCGGATGACGTCGATCTCGCCGCCATGCGGGCCGTCGATGTTGAAAGCGATCCGGCCGTTCGTGACCGGTCCGGTGGCGCGAGCCTGCGCGGCGGGGATGACGAGTACCAGCGTCGCGGCGGTCACCGCGGAGATGGTCGCGAACGCTGCCTGTCGCCGTCGGGCTCGCCTCATCGTGGATCCTCCCTCACTCGTCTGCAGGGACACAGGCCCGGCGCCGTTCGAACGTTTACCGGTCGGAGCCTGCTGTCCTCCTTTCGGCCCGCGTAAACGTTCCGCCCGTTCCCCTTCTGTGTCTCTGTGGACTCCTAGGAAACCACTGCGGCCCGGGTCCAGAAGGGTCATGATGACCTCGCCCGCGCGGACCGCCAGTCGGAGATCGTGTGTGAGCAGCGAGACCGACGCAGAGTACGACCTGCTCTTCACGGTCGAATTTCCGGCCGTCATGCGCACGGTCTATCTGATCCTCCACGATCTTGATCGAGCGGAGGACGTTGTTCAGGACGCCTTCGTGCAGCTCCTCAGGCATTGGAAGAAGGTCTCCCGCTACGACCGTCCCGGTGCGTGGGTTCGCCGGGTGGCGATCCGGCTCGCGATGGACTCGATGCAGCGGGAGCGGATGCGCTCGCTCCTCGAACGGAAGGTCGAGCCGCCTCGCATGCCCGTCCCCGCGGACGTGGATGTCCTGCGGGCGATCCGTGATCTGCCGGGGATGCAGCGGGCAGCGGTCGTGCTCTTCTACTTCGAAGACAGACCACTCGCCGAGGTCGCCGACATCCTCGGCTGTACGGAATCGACCGCGCGCGTGCACCTCCATCGTGCGAGGAAGCACCTGGCTGAGATCTTGGGGGAGGAGGTGACCCAGGATGTCCCTTGACGCCCGAGTGAGGGACGCCCTCGAGCGCTCCTCGTTGATCGTCGACCCCGACGTTCGCCGGGACCTCGCGACGGTGCGCCGCAAGACACGGCGTGCCATCATCCGGCAGCGGGTTGGGCTCACGGTGCTCGCCGCGTCGGTGATCGCTGCTGCGGTCTTCCTCGGCCCTCGCGTGCTCGACGTGATACGGAGTCAACGCCAACGACCGGCGTCGAGCCCGTCCCCTTCGGTGCTCGCCGGTTCCTACAAGGTAGACCTGTCTGGCGCCGCCGGTTTCTTGTCGACCGCCGGGCTCGCAGGACGATGGTCGATCACGCTTGAGGGCGACGGCTCGGTGGTGTGGCACGCTCCCTCAGGCTCACCAGAGGGCTTTCCTCGCGACACGTTCCAGGTCTCCGGCACCACGATCGTGACCAACCTCTTCGCGAACGGCCTGTGCCGGGGCTCCGGAGTCGGTTCGTATTCGTGGGACATCGCCGGCGGGACGCTCACGTTCGTTTCGGTGAGCGATGGCTGCGATCTCCGCCGGGCGGTACTCACGTCCGGGTCGTGGACTCGGATGTAGGGATCGTGACCCTAGGTCCCGTGTCGTGAGATCGGCCAACCTTTCGGTCTTGCTCGCGGCCGCACTCGGGGTCTCCGCGTGCACGTTCGGAGGCGGACCGGAGGCGGCCGGCTTCCGGCCGACCTACGAACCCGCCGACTGCTCGGAGGTCGCCGTCGTCATGCTGAACGAAGTCTCGTGCGGGATGCTCACCGTGCTCGAGTATCACGGCGACCCCTCTGCCGGGACCATCCAGGTGTTCGTGACCAGGATCGAACCGGGCGTCCCACGGCCGGCTGCAGATCCTGTCTTGTCGCTCGGTGGCGATCTCGGCGTTGCGCCCGACTACCAGACGCTTGGGCCACAGGCGGTCGGGCTCGAGCGCGAGGTCATCGCGATGGACGTCCGGGGAACCGGGCGCTCGCAGCCGAGCCTTCTTTGTCCCGAGGTGGATGCTGGCTTGGCGACGCCCCCCGTCGCAGTGCCGGTCGATGATCCGGGAACCCGAAGCGAGTTCTTGGGCGCGATCGCGGCCTGCCACGATCGTCTGGTGTCCCAGGGTGTCGATCTCGCCGCGTTCGACCTCCACGAGATGGCGGCCGACGCGGAAGATCTCCGGCAGGTGCTCGGCATCGACGATTGGGACGTCATGGCGCTCGGCTCCACGTCGAGGATCGCTCTCGAATACCTCCGGGAATTCCCCGACCATGTACGCGCCGCCGTCCTCGACAGCCCCGAGTGGCCCGGCGTCGATCCGTTCGTCGAAAGCGTGCAGGCGACCCGGCACGCCACGCGCGAGCTCGTCGCCGCCTGCAGCGCCGATCCGGTGTGCGATCGCATCGCGCCCGACCTGAGGTACGACATCGAAACGCTCACCCACCGTCTCGAGGCGCGCCCACTGGTCGCGGATTTCCGAGGCGACAGGCGAGTCCTGTTCGATGCTGGGTGGTTCGAGGTCTGGCTTCGCGCCCGATTGTCGTTCCAGCGTCTGCCCAGTTCGTTCGTACCCCACGCGGTCCACTTGCTCACTCGCGGTTCCGATCGCGCCCTCCACCGTATGGCATTCCCGCTCTTGGGTGAGCAGTTGTGTCAGGGGTTCCTCCCGAACTGTTGGGACTTCCTGGTGCGGAGTTGGGGCGTCTATCTCTCGGTCATGTGCAGCGACGTCCTGCCCTTCACCGACCGGAGCTCGCTGACGGAGCTGGCGGGCGAGAACCCAGGGTTCTTCGAAGCGTACGTGCACAGCCCGTTCCTGGATGCGTGCGACGCTTGGCAGATCCCGCCGGGTGATCCGCTCGTCGCGACGCCGGTCACCTCCGACGTGCCCACCCTCATCATCGTGGGTCGGTTCGATCCGTTCGGCATGCTGCCGTACGCGCGCAAGGCCGTCTCGACCCTCACGAACGGTTCGCTACTCGTCTCGCCTGTCAACGGCCACCAGGTCACCGGAACGAGGGAAATGCCGGAGTCCTGCCTGATTCGCGTGCGGGACGCGTGGCTCGACGCTCCCCAAGCCGAACTCGATACCTCGTGCGTCAACCGACTCCACCTGGGCTACGGGCTTCCCCCACGGAACGACGAACAATAGAGTGCCCGCCATGAGGCGGACGACTGCATGCGCAGCCGCTCTCGTGCTCGTTTCGACGGCATGCAGCCGTGGGCCGGCGACTCAGCTGGGAGCCGCCACGGGAGGTGTTACATCCGCGGCCGTTGCACCGGCAGCCCCCACGGATCCGCTCGAGGGCGATTGGCGTCAGCAGTTCGCGTGCGCAGACGTGATCCAGACGCTGAGGGCGCAGGCGAAGCCCGCGTGGTTCGACAAATCGATCGCAGACATCATCCGCGGTATGGAGGGAGCGAAGGAGCCCCCTCCACCATCGGACCTGTGCGTTGGTGCACCCGCGGCGTTCGAACGCATCATCCGGTTCCGGGACGGTCGCGTCGTCTTCTTCGATCCCCCGCGCCTTTCGGGCGATGGGTTGAACGCCATCTACGAGCTGCGGGGCGACCATACGTTCGTCGTTACCGACACCCAGGGCAACATCAGTGGCCTCCGGGGCGACGGCGTGCTTACGTGCACGTTCCGGTTCGAGGGGGATCAGCTCATCATCCACGAGCGCAGTCGCGACCCCTGGGACCTGAGTGGATTCCAGGCGGGTCCCCTCGTTCGGATCAGCTGAACGTCTCAACCAAGGCGCCCAAGTAAACACCCCGCCCGTGCCGGTCCTGTGTCGATGTGACCGGACAGACGCGAACGATCGATCGACGGGAAGGTGGGCATGGAGAGCTCGAAGCGTAAGCGCCGCACGTCTCGGCGCGCGATCGTCATCGCCGCGTTCGCGGCGACCTTCGTGACAGCCGGTGTCTTTCTGGCTCACGCGACGGCGCCGGGGGAGAACGGGCGGATCGCATTCCGCGTGTACTTCAACGAGGCGCACACGCTCGGCTCGATCTTCACCATCCGCCCGGACGGAACCGGGCTCATCCAGGTGACACACCGAGGGAAGGTCCTCCTCGACACGGAGCCGGATTGGTCACCCGATGGCACATGGATCGCCTTCTATCGGGTGGCGGCGGTCTGTTCGTGCAAGCCGACCAGGATCTTCAAGGTCAGGGCCAACGGAACCCATCTCACCCAGATCAGCACGGATCCGAGCGTCGAGGACGTCCTCCCCGCGTGGTCCCCGAACGGCAAGCGGATCGCGTTCGGCCGGTTCGACGATGCCGTCGGGCTCGTGGCCGTGTTCGTGATGCGTGCCGACGGCACACACGTCCGCCACGTGACTCCGAGCAGGTATGCGGGTCAAGCTCCTCAGTGGTCCCCCGACGGGTCGCGCCTGGTTTTCGAAGGGGTGGACCGGAAGGGACGGGGAGCTGTCTTCACCATCCGCCTTGACGGAACACACGCTCGGCGGCTAACCCCCTGGAAGCTCCACGCTGGAGGGGAGCCCGACTGGTCCCCGGATGGGCGATGGATCGTGTTGGAGTCCCATCAAGAGCAAGACCGGCAGGACAACCTGTACCTCGTCCACCCGAACGGCTCGGATCTCCACCAGATCACGAGGTCCCCCGAACACGTCCACCAGTGGGGCTCGTATTCGTTCTCTCCCGACGGGACGATGATCACGGTCTCTCACAATCTGGGGCTGGGGACGGATCCCGACATCGTCGTGCTGAACCTGGATGGTTCGGGTCTTCGCGACGTCACGAACTCAGCAGCCATCTTTGAGAGTGCCCCCGATTGGGGACCGCGCCCGATCTAGCTCAGACGCAGACGACGATCAGGCGTTCGCGGTCACGCCGGCTTCGAGTGCCCGACGGAGCTGCTTGCCGGCGTGGTAGCTCGACCGCACGAGCGGTCCGGCTTCGACGTGCGCGATGCCGAACGACTCGCCGACGTCCTTCCATCGCGCGAACTCGTCGGGGTGCACCCAGCGGTCGACCGGGAGGTGCATCGGCGTGGGTCGCAGGTACTGACCCATCGTGACGATCTCGGCGTTCGCGTCGGCGAGGTCTCGCAGCGCCTGTGGCACCTCCTCGGGGCGCTCGCCCATGCCGAGGATCAGGTTCGACTTCGTAACCTGGCCCACGCGCAGGCGCTTCGCGATGCGGAGCACCTCGAGCGTCCGGTCGTAGCCGAACGCCGGCCGGATCGTGGCGTGCAGACGTCGGACGGTCTCGAGGTTGTGAGCGAAGACGTCCGGCTCGGCGTCGATCACCGTTGCGATGTCGCGCTCGCCGCCCTTGAAGTCGGTCGGCAGAACCTCGACGCCGCACCCGGGGACCGCCTCGCGGATCGCGCGGATCACCGACGCCCAGATCCCCGCGCCGCCGTCGGGCAGGTCATCTCGGGCGACTCCGGTGACGACGACGAAACGCAAGCCCATCGCGGCGACGGCCTCGGCGATCCGGCGCGGCTCGTCCTCGTCGACCGGACCGGGTTTCGCCGTCATGACGTCGCAGAACCCGCACCGCCGCGTGCACCGGTCGCCGAGGATCAAGAACGTCGCCTCGCGCTCCTCCCAGCACTCGCCGATGTTGGGGCACATCGCTTCCTCGCAGACGGTGTGGAGTGAGTTGCCGCGCATGATGGACTTGAGCTCTGCGTAGTTCGGACCCGAGGGCAGCTTGGCTTTCAACCACGACGGCTTGCGCTCGCCAGGAACGCTGACGTCGTGAGGGGCGCCGGAGGTCGACACGATCGGGAGGTAGAGACGGCGCCCGTGAGGGTTGTGATCGTTGCCGGGCATCCCGGCCAGTCTATCGGGCGCTCGCGCGATGCACCGGCGTGGCCGCCCCGCCGTTGCCGGTCGTCACCACCGGTGTGCCGGGCAAGAAGACGCGGAAGGAGGCTCCGCCGCCCTCGCGTTCCTGCACCCACGCGCGGCCACCGTGAAGCTCGGCGAACATTCCGACGAGCGAGAGCCCGATGCCGGTTCCGGGCGAGTGCGCGGACGCGGTCGGCCCCTGCCGGAACGGCTCGAAGATCGCGTCGCGGAGCGCGGGCGGTACGCCGGGGCCGTCGTCCTCGACCGCGAGCATCACGCCCCCGTTCTCGGACCAGACCCGAACCCAGATGGCGGTGCCCGCGGTCGTGTGTCGCACGGCGTTCACGAGCAGGTTCTCGACGATCCGCTCGAC
>JBDTYT010000052.1:0-12367 GCA_040005555.1 Actinomycetota bacterium | reverse complement strand
TCACGATCCCGAAGTTCATCTTCGACAACGTGCGTCAGCCGAGGAACCGGCCGATCGTGAACGTCGTGGCGCTCGCCGTCGTGCTGCTCTCCCTCATCCCCGTGTACTTCGCGCAGCGGCTCACCGGGGGTGCGGCGAACGTGACCTCGGCGGCCGCCGGGGCGCGGCAGATCTAGGCGTTACAGGTATTGGCCGGGCCCCGTGGAGGATTGGGCCCCGCCGAGGTCGTCCGTGCCACCGGTCGGGGGTCCACCGGGGAGGCCTCGGCGGCGGAGCTCCTCGAACTGGGCTCGAGCCGCCGCCTGTTGAGCGAACATCGCGGCCTGGATGCCGTGGAACAGCCCTTCGAGCCATCCCACAAGCTGCGCCTGCGCGACGCGGATCTCCGTGTCGCTCGGAACACCCGACATGGGAGGCGCGAGCGTCGCCAGCTCGTCCTGGAGGTCGGGCGAGAGCACGTCGGCGAGCTCGCCCACCGATCGCTCGTAGATCTGCCGCAGCCTGACCCGTCCGGGTTCATCCAAGGTGGCGGCCCTCGTCTCCTCGAGGAGCTCGCGGACCATGCTCGCGATCCGGAGCAGCTTCGCCGGCTGCGCGATGGCCTCGCGCGCCGACGAGGGCTCGGCGGCCGAGGTGCCGTCGGAGGTCACGCCGTCCGCTATCGAGACCTCGGAGCTAGTGCCTTCGGGGGTCGGGCCTACCGGTGTCGCCGCGTCGGGACCGCCGCGGGTCGCGTTCATGTCCATCCCGATGACCCTATCAGCGCCCGAGCGGCCGGCAGGTCGACCGCGAGCCGACGCGGGTGGCCCTCAGCCGCTCGCCAGCTCGTGCCACAGGAGCGCCTCCGCGAGCGCCGTCCGCTCGAGGTCGCCCAGATCCACGGACTCGTCGATCGAGTGGTACTGGCTCCGCTCGTCCGACGCGCCGAAGATCAAGATCTCGGCGAGCGGGAACGTACGTGCGAGGATCGGCACGAGCGGCACCGAACCGCCGCTGCCGATCTCGACCGGGGTCCGGTCATATGCCGCCTCCATCGCTCGACGCATGGCGGCGTAGGCCGGGCCGTCGGTGCGGACCTGGAGCCCGTGACCGGATTCACCCGCTTCGACGATGATCTCGACGCCCCACGGAGCGTGGTCGACGAGATGGCGGGACAACAGTTCCCGAGCGTTGTCCGGATCGTCGCCGGGCGCGAGTCGCACGCTCACCTTGGCCGAAGCGACCGGGACGAGCTGGTTCGACGCTTCGCGCGTGCGGGGCGCGTCGATCCCGAGGACGGACACCGCCGGCCGGCTCCACAGCCGCTCCGAGATCGGACCGCTCCCGATGAGCTCGACGCCGGGTCGCAGGGGGGTCTCCTCGCGCAGCTCGTGCTCGGTCATCTGTATCCCGTCCCACGGGAAGCTCGCGAGACCTTGGATCGCGACGTTGCCCGCGTCGTCGTGCAGGGTCGCGAGGATCCGCGCGAGGCACGAGAGCGCGTCGGGAACCGCCCCACCGAACTGCCCGCTGTGCACGGCGAGGTCGAGCGTGCGAACGGTCACGCGGCAATCCACGACGCCGCGGATCGACGTCTCGAGCGCGGGGACGCCGGTCCTCCAGTTCCCACCGTCGGCCACGCACACGACGTCGGCCGCGAGCAGCTCCCGGTGTCCCTCGATGAGGAACGGGAGGTGGGCGGTGCTCGCTTCCTCCTCACCCTCGACGATCACCTTGACGCCGACGGGAGGCGATCCGCCGATCGCTCGTAACGCCGCCGCGTGCGCGACGATCCCGCACTTGTCGTCCGAGCTGCCGCGACCGTAGAGCCGGCCATCGCGAACGACCGGTTCGAACGGCGGCGAGCTCCATTCCTCGAGCGGTCCCTCCGGCTGAACGTCGTGGTGCGCGTACAGCAGCGCGGTGGGTGTGTCCTGCGGCCCGGTCACCTCGCCGAAGACCGCCGGATGGTCCTCGTCCGGGAGCTCGATCAGGCGGACACCGCCGAAGCCGGCGGCTTCCAAAACCTCGGCGGTCGCCTCCGCGGATGCCCGAACCGGCGCCGGGTCGTACCCGGGAAAGGCGATCGAGGGGATCCGAACCAGGCGTTCGAGGTCCGCCTGGGACCTGAGCATCCCCTCACGGATCGCGCCTCGCAGCTCGTCGGCATCCATGCGGACCCGAACGATACCGCACGGCTCAGGGCGACTCGTTGCACGGACGGTTACGGCCAGAGCCGGACCCGGGCCCAGCCGACCTCGCCGCGCGTGTAGCGGAAGCGGTCGTGCAGCCGGTGCGCGCGTCCCTTCCAGAACTCGATCGTGGCCGGCCGCAGACGGAAGCCGCCCCAGTGCGGCGGCAGCGGGACATCCTCACCGGGGAAGCGCACCTCCATCTCCCCGAACGCGGCGTCGAGCTCCTCGCGGGAGCCCACCGGGCGACTCTGCAGCGAGGTCCATGCCCCGAGGCGCGCCTCGCGCGGCCGCGTACGGAAGTACGCCTCGGACTCCTCGACGCTCGTGCGCGCGACGGTCCCCACGACGCACACCTGGCGCTCGAGCTCCTTCCATAAGAAGGTGAGGGCCGCGTTCGGGTTCTCGGCGAGCTCGGTGGCCTTGCGGCTGCCGTAGTTCGTGAAGAAGACGAAGCCAAGCTCATCGACACCGCGGAGCAGGACCGTGCGCGCCGACGGCCTGCCACCCGCGTCCGCGGTCGCGAGCGTCATCGCCTCGGGGAAGGAGATCCCAGCATCGCGTGCCTGCGAGAGCCAGGCACGGAACTGCGCGACCGGATCGTCGTCGAGGTCGCGTTCGTTCAGCGGATCGTCGGAACGGGGTGCGGTGGCCACCGGTGCCCTCGGCAGGACTCGAACCTGCGCCCCCGGCTCCGGAGGCCGGTGCTCTATCCGCTGAGCTACGAGGGCTCGCTCGCCAGTCTAGCAACGGTGTCCCCGTGCCCGGCGTGCGCACTGACCTATGCTCTGCCGATGGCGACGGGGCGCAAGCCGCGCGTGTTGATCGTCGAGGACGAGGCTGTCATCCTGCGGCTCCTCGAGGTGAACTTCCGTCTCGCGGGGTTCGAGGTCGAGACGGCGACCCGAGGTGAAGACGCGCTCGCGAAGGCCTCCGCGAGACCGCCGGATGTCGCCATCCTCGACATCATGCTGCCAGGGCTTTCCGGTCTCGAGGTCTGCGAGCGGCTCCGTGCGATGCCGGCAACAGCGGAAGTGCCGGTCATCGTGCTCTCTGCGCGCACCCAGGACGAGGACCGCGAGCGCAGCTACGCTCTCGGCGTGGTGGCCTACGTCACGAAGCCCTTCGAGCCGGCCGAGCTGGTCGAGGTCGTGCGGCGTGCGCTCGACCCCTCCCCGGGTGCCTGAGCTCCGCGCACCCCGTCGATGATCGAGGAACGTGTGGTCGGGTTGCTGCGCGAGGCGGTGACCACGGCCGAGGTTCTCGGCCCCGGCGACGACCCCCCCGAGATCGAGCTCACGAAGCCCAAACAGAAGGAGCACGGCGACTTCGCCACGAATGTCGCGCTCCAGATCGCTCGCCGCGCCGGACGGCCTCCGCGCGAGGTCGCCGAAGCGATCGTGGCTCGGTTCCCGGTCGCGGCCTTCGTGGAGCGCGTGGAGGTCGCCGGGCCCGGGTTCATCAACCTCTTCGTCGCCGACGACTGGCTCTACGACGTTCTTCGCGAGGTGGTGGCCCGCGGGGCGGACTTCGGGCGAGACGAACCGAGCGAGCGCTCCGTGCAGGTGGAGTTCGTGTCCGCCAACCCCACCGGGCCGCTCCATATCGGGCACGCCCGCAACGCCGTGATCGGTGACGCGATCGCCCGCGTGCTCGAAGCCGCGGGCTGGCGCGTCGAGCGCGAGTACTACTTCAACGACGCCGGCCGTCAGATGGAGCTCTTCGGGGCATCTGTGGAGGCTCGCTACCTCGAGTTGTTCGGCCACGAGGCCGAGATCCCCGAGGACGGCTACCACGGTGCGTACCTCATCGACATCGCCAAGGACATCCAGGCAGCCGTCGGCGACACGCTCCTCACCCTGCCACCCGACGAGCGACGGGCGCGCCTGCAGCACGAGGGCGCCGAACGCGTGCTGGCGATGACCCACCGCACGCTCGACCGCCTCGGGGTTTCCTTCGACGTGTTCTTCTCCGAACGGACGTTGCACGAGCGAGGCGAGATCGGCCAGGCCGTGACACGGTTGCGGGCGGCGGGATACGCGTACGACGAAGACGGTGCCGTGTTCTTCCGTTCGACCGCGTTCGGCGACGACAAGGACCGGGTGCTCATCAGGTCGAACGGCGTTCCGACGTACTTCGGCGCCGATTGCGCGTACATCATCGACAAGTTCTCGCGCGGGTTCGACCGTCTGGTGTACGTATGGGGCGCTGACCACCACGGCGACGTCGTCCGGGTGCGCGGCGCCGCTCAGGCGCTCGGATACGACCCCGCGGCCGTCGAGATCGTGTTGTACCAATGGGTCTCGCTCACCCGGGCGGGGGAGGCGGTCGCGATGAGCAAACGTGCAGGGACGTTCGTGACCCTCGATGAGCTGCTCGAGGAGGTCGGTGCCGACGCCACGAGGTTCACCCTGCTGTCGCGCTCGAACGACTCGGCCATCGAGTTCGACATCGAACTCGTGAAACGCCAGACGCTGGATAACCCCGTGTACTACGTGCAGTACGGGCACGCGCGCATCGCTTCCATCCTGCGCCTCGCGGCGCAGCGATCGATCGCGCTCCGGCCCGTGGACGAGGTCGACCTCAGCTCCTTGGCGACGGAGTCCGAGCTCGACCTGCTGCGCCGGATCGCCGATCTTCCCGACGAGTTCCGTCAGGCCGCTGATCTGCGCGCTCCGCACCGGCTCACGCACTACGCGCAGGATCTCGCCTCGCGGTTCCATCGGTTCTACACCGAGTGCCGGGTGATCACCGACGACGAGCGGCTCACGCAATCACGTCTCTGGCTCTGCACGGCGGCGAAGCGATCGATCGCGAACGTCCTCGGGCTCCTCGGCGTCTCGGCGCCCGAACGGATGGAGCGCGAGGATGGCTGAGGGGGCGGAGCGCTCGATCTCCCGCGCGGTGATCGTGCGCCCCGCCAAGCCGAGCGACGCAGCTGGGTTCGTCGACCTCTACCGGGCCGTCGCCTCCGAGCGGCGCTGGATCCAGACCGAGGTCGTGCCCCTGGGTGAGCGCGACTACCGTCGGCGATTCCGCAATTCGTGGACGACCGGGGAGGCGACGTTGGTGGCCGTCGCGGACGGACGATTGATCGGCTCGCTCTCGATCAGCCGCGAGGATCGCCCGGCGACGCGGCACGTCGCGACGCTCGGGATGTTCGTGGCCGCGTCCTGGCGAGGCCGCGGCGTCGGGACCGCGCTCATGACCGAAGCCATGCGCTGGGGCCGGCTTCACGGCATCGAGAAGATCGAGCTCTCGGTCTATCCGCACAACGGGGCGGCCAAAGCGCTCTATCGGAAGTTCGGCTTCGATCAGGAGGGTAGGCTCGTTCGGCACGAGAAGAAGTCCTACGGCTACGAGGACGAGATCTTGATGGCGGTCTGGTTGGGCGATGGAGACGGGGGACGCGCGTGAGCGAGCGCGTGATCCGCCTCGGTCTGCTCGGCTGCGGCAACGTCGGCGCGGCGGTGATCCGGGTGCTCGACGCGCACCGCAGCGACATCGCGGCGCGTGCCGGGTGCCGGCTCGAGGTCACGCGCGTCGCCGTCCGCGACGCTGGTCGCGAGCGGGCCGTCCCGCTCCCGTCCTCGGTGTTCACCGCCGACGGCGGCTCGATCGTCGACGACCCGGACATCGACATCGTATGCGAGCTCCTCGGAGGGATCGAACCAGCACGTTCCCTCGTGCTCCGTGCGTTCGACCACGCGAAGCCGGTCGTGACAGCGAACAAGGAACTGCTCGCGACGCACGGCCGTGAGCTCTTCGACGCGTCGGACGCGGCAGCCCTCGATCTGTACTTCGAGGCCTCCGTGGGCGGAGGGATCCCGTTGATCCGGCCCCTGAAGGAATCGCTGACGGGTGAGCGGCTCACCCGCGTCACCGGCATCGTGAACGGGACCACGAACTTCATCCTCACGAAGATGTCCGAGGAAGCTCGCTCGTTCGAGGACGTCCTGTCCGAGGCGCAGGCGCTCGGCTACGCGGAAGCCGACCCCGCCGCCGACGTCGACGGTCACGACGCCGCCGCCAAGATGGCGATCCTCGCCTCGATCGCGTTCAACGCCCGTGTCGTCTCCAGCGATGTGTACCGGGAGGGGATCTCGGGCGTGCGTACCGAGGACATCGAGTACGCGCGGCGGCTCGGCTACGTCGTGAAGCTGCTCGGGATCGCCGAGATGGGATCTGACGATCGGATCGCCGCGCGCGTGCACCCCGCGATGATCCCCGAGGCGCACCCGCTCGCGAGCGTCCGCGACGCGTTCAACGCGGTGTTCGTGGAGGGACCGAACATCGGAGAGCTGATGTTCTACGGCAGGGGAGCAGGCGGCGACGCGACGGCGGTCGCCGTCGTCGGCGACCTCGTCACGGTGGCTCGCAACCTGCTCGCCGGTACCCGGGGCGTCGGCTGCACGTGCTTCCACGAGCGCACGATCCGCCCGATGGCGGAGACCGAAGGTCAGTACTACATCTTGCTGCGGGTCGAGGACCGACCCGGCGTCCTGGCCGAGATCGCGAGCGTGTTCGGCCGCAACGAGGTCTCGATCAAGAGCGTGTGGCAGGAAGGGACGGGCGCGGATGCGCAGCTCGTGTTCATCACGCACCGCGCGCGCGAGGGGAGCTTCCAGCAGGCCGTCATCGAGCTCCGAGACCTCAAGGCCGTCGAGGAGGTCCGCAGCGTCCTTCGGGTGGAGGCGGAGGAATGACCTCCGCCCAGTGGCGCGGCGTCATCGAGGAGTACCGAGAGCGCCTGCCCGTGTCCGAGGCCACTCCCGTCGTCACGCTCTGCGAGGGCGGCACGCCGCTCGTGCGCTCCGAGTCCTTGTCGGCGGAGACCGGATGCGAGGTGTGGCTGAAGTACGAAGGGGCGAACCCGACGGGCTCCTTCAAGGATCGTGGGATGACGCTCGCGATCTCCAAGGCCGTGGAGGAGGGCTCGAAGGCCGTCGTGTGCGCCTCGACCGGCAATACCAGCGCCTCGGCAGCCGCCTACGCTGCGAAGGCCGGGCTCACGTGCGCGGTGCTCGTGCCGAAAGGCAAGATCGCGCTCGGGAAGATGGCGCAGACCCTCGTCCACGGCGCTCGGGTGCTCGAGGTCGAGGGCAACTTCGATGAATCGCTCGAGCTCGCGCAAGATCTCGCCGCGCACTATCCCGTGACTCTCGTGAATTCGGTGAACCCCTACCGCCTGCAGGGGCAGAAGACGCTGGCGTTCGAGGTCTGCGACGCGCTCGGTCGTGCCCCGGATCTGCACCTCGTCCCCGTCGGCAACGCCGGCAACATCTCGAGCCACTGGATCGGGTACTCCGAGTACCTGGCCGATGCGGTCATCGCCGAGCCCCCGCGCCTGTTCGGGTTCCAAGCGGCGGGCGCCGCGCCGCTCGTGCTCGGTGAACCCGTCGCGAACCCGCAGACGATCGCCACGGCGATCCGCATCGGCAACCCCGCCTCGTGGGATCTCGCGATCGCCGCCGCGAAGGAGTCCGAGGGCGCGATCATGTCGGTGACGGACCGACAGATCCTCGTGGCGTATCGCCGAGTGGCGCACGAGGGTCTGTTCGCCGAGCCGGCGTCGGCCGCCTCGGTGGCAGGACTGCTGCACCTCGCGGCCGAGGGACTGCTCGCGGCCGGCGCGACCCTCGTCTGCGTCCTCACCGGCCACGGGTTGAAGGATCCGGAGTGGGCGATCGCCGGCGCTGCGCACCCGCCTTCGGTCCCGGTGGACGCGCACGCGGTCGCCGCCGAGCTGGGGCTCTAACGCGTGCGGCTCACCGCGCGGGCGCCGGCAACGTCGGCGAACCTCGGTCCCGGGTTCGATTGCTTCGGCCTCGCGCTCGACCTGTGCAACGAGGTGACCCTCGACACCGAGCTCGAGCCGGGGGTGACTTGGGAGGGTGAGGGCGCCGACGAGCTCCCCACCGACGGGACCGACATGGTGAGCCGCGCCCTCGAACATGTCGCAGGGTCCGCCGGGAAGCGGCTTCCCCGGTTCGCTCTCCACGGCGTGAACCGAGTCCCCGTTCAACGGGGGCTCGGGTCGTCGTCGGCGGCATGCGTGGCGGGTATCGCCCTCGGATCCCGGCTCCTGGGGGTCGGGCTCGACGCGAACCGGATGCTCACGCTGGCGAGCGCACTCGAAGGGCATGGGGACAACGCGGCCGCGGCGATCTTGGGGGGACTCACCCTCGCGTTCGGCGACCGCGACGCCGTCCGGCTGGAGCCGGACCCATCGCTCCGCCCGGTCGCCCTCGTTCCGGACGGCGCCCGGGTCTCGACCTGGGCAGCCCGTGCCGCGCTCCCGACCTCGACGTCGCTGGCGGACGCGGCTTTCAACGCGGGCAGATCGGCCCTCGCGATCCTCGCGCTGACGCAGCGCCCGGACCTACTCGCCGACGCGCTCGAGGACCGGTTGCATCAGCGGGTGCGTCTCGGTCTTGTTCCGGAGGCTGAGGAGCTGTTCCATGCGTTGAAGAGCAACGGCGTTCCGGTCTGCGTATCCGGCTCCGGCCCGGCGCTTCTCGCGTTCGAGACCGACGCTCGTCCGGTACGCGAGCCCAGTGAGGGCTGGCGCGCGCTCCGCCTACCCGTTCATGCGCGCGGCGTCGAGATCCTCCAAGGTTGACCGCCCGCTCAGGCGGACGACGAAGTGACCGATGTCATTGAAGCGCGATGACGGCGAACCTACACTCGGTGGTGCGGTGCGTGGGAGGAGCCGCGCCGACCACGTGCGGAAACCCATGAGCGCCGAGCCCGATCCTCGCCCGGCTCCCGACCGTCCGGTCGAGGGCGCAGCACCCGTCCTGATCACCGACCTCGCCAGCAAGACCCTCGCGGTCAAAGAAGGCGAGACCTTCCTGTACTCCGATCTGGAGGGGAACCTCGATCACGGCGGCGATTACGGGCTCGGACTGTATTCGAAGGACACGCGGTTCCTCTCGCACTTCCGGATGACCGTCTCCGGTCGCGATCCCGTCCTGCTCTCCTCCTCTTCCGAGCGCGCGTACATGTCGTACGTCGACCTCACGAACCCGGACCTGTACGAAGGTGACGTGCTCACGGTCCCGCAGCAGACGCTGAACATCCGCCGCATCCGCGCGATCAACGGCCGTCTCTTCGAGCGAGTGCGGGTGAAGAACTACAACGCCTTCGCCGTGTCGATCGATCTCGAGTTCGTGTTCGGGGCCGACTTCGCGGACATCTTCGAGGTCCGCGGCATGCTGCAGGAGCAGCACGCCCCGCCGGAGGATCCGGCCGTCGTCGACGGACGGGTCGAGTTCGGCATCGACGGGCTCGACCACGTGCGGAGGATCACCCGCATCGCGTTCGGCGCTCAGCCCGATTCGCTCACCACCTCGGGGCGGTTGGTGACCGCGATCTTCCGCGTGCACCTGGGGCCGTACCAGACGAAGCTCGTGGGGATGACCATCGAGCCGGTCATCGGCGACGTCGAGCCCCCCGGAGCGGACTTCGACGTCGCGGTGCACGAGCTGCGGCGCTCCTACGAGGAGTGGGAGCGCGAGTCCACCCAGATCGTCACCGACAACGAACTGTTCAACCAGCTGCTGGACCGCAGCCTGCGGGACCTACGCGCCCTGTACACGCAGACCGGTGGCGGAAACGTCCTCGCCGCGGGGATCCCCTGGTACGTCACCGTCTTCGGCCGCGACGCGCTCATCGCGTCACATCAACTCCTCATGGTGAACCCGCGCCCCGCGCGCGAGGCCCTCGAGCTCCTCGCCGCGCGTCAGGGCACCGAGGTCGACGACTGGCGCGACGAGCAGCCGGGCAAGATCCTGCACGAGGTGCGTCAGGGCGAGCTCGCCGGCGCGGGCGTCGTCCCGCATACGCCCTACTTCGGGTCGGTGGACTCCACGCCGTGGTTCGTGATCTTGTACGCCCAACACCTGCGCTGGACGGGCGATGTCGCGTTCGCCGAACACCTGCTGCCGGCCGTCGAGTCTGCGCTGAAATGGATCGATCGTTACGGCGACCTCGACGGCGACGGCTTCGTCGAGTACCTCAGCCGTTCGCCCCGTGGTATCCGCAACCAAGGGTGGAAGGACTCGCACGACTCGATGGTCCACGCCGACGGCCGCATCGCCGAGCCTCCCATCGCGCTCTCGGAGGTGCAAGGGTACGTCTACCTGGCGAAAACACGGATGGCGGACGTCTACCGGGTCCTCGGCCGCATCGAGGACTCGCACCGCCTCCAGGATCAGGCGGACCTGTTGAAGCTGCGCTTCAACGAGGCTTTCTGGATGGAGGACGAGAAGTACTTCGCGGCCGCGCTCGATGCCGACAAACGCCAGATCCGCACCGTGATGTCGAATCCGGGGCACGGCTTGTACTGCGACATCGTCGACGAAGAGAAAGCCGTCGCTCTCGCGAAACGCCTGCTCGCACCCGACATGTTCAGCGGTTGGGGCATCCGCACCATGAGCAAGGCGGCGGCGGCGTACAACCCGATGAGCTACCACAACGGATCGGTGTGGCCGCACGACAACGCGCTCATCGCCGCCGGGCTCAAGCGGTACGGGTTCGCACGTTCCACGAACCGAGTGGCAACGGCGCTGTTCGACGCGGCCATCCAGGCCGACTACCTGCGCCTGCCCGAGCTGTTCTGCGGCTTCACACGCCGCACCCCGAACCGACCGGTGAGCTATCCGGTCGCGTGCTCGCCGCAGGCGTGGGCGGCCGGTTCGCCGTTCCTCATGCTCCAGGCCCTGTTGGGGATCTCTGCGCGTGCGCACGAGAACCTCCTTACCGTGAACAAGCCGCACCTCCCCACCTGGCTCAACACGGTGGAGGTCCGCAACCTCGCGGTCGGCGACAGCCGCATCTCGCTGGTCTTTCGCAGGGAGGGCGAGATCACCTCGTTCTCCCTGCTGTCGCGCGAAGGCGACCTCCGCGTGGTGATGGAGGAGTAGGTCTACGGAAGGCAGGGACCGGTCGAGACCCCCTGCGTGAGGCCGATCGCCGCACGCAGATCAGGCATCGCGACCGTCGTCGGGATGGCGTACCCGATGCCCTCATCCGTCGTCGAGGCCGCGAAGACGACGCCCGCAACACGTCCGTCCACCAGCACGAACGGGCCGCCCGAGTTCCCGGCCCGCACGACGCCCTGCAGCTCGTACACCTCCCGATCGACCTGACTGCGCCCGTAGATGTCGTGTCCCACGGCATCGATCGCGTCTCGAACGGCGCCGGCGCTTCCGGTGAGCGCACCTCCTCCGGGGTACCCGAGGATGGCGCCCTTGGCGCCGCGGCCGGCGAGGGTCTGGAGCAACGGGAGCACAGGCGGTGTGCCCTGCACCCGCAGGACCGCGAGGTCCAGATCGGGGTCGAACAGCACCGTCCTGGCCGAGGTGCTACCACCATCGCCGGACTGCACCTGGGGCTCACGCACCCCGGCGACGACGTGGGCGTTCGTGAGGACGTAGGAGTCGGCCACGACGAACCCCGAGCCCTCGATGATGTGGTCGCACGCCTGTCCGACGACCCTGAGCGTGCTCTGGTCCGCGGCTTCGAACGCCCGTCGCGCCTGGGCCTGGGTCGGTGCACGGACGGGAGCGGCGGGCGCCGGGGGGATCCCGGAGAAGACGTCGGGGAAGCCGACCGAGTTGAAGAACTGCCGGACCTGCGCGAGAAGCGAGGGTGGAGGCGGGAGCGTGCGGTCCAGGGCCCGAACGATCGCGGAGCCTTGGATCTGCGACGCGATCTGCGGCACCGGACCGTTCACGAGGTTGAGGCCGACGAACCAGACCACGAGCAAGGTGGCGACCACGGAGACCCCGGCGCCGCCCGCGGCGTCCGCCACCCCGAACGGCGAGCGGCGAGCTCGGGCTCGCGCTCGGGCGCCGATGAGCCAACCGGCCCCATCGCCGGCAGCCCCCATCGCGAATAGCGTCACCACCGCGACGATCGCCTGCGCGGCTGAGCTCTCCACGAGGCCCGCGAGCCTGGGCGCGAGCACCGCGCCGGCCGCGAGTCCGACGAGCAGTCCTCCGAAGGTGAAGACCTGGAGCAGCAGTCCTCGCCGATACCCAGAGAATCCGGCCACGACGAGGACGAGGAGCACCACCAGATCGAGCGCGTTCACGAGCCGTATCGTCCCACGCGGCCGGGCTAGACTAGACATGACCGTGGTCACGATCGCCCACATCTCCGATCCGCACGTCGGTTCGCCCTACTTCGTG
>JBDTYT010000051.1:0-12680 GCA_040005555.1 Actinomycetota bacterium | reverse complement strand
AGCGTGACCTCGTAGGACTCGAACAGGTCGGCGGCCATCCCCGCACAGTCGCCGACGTTGTCGCCCACAGCGTCGGCGATCGTGGCGGCGTTGCGGGCATCGTCCTCTGGGATACCCTTCTCGACCTTGCCCACGAGGTCCCCGCCCACGTCGGCGGCCTTCGTGAAGATCCCGCCGCCCACCCGCATGAACATCGCGAGCAGGGCCCCGCCGAACCCGAACCCGACCAGCACGGACGTCGCATCCTGCTTGTAGATCAGCAAGATCATGGTGGCGCCGAAGAGCCCGAGACCGACCGTGAACATCCCGGCGACCCCTCCGGCCCGGAACGCGATGCGCATCGCACGCCGCAGACCCGACTCACGTGCGGCGTTCGCCGTGCGCACGTTCGCTCGGACCGCGAGCCACATACCCGTGAACCCCGTGAGTGCCGAGAAGCCGGCTCCCAGGATGAACGCGAGCGAGCGGCCGAACCGGATCGAGAAGTTGGAGTGGACGGCGTGAGCCGGCGTCGGCAGGACGATGAACAGGACAACTGTGAGGATGGCTAGGAAGATCCCGAGGGTCGTGAACTGCCGCTTGAGGTAGGCGCTCGCGCCCTCTTGGATCGCCTTCGCGATCTCCTTCATCTTGTCCGTGCCCTCGGGCGCCGCGAGCACCTCTCGGACCAGGTAATAGGCGAAGCCGAGCGCCAGCAACGAGACGACCAAGATCACCAGCAGCGAGTTATTCTCGAACGAGCCGAACGTGGCCTGGATGGGCCCACCCTCTCCGGCGGCCAGGACGTGCATGGAACCTCCTCGGTCGATGTGCGTTCAGGGCGCGTCAGTGCCCCTGCAGAGCCGGGACCGCCGCAGTATAGAAAGAACCTCCACACCGTGACCTGCAGCTATGCCCTGCCCGCCGCCTCGGACGCCCGACCCCGCTCGGCACGGCGCAAGAGCACGAGCCCGGCGGCGCCGGCGATAGAAGCCCCCGCCAAGATCCCGATCTTCGCGGCCGGGAGCAAGGCTCCCTCGCCGAGTGATATCTCGGCGATGAACAACGACACGGTGAACGGTACGCCCGCCGCGGCGGCCACTCCCACGATGTGGGGCCACCCGACGCCCCCGGGCAGCCGAGCGGCTCGGGCTCGAACGGCGATCCAACACGCGATCACGATGCCGAGGACCTTGCCCACGGTCCGCGCCAGCACGATCCCCGTCACGACCCATCCGGCACCCGGCGGGTCGAACGCGCCGATCGTGAACGAGACGCCGGCGTTCGCGAGCGCGAACAGGGGCACCACGAGATAGCTCGTCCATGGATGCAGGAGCGCCTCGACGCGTGTGAGTGGCGAGATCGCTTCTGGTCCCTCGGCGATCACCGGCCGGAACGGTACCGCCGGCGTGAGGAACCCCATCGTCACCCCGGCCAGCGTCGGTGATATGCCAGCCTCGCGTAAGGCGAACCACAGACAGATACCGAGCACGATGGAGATCACCGGCACCCACACGTGGATCCTCTCGAGGAGGAACACCACAACGGCCAGGAGCACCGCCGCGGCAAGCCAACCGGCGGACACGCCCGTCGAGTAGAAGACCGCGACCGCGACCACCGTGAGTAGGTCGTCGACGATCGCGAGCGAGAGCAGGAACACGCGCACGCCCGCGGGCGCCCGCGGGATCGCGAGCGCGAGCACCCCGAGGGCGAACGCGATGTCGGTCGGCATGGCGATACCCCATCCCCTCGAACCGGGACCGCCTGCGTTGCAAGCCAGATAGATGAGCGCCGGCACCGCCATCCCGCCGAGGGCAGCAGCGACCGGAAGGACTGCCGCTCGGCGATCACGGAGCTCGCCGCTCACGAACTCCCGCTTGATCTCGAGCCCGACGACCAGGAAGAAGAACGTCATGAGCGCCTCGTCCACCCAGTGACGGAGATCCATGGACACGCCGAACCGGCCCAGCGGCACCGCGAGCACATGACGCCAGAGCCCCTGGTAGGACGAGCTCCATGGCGAATTCGCCCACGCGAGGGCGATGCCGACGGCGACCAGCAGCAACACGCCGGAGGACGCCTCGGTCTGCAGGAAGGTTCGGAGCGGTTCGAAGATCGTCGTCGGGAGCCGTCGGCCCGAACGTCGCCATGGGAAGCGGCTATTCGCGCGGTGGTGCCGGTCCTGCGGGTCGGTCAGCGGCATGTGGGCATCCCATCGCCGACCAGGCTTCCCGGCGCACCTTCGTGACGATCCGATGCTACCCGACGAGGGTGGTTGATGCACGAGGAGCCTGCGGCTAACCTCTGCGCGGTTTGTCCGAAGGCCGACACCGCCAACCCGCCCGCAAACCGAGCCCGCCCAAGCGCAGTCCGTCCAAGGCGCCCAAGCGGCGGCTCCCGCTTGCCGTCGTCATCGTTCCCGTCGTCCTGGTGGCGGGGGGCGCGATCGCATTGTTCGCCTTGAAGGGTGGGTCCGTCCCGGGGATCTTCGGCGGGGGGCCGGACAACTCGACCCCCCCGTTCGACTTCCGCGCCGGAAAGACGATCGCGATCTCAACGAGCGAGAACGTTCCGGCGAAGGACCTGCAGACGGCCGCGGCCAAGACGGCTCTCCAGGCAACGCCCGTGATCGACGCGCTGTTCACGCAAGCGTTCCTGAACCCGGAGAACTGGCGGAACGGGAGCTACGACTCGGCCTTCGACGGGTTCGATGACGCGGCGCGCACCTCTGCCGAGAAACAGATCCAGGCGGTGACCCTCGGCACGCACGCCGGTGGCACATACGACACCGTGAGCCCGGGCAAGAGCAAGTTGTGGTTCCGTGTGCTCTTCGACGCCGAAAGCAAACCGAGGACCGCCGTCGCGGTCGTGCGGTTCCACGCTCTCGGCAAGCGCAGGGATGGCACGTACACGGACATCACCGCGCACGCGCAATTCTTCATGCACGACACCGGCGACGGATGGAAGATCTTCAGCTTCAAGGTCGGGCGAACCGACCACGAAACCACGCCACCGCCTGGGCCATCGGGTTCGCCCTCAGCGAGCACGTCCTAGCGGTTCCCTCGCTCCTGCGGCATCATCCGACCCTTCCGGACGAAGGGGCGATTCCGCTGACCCATCAGGTTCGACCGTTCGCCGGCATGCTCGCGTTCGCGGTCGTGGCGGCCGCCTGCACCTCGATCGGCACGGAGCCCACGCCGAGGCCGCCGAGCACCTCCCGCTCGCCGGCGCCGCCATCCACCGTGACCCCGGCGGCCGAGACCCCGCCACCGCCCACACCGGCTCGCACCGATCCCGCGAAGATCGCGGCCGCTCGCCGCGAGATCCGTCACGTGGTGTTCCTCGTGAAGGAGAACCGCACGTTCGATACCTTCTTCGGCACGTTCCCGGGAGCCGACGGCGTCACACAGGGCGTGACTTGCGACGGGAGCGTCGTGCCCCTCGGCCATGCGACGGACGACTCGCCTGGTGCCGCCCACTCCTTCGTCTCGGGCATCATCGCGATCAACGGCGGCCGGATGAATTGCTTCGACCAGCTCGTGAACGGCGGGCAGCTGCAGGGCTACGTGCAGTACACCGCCGACCAGATCCCCGCGTACTGGTCTTACGCGGAGCATTTCGCCCTCGCCGATCGGTTCTTCAGCTCGTCGTACGGCCCGACCGCCGTCGAGCACTATTGGATCGTCGCCTCGCAGTCGGACAGGTTCGTGGACAACGAGCGGCCGAACGACGGACAGGCGGGGACGGGGCGGGCCGGGGGCTACTGCGACGATCCGCTCGAGCGTGCGTGGTCCTTCCGGCAGCTCTCGCCCACGGACGAGCACCGGGCGTTCGACCTGGAGACGCACGTGAAGACCACGCAGCTGCAGAACCGATACTGGACCCAGCGATGGCCGTGCCACGACATCCGCACGCTGCCGGATCTACTGCAGGCGCGGGGGATCCCGTGGAGGTACTACCTCTCGGTAGCGCCGTACTTCGACATCTTGCGGGCGATCCCGCATATCCGCTACGGGCCGATGTGGAACGACGTTGTCGCCGAAGAGCGGTTCATCCCCGACGTTCGGGCAGGCCGCCTGCCGGCCGTGTCGTGGCTGCTGCCACCCGTCGCCGAGTCCGACCACCCGGGATACGGCGACCTGTGCGACGGCGAGAACTGGACGGTGCGCGCGATCAACGCGATCATGCAGAGCCCGGCGTGGAAGCACACCGCGATCGTGCTCACGTGGGACGACTTCGGCGGCTTCTACGACCACGTGCCGCCACCGCACCTCGATGTCTACGGGATGGGACCACGGGTACCCGCCATCATCATCTCGCCCTGGTCCAAACCCGGGACGATCTTCCACCGCACGGCGGACTTCTCATCGGTCCTTCGATTCATCGAGACGATCTTCCACCTGCCCTCGCTCACCGAACGCGACCGCCGCGCGAACGATCTCATGGGAGCCTTCGATTTCTCCCAGGGGCCGAACCCTCCGCTCGTGCTGCCGCAGCGGGACTGCGGCCCCTGAGGCGTGTGGAGGTTCCGTCGAGATGGTTG
Organism: Actinomycetota bacterium; assembly: GCA_040005555.1. Taxonomy (GTDB): domain Bacteria; phylum Actinomycetota; class UBA4738; order UBA4738; family HRBIN12; genus JBDTYT01. Next base: position 8,158 of record JBDTYT010000051.1, on the reverse strand, counting down.
TGAAGCCCAGGCGCGGCTTGTAGCCTTCGCCCGCTTTGACCCGGATGTCTCCCATCGCCCGCCCGCGCCGTCGAACCGCGCTCCTCGCCCTGCTCCTCGCGGCCTGGGTAGCCGGCACCACGCTCGGGGCGACGACTCCCTCCCAGCACGCTGCTGCCTCTGGGACGCTCCTGCAGCTTCAGGCGGCGCACGCCGATTACGTACCGACGCTGAATGGCACGAGCCCGATCTTCATCCTGTTCCTGGGCAGCGACGCTCGGCCCGGCGAGGTCATCACGGGCCAGCGCTCCGACTCGATCCACCTGGTGTCGATCAATCCCGCCCTGCACAAGGCGGCGATCCTCGGCTTCCCACGCGACTCATACGTGCCGATCCCCGGGTACGGAACGAACAAGATCAACGCGGCGATGACGATGGGCGGTCCCGAGCTCGTAGTGAAGACGGTGGAGGCGCTCACCGGTATCAAGATCGACTACTGGACGCTCACCTGGTTCGACGGCTTCCAGAAGATGATCGACGACATCGGTGGACTTACAGTGAACGTGCCCTTCGCGATGAGCGACCACTACTCGCACGCCTACTTCGACCCGGGCGTGCAAACGCTCGTCGGCCGCGACGCGCTGGCGTTCGCCCGCAACCGTCATGGCCTGCCCGAGGGCGACTTCGGCCGCTCCGAGGACCAGGGACTGCTCATGACCTCGGCGCTCGCGCAGTTCCGAAAGGAATTCGTCAAGGATCCGAGTCGCCTGCTGTCCTGGGTCGGGGCAGGTCTGCGCAGCACGAGGACGAACGTCCCGCTCGACCAGATCATCAACCTCGCGTTCACCTGCACGACGATCAACCCCAAGCACGTCGAGAACATCGTCGCGCCCGGGACCACCGGCACGGTCGGGGGCTTGTCCGTCGTGAATCTCACGTCCGAGGCGCAGGCGATCTTCAACGACATGAAGGACGACGGTCTCGTCGCGAGGAAACGCATCCCGCCGAGCCCGAACGCCAGCCTGCTCGCCGGCTAGCGCGTCACCACGTACACGACGTAGCCGAGCCAGAACCCGCCCTGCAGCACGAGCAGGGGTCCACTGAACGAGCCCCGGAAGCGGATCGTGAGCCAGAGCACCGAGCCGGCCACCAGGGCGACCACCGCTGCGACGAGCGCCTCATGCGCGAGGTGCCAGGGCGTGAGCAGCAGCCCGACAGTGACGGGGAACGAGGACTGGAACACCATCGCCCCGGTCATGTTCCCTAGCGCGAGCGTGTCCTTCCCGCGCCGAACCCACAGGACGCTGTTGAACTTCTCGGGCAGCTCGGTTGCGATGGGAGCTACGAGGAGCGCGAACACCAGATGCGACACGTGGAAGGTGTCGGCCACGATGGTGACGGCGTAAACGAACAGCCGCGCCCCGCCGACGATCAACAGGAGCGCCACCCCGACCTGCACGAAGCTCGGCCAGTTCGGAGAGGTCCTGGACCACGTGGGCAATCCCCTGCGGACGCGCCGGATCCAGCTCCAGACGTAGAGCGGTTTGATCTCGTTCTCGGCCTCTTCCGAGAGCTCGTCCTCGCCCGGCGAGGCGAAATGGCGTTTCACGTAGTACCCGTACCCCACGATCAGCACGAGCGCGAGCGCCCAGTGCAGCGACCGCACGTGGATCAGGCCGGCAAGCATGGCGAGCGTGTACATCACGAGGAAGTAGCCGAGGTCCTGCAGCAGGACGCCGGGGTCGCCGCCGAGGTCGGTGCTCCGCCGTCCACCGCGCGCAACGATGACGACCGCGAGACCGACGACGAGCATCGCGAGCGTCGTCAGCATGAACGGCGCGCCGAGGATCGCCCCGACCCCGATCTCCTCGCCGCTGACATGCCCCGTCACGATCGCGACCAGCGGCAAGATCGTCTCGGGCAACGCGGTGCCGACGGCGGCAAGGACGCTGCCGACGGCGCCCTCGGACAGCCCGAACCCCTCCCCGATCCACTCGACGCCGTTGGTGAACAGCTCGGCGCCGCCGAGGATCACGAACAACGAGACGATCAGGGTGGGCCACTCCATCCGGCGCGGCATCGTCGCACGATGGAGGTGGGGGCGGGCGACGACCGCGACCTGCCGCCGAGCCACGCCTTCGCCCGCCGGGGCCCTCTGTTACCCTCGGAACAGCTCGAAGGGGAGTAGTCCGCAAGCGGACCTCGCCGTCACCACGGCCGCGCGGCGCGGCCCGGCGGGTCCCCCGCACCACGCGGGGACGAGACCTTCGGCCTGCACGACAGGCTGAGGAGGTTCGATGCGGCAGCGCGTCTCGCTCGCCCTCGCGATCGGCGCGACAGCGCCGGGAGTCTGGTTGCGGTTCACGAGCGCGCACCTGCCCGACGTCGTCGCAACGCTCGTGTACGGACTCGCGATCGTTGGCGCCGCCTTCCTGCTGTCGTGGGCGGCAGAGGTCGCACAACTCGATATCTCGGCGGGCCTCGCGATCGCCGTGCTGGCGTTCATCGCGGTCTTGCCCGAGTACGCGGTCGACATGGTGTTCGCATCCAAGGGCGGCAACGCCGTTCAGGCGTTCGGCACTGCGTGCAAAGCCCCCGGCGCGAGCGGTGAGAGCGCATGCTCGCTCGCCCTCGCGAACATGACCGGAGCGAACCGGCTGCTGATCGGCCTCGGCTGGTCCTTGGTCGTGTTCATCGCGTGGCACCGTGCGCGCGCGAGTGGGGTGCGCGGGGCGCGCGCGAGTCGCATCCGCGAGGTCCGGCTCGAGCGGACCCACTCGGTCGAAGTCGCCTACCTCGCGCTCGCCACGGCGTATTCGCTCCTGCTTCCGCTCAAACATTCCGTGACGCCGATCGACGCGCTCGTCCTCGTCGGCATCTTCGTCGCGTACACGATCCGCATCTCGCGCGCCCCCGCGCAGGAGCCTCACCTCGTCGGACCGGCGGAACTGCTCGGCCGGCTGTCGAGGCGACGACGCCTCGTCACCGTGATCGGCCTCTTCGTCATCTCCGCGACCGTGATCGTGCTTTGCGCCGAGCACTTCGCCGACGCGCTGGTCGGCACCGGGCGGGAGTTCGGCGTCAGCGAGTTCCTGCTGGTTCAGTGGCTCGCGCCGTTCGCCTCCGAGGCGCCCGAGCTCCTCATCGCCGGCCTGTACGCCTGGCGCTTGAACACGAACGCCGGCCTCGGAACGCTCGTGAGCTCGAAGGTGAACCAATGGACGCTCCTCGTCGGCACCCTGCCGGTCGTCTTCGCGATCGCCTCCGGCGGGTTGCACGGGCTGCCGATCGACGGCCACCAGCGCGAGGAGCTGTTCCTCACCGCGGCGCAGTCGTTCTTCGCCGTGGCCATCCTCGTCACGCTGTCGATCTCGACGCGCGAGGCGCTGCTGCTGTTCTCGCTGTTCTGGGCGCAGTTCGTGATCGGAGCGGCCGTGCCCGATTCCTTCGGTGGGATCGAGCTGATCGCCGTCGGTGTGGCGTACGTGCTGCTCGGCGCCGGGATCATCATCGGTCAGCGCCGGCTCTTGCGACCGCTCCTGCGCGACGGGTTCCGCACCCCGTACCGGGAGATGGCTACCATCGAGGGGTGGACGCCCGAGCCTTCCTGACCTCGATCGAACGCGAGGATTCGCTCGTCCACGTCCGGGACCTTTCGGCCCGCGCCAACGTCGTCGAGCCGTTCCCCGAGGACCTGCCCGAGCTGCTCGTCGACCGCCTCGTCCTCCAGAGCGTGACCGGGCTGTACCGGCACCAGCGCGTTGCCCTCGACGCGATCCGTTCCGGGCGCGACGTGGTGGTCGCCACCGGCACGGCGAGCGGCAAGACGCTCGTGTACAACCTCGCGTTCGCGAGCGAGGTCATGCGCGACCCGAAGCGCACCGCCCTGTACCTGTTCCCGACGAAGGCGCTCGCGCGCGATCAACTCCGCGCCGTGCGAGAGCTCAAGCTCCCGCAGGTGAAAGCCGCGGTGTACGACGGCGACACGCCGAGCGCGGAGCGACCGCTCATCCGCAAGAGCGCCAACCTCGTGATGTCGAACCCGGACATGCTCCACGCCTCGCTGCTGCCGGATCACCCTCGGTGGGCCGACTTCTTCCTGCGGCTGTCGCTCGTCGTCGTCGATGAGGCGCACGTCGCGAGGGGAGTCTTCGGATCACACATCGCCATGGTCCTGCGCCGGCTCCGGCGGCTCATCGCGCACTACGGCGGCGATCCGACGTTCGTCCTCGCTTCGGCCACGATCGGTAACCCCGCCGAGCTGGCCGAGCGCTTGGTCGGCGTGCCGTTCGACGCGGTGACCGAGGACGGCTCGCCCGCCGGCGAGAAGGTGTTCGCGCTGTGGAACCCGCCGGTCATCGACGAGGAGTCTGGCGCGCGCCGGAGCGCGCTCACCGAGGCGAGCGGCATCATGGCCACGCTCGCCGAGCAGGGCGTGAAGTCGATCGGGTTCACACGCTCGCGCCGAGCAGCCGAGCTGTTGGCCGAGTTCGCCCGCCGAGAGCTGCCGGGCGGTCTCAAGGACAAGGTGAAGTCCTATCGGGCCGGATACCTGGCCGAGGACCGGCGCGAGCTGGAGCGCATGCTCGCGAACGACGAGCTGCTGGCGGTGGCCTCGACGAGCGCGCTCGAGCTCGGCATCGACATCGGCTCCCTCGACGCCGCGATCTTGGTGGGCTACCCGGGCACGCGCGCGTCGATGTGGCAGCAGGCCGGACGCGCGGGACGCCGGACGGAAGGCTCGCTGGCGATCCTCGTGGCGCAGGACGATCCGCTCGACCAGTACCTCGTCACACATCCGCAGGACCTGTTCGACAAGCCGCCCGAGGCCGCGGTGATCGACCCCTCGAACCCGTTCATCCTCGAACCGCATCTCGCGTGTGCGGCGCGTGAGTACCCCCTCACGGACGACGAACTCGCCACGTTCTGGCCGGGCTCCGCAGCGGCGGTCGAACGTCTCGAAGCCCGCGGTGAACTGGTGCGCCGTCGAGGGCTTTTGCACCACAAGGGGAAGGACTCGCCGCACCGGTCGGTCGACATCCGGAGCGCGAGCGGCCACCAGTTCGCGATCGTGATCGAGGAGACGGGGGAGCTGCTCGGCACGGCCGATGAGTCTCGGGCCTTCTATCACGTCCACCCCGGCGCGGTGTACCTGCATCAGGGCGAGCAGTTCGAGGTGACCGAGCTCGACCTCGTGCAGCGCGTGGCATTGGTGACTCGAGCCGATCCCGACTTCTACACGCAGTCGCGGGACACGACCGACATCGACGTCGTCGCGGCCGAGGAGCAGACGGAGACGGGCGATCGCGTACCGACGTTCTACGGCACGGTGCGCGTCACGAACCAGGTCGTGGGCTTCGTGCGCAAGATGGTGGCCACGGGCGAGATCTTGGAGCACGTTCCGCTCGCGCTGCCGCCACAGACGCTCGAGACGAAAGCCGTGTGGTGGGCGATCCCGAAGCGCCTCATCGAGCGAGCGGCGATCAAACCCTCGCAGCTGCCCGGTGCGGCGCACGCCGCGGAGCACGCCGCGATCGGCCTGCTGCCGCTCGTCGCGACGTGCGACCGGTGGGACGTGGGCGGGGTCTCGACGGCGTACCACCCGGACACGCAGTCGTGCGCGATCTTCATCTACGACGGCTACGCCGGGGGAGCCGGGATCGCCGAGCGCGGGTACCGGTCGACGGTGCGGCTGCTCGAAGCAACGCTCGAGACGGTGCGCAACTGCGCGTGCACACATGGGTGCCCGTCGTGCATCCAGTCACCGAAATGCGGCAACGGGAACGAGCCACTTGACAAAGCGGGGTCGGTCGCCCTGCTATCGGCGATGCTCGGAAGGGCGTGGGGATGAGCGGTGTAAGGTCTCGCGCATGCGGGAGCACTACATCGCGGTGGTCGGGCCCTCCGCCGGTTCCCCCGACGAGCACGTCCTCGCCGACGAGGTCGGCCAGCTCATCGCGGAAGCCGGCGCCATCCTCGTGTGCGGCGGCATGGGCGGGGTGATGGAAGCTGCGGCGAGCGGTTGCATCGAAGCCGGAGGCAAGACCGTCGGCATCTTGCCCACCGAGTCGCGCCTGGAAGCCAATCCCTACCTCACGATCGCGGTCGCCACGGGCATGGGTGAGGCTCGCAACGCGATCGTGGCTCGCACGGCCGATGTCATGATCGCGGTGCACGGCGAGTATGGAACGCTCTCCGAGATCGCCCTGGCGCTCAAAATGGGCAAGCCGGTGGTGGGGCTCGGGACGTGGGAGCTGTCCAAGGAGGGCGAGCCGGTCGATGCCATCGTTCGCGCGCGGGACCCGGCGGACGCCGTGGCGAAGGCGATCGCGCTCATCGGCTAGGGCGCGGCGGGCGTCAGCGGGCCTCTGCGGCGCGGCCACCGCCGGCGGGTCAGACGGTGAGAACAACGCGATACCACGAGTGATATCGAGCGCGTCTCGGTAGTCCCTACCCCCATCGCGATGCCGCCAGAGGCATTATCCGGAGCCCAGGAATCTGCTCGATCGCCGCAGATGTCGATTTGGGTATCGGGCGTGAACACGACCCGCCCGCCTGGCCTACCCGGCGAGTCGGAGAGTGGTGCCGTCGGATCCGAACAGCGGGATCGTCGGCTGATGGTCCTGGACCGCGTGACGCGGCAGATCTGGAAGGACATCAGCGCGGGGTCGCGCCTCGGCGCAAGACCGAGCGGACCGTCGCCTTCTCCATCGGCGTGAGCCCGAGCAGTACGAGCGACGGCACGTACGCCACCGCGCCGGCGAACGCGGTTCCGGCGAGCTCGATCGGCCACGACGCGCCGTTGAGCGCGAGGTGCGCCGCCAGCATCGCCGCTCCGCAGATCGCCGCCGGCACGACGAGCCGGAAGTAGTGCCGGTCGTACGGGTGGATCTTCACGAACCGATACACCAGCCACAACCGCAGCGCGTTCGAGCACGTCAAGGTGATGGTCTGCGCGAGCGCGGCGCCCTCGGTGCCGAACATCGGCACGAACACCACCGCGAGGACCAGATCCAAGATGAACGACGCCACGTATACGAACAGGTCCAACCCCGTGAACCCCGCCATGATCAGCACGAACCCGGAGGCGCCGACGCTCACGTTCACGCTCTGACCGATCAGCAAGATCCGGAGCGCGTTCGTGCCACCCTCGAACTCCTTGCCGCCGAACACCTGCAGGATCGCGCCGGGCGCGATGAGCATCAGCAGGAGGATCGGGATCGTCCCCGCGATGGTCCACCGCGTGATGGCCTTGAACAGCGTGTCGAGACGCTCGCGCTCACCGCGCGCATGCAGGTCGGCCACGAACGGACTGAACACGTACGACACCGCCGTGAGGAACAGCACGAGCGCCAGCGCGACCCGAACGCTCGCCGAGTAGACGCCGAGCTCCGCGCTGGTCATCTTGCCGCGACCGACGAACACCGAGGCGACGAAGTAATCCACCCAGAACAGCGCCTGCGACAAGAGCGCGGCGGGCGCTCGAGGAGCGCCGTACCGGATGAGCGTCCTCGTCTCGTCCGGATCCACGGGCTCGCGCGCGAACCGATGCGCCTCGCGGTCCCAGAAGAACCTCGCGGCCAGCGCGGAGACGATCCACGACCCCGCGTAGGCGAGCACCGTCATGCCGATCGACTTGTCGATCTGCCAGCCGATGAGCATCAACACGATCCACAGGATGGGCTGCCCCATCCACTGCACGTACAGCGTGTGCCGCATGATCTTCAACCCCCGGCTGCCGCCGAGGTAGACATACGTGAGCGCGACGAACGGCAGTGCGAGCGCCGCCGCGCGTAACGCATCCACCGCGGTCCGCCGATCCGAGAGGGCGCCGCCGAGCGCCGGCGCCGCGAGGAACGTAGCCACCGCGACCGCCACCGAGAACAGCCCGGCGATGGCCACGGCTCGGTTCACGACGCCGCCGATCCGCCCGCCGCGCCCCCGACCTTGCTCGATCGCCACGTATCGCACGGCCGCCATGTCCATGCCGAACCGGGTGCCCGCCGCGGCGATGAACGCGAACTGCGTCCCGAGCGTCACGACGCCGAGCGCCGTCGCCCCCGCCGCGCCTCCGCCGAAGGCCCGGGCCACCAGGATGTTCGCCCCGAAGGTGCCGATCACGAACACCACGAGGCCAACGACGTTCTGGATCGTTCCGGACAGCAGCGCCAGGTGGTCC
>JBDTYT010000050.1:0-12765 GCA_040005555.1 Actinomycetota bacterium | reverse complement strand
TCCTCGAGGCCGGACTCCTCGTGACCCTGAACTCGGACGACCCCTCGATGTTCACCTCGCCGCTCGCGGGGGAGTACGAAGCGTGCAGGTGGACCTTCGGTATGGACGACGAGGCCCTCGCGGCGCTCGCACATTCCGGTGTCGTGGCCTCGTTCGCCGATGATGCCACCAAGCGCGGGCTCGCCGATGCGATCGACGCCTGGCTCGCCGACGCGTGACCGAAGCTCACCGGCCGGCGGTGTACTAACGCACCATCGACTCTAAAGGCATTACAAGCTTGAATATGCCTAATGGATATGAAACGCTGTATCCGTTATGCGTGACGGGCCGGCCCTCCGCCTCGCGAACGCGAGGCTTGACACGCCCGGCGATCTGATCGGGTTGCTCGCGGAGGACGGAGAGCCGGAGCCTGCCGTCGCGGAGGAGGTCGCGCTGCGGTTGGGGGATTTCGCACGCCTCCGCGACGCGATCCGCGAGCTGTTCGACGCCTCGATAGGCGGCGGCCCCTTTCCCGCCGCCGCCGTCGAGCGCTTGAACGAGGCGAGCGAGCGGGTTCCGCGGGTCCTTCGGCTCGAGCCGGCCGAGCCGGTCGCGGTGGAGCAGCCGGTTTCGGGCGGTCCGACGGCGACGCTGCTCGCGGCCGCGGCGCGCTCGGGGATCGAGCTGCTCGGAGGAGAGGATCGGCACCGGCTGCGACGATGCCCCGCCTGCGGGCGCTTCTTCCTCGCTCGCAGGGGTGATCGGCGGTGGTGCTCGGCGGCCTGCGGCAACCGGACGCGGGTGGCTCGCCACTACGCGCGCCGCCGAGCGAACGCGGAGGGTGCTTCGTAAATGATCGCCATCCTCGGAGGTCTGGGCGCGGCGGTGATGTGGGCGACCGCGACGCTCTGCACCTCGCGCTCGAGCCGGATGATCCCACCGGTGTCGGTGCTCGCTTGGGTGATGATCGTGGGATCGGTCGCTTCCTTGCCGTTCGCGGCGGCGTCGGGTGTGCCTTCGCAACTGAACGCGGGGCTCTGGAGATGGCTGGTCGTGATCGGAGTCTCGAACGTCGGCGGGCTGCTGCTCGTGTATAGCGGGCTGCGGATCGGCAAGGTGGGGATCGTCGCCGCGATCACGTCGGCTGAGGGGGCCGTGGCAGCTACGATCGCCGTGCTCACCGGGGAACGTCTCGGGGTGGGTGCCGCCATGACGCTGGTGCTCATCGCGCTGGGCGTGATCCTCGCCAGCTTCTCGCGCGAAGCGGACGCTACGAGGCGGCGTCACAACGGGGTGGCCATCCTGCTCTCGTGCGGGGCGGCGTTGCTGTTCGGCGTGGGTCTCTACGCGGCGGGCCGCGTGTCGACCGAGCTCCCGCTGTCTTGGATCCTGCTGCCGCCTCGCGTGGTCGGTGTGGTCGCCGTGGCTCTGCCGCTGCTCCTGGTCGGGAAGTTGCGCTTCTCACGTGAGGCGGCGCCCTACGTGATCGCGGCCGGGATCGCGGAGATCATCGGTTTGGGGTCGTATACGATCGGCGCGCGCCACGGCATCGCGATCTCGGCCGTACTCGGGTCCCAGTTCGCCGCCCTGTCTGCGATCGTGGCGTTCTTCGTGTTCCGCGAGCGTCTGGCGCGGGTGCAACTGCTGGGCGTCACGGCGATCATCGTCGGTGTGGCGGCGCTCACGGTGCTGCGGAGCTAGCGCCTGGATCTCCCTTTGAGCATCGTGTCGAGTGTCGAGAGATACCGGGGCGCGCGCGTCTGCGCGGTCCGCTGCTAGCCTCGCCGGATGCCGGACCCCTTCTCGTGGCATCCCGAACCCGAGCTGATCGGCTTCCGAGACCCGGACGAGGCGCGCGCCGCCCTCGAAGCGCTCGGGGCGGCCACCTGGGACCTCTCGCTCGACTACCTCTACGAAGAGGCCGTCAGCCGTCCCGTGGGGTCGGATTCCTACCCGGAGCTCCGCCGGCGGTTCTTCGGCCCGTCGGCCGTGCCCTCGGCGGCACCTCGAGGACCCGAAACGTCGGCTCACCTCCTGGCCGAGTACCGGGAGCGCGTCATGCCGTACCTCTTCAACTCGCAGCACCCCGGCGCCTACTCCTATTTCACTCCGCCGCCGCTCCCGATCTCGATCGCGGGCGAGATCCTCGGGCAATGGGCGCAGCAAGGCGTCGACGTGTGGCACGCCGGGCCGGTCGCCGCCCTCGTCGAGGAGGAGGTGACGGCGTGGCTCCGCGACCTCGTCGGGTTCGGCGAGGGATCGTGGGGGGTGCTGACCTCGGGCGGCGTGATGGCGAACGTCATGGCCATGACCGTCGCGAGGGACCGGCATCTCGCGGGGCTCCTCGGCCTGGTCGAGCCGCCGCGAGGCGCGCACCTCGACGGCGTCCGCGCGTACGCGAGCGACCAGACGCATTTCTCCATCGCCCGGGCCCTCGACGTGCTCGGGTTCCCCCCCGAGACCCTGCGCGTGCTCCCCTCCGACGACCGGTTCCGCCTGCACGCGGAACCGGTCGCCGAGGCGATCGCCGAGGACCGCGCGCTCGGCCTCGTGCCGTACCTCATCTCCGCCGTGGTGGGCTCGACGAACACCGGCAGCGTGGACCTGATCGGTGAGCTCGCCGACCTCGCCGAGCGAGAGGGGCTGTGGTTCCACATCGACGCCGCGTACGGGGCCGGGGCGCGCTTCTCGGAGCGGCTGGCACCGCGGGTGCCGGATCTCGAGCGCGCCGACTCGGTGACGGTGGACCCGCACAAGTGGTTCTTCCAGTCCTACGACATCGGCGGACTCGTCGTGAAGTCGCGCGAAGACCTCCGCGAGACGTTTCACCGCTCGCCCGAGTACTACCGCTCGAGCCTTCCCGAGGACGAGCCGCTCAACTGGTACGAATACACGATCGAGGGCACGCGACGCTTCCGGGCGCTGAAGCTGTGGCTGTCGTGGAAGTTCCTCGGCACCGAAGGATTCGGGCGGCTCGTCGAGCACAACACCGATCTCGCGGCATACCTCGCGCGGCGATGCACGGAGCTCGCGACGTTCGAGGTTCTGCCGCACGAGCCCGAGCTGTCGGTCGTGTGCCTGCGCCACGTGCCCGAGGAACTGCCCTCCGAGCACCTCGACGCGTATCAGGACCGGCTCCAGCGCGCGTTGGAGGTGAGCGGAGAGGGGTGGGTCTCCACGACCCGGTTACGAGGTGCGACCTACCTGCGCGCGGGGGTCCTGAACTACCTGTCGACCGAGGAGGACGTGGACCGCGTGCTCGACGCGTTGCTGCGCTTGTCGCCCGAGGCAGCGCGTGGCCTCGGGTGAGCCCGCGCCACACCGCGTCACGTTCCGCGAGGCGTTCCGCTTCTGGCTGAAGCTCGGGTTCGTGAACTTCGGAGGACCGACCGGTCAGATCGCGATCATGCACGACGAGCTCGTCGTGAAGCGCCGATGGATCTCGAACGGACGGTTCCTGCACGCGCTTTCGTACTGCACGCTGCTCCCAGGCCCCGAGGCCCAACAGCTCGCCATCTACGTGGGATGGCTCCTGCACAAGGTGAAAGGGGGCATCGCTGCCGGAGTCCTGTTCGTGCTGCCGGCGTTCTTCCTCATCCTCGGGCTGTCATGGGTGTTCGTCGTCCACGGCGACGTGTCGTGGGTCGCGGCGATCTTCTCCGGGCTGCGTGCAGCGGTCATCGGGATCGTCGCCGCAGCCGGCATCCGCATCGGGACGAAGGCGCTGCGGAACCCGCTCATGGTGGGCGTCGCGGTCGCCGCGTTCGTCGGCATCTTCTTCCTGCACGTGGCGTTCCCCGTCGTCATCATCGCGGCGGGGCTGATCGGACTGGTGGCGGGATCACGCTGGCCCGAGACCTTCCTCGTCGTCCGCGAGGCCGGCGCCCAGGAGGACGACGTCGCGATCCGGGACGAGGGTCCCGCCCCCACGCACACGCGGATCAGCGTGCGTCGCGGTCTCGTGGTGCTCGCCGTGGGACTCGCGGTCTGGCTGGTGCCGCTCGCCGTCATCGCGCTGTGGCGGGGGAGCGGCGACACGCTCACCGAGATGTCGTTCTTCTTCAGCAAGGCCGCGCTCGTGACGTTCGGCGGCGCGTACGCCGTGCTCGCCTACATCAACCAGGCGGCCGTGCTGCGGTACGGCTGGCTGCTGCCGGGTCAGATGGTGGCGGGGCTCGGTCTGGCCGAGAGCACGCCGGGTCCGCTCATCATGGTGACCGAGTTCGTCGGCTACGTCGGCGCCTATCGCAACCCGGGCAGCCTGGACCCGGCGGTGGCGGGAGCGCTCGGTGCGATCGTCGCGACGTGGGCAACGTTCGCGCCGTGCTTCCTGTGGATCTTCCTCGGGGCGCCGTTCATCGAACGGCTGCGAGGCAACGCCCGGCTGTCGGCAGGGCTCTCGACGATCACGGCGGCCGTCGTCGGCGTGATCGCGAACCTCGCGGTGACCTTCGGGATCCTCACGTTGTTCGAGCGCGTCCGCGGCGCGGAGATGTTCGGCGGGACGGTTCCTGTGCCGGCTGTGTCGTCGATCGACCCCTTCGTGGCGGGCGTGGCCATGGCGGCGTTCATCGGCATGTGGCGGTTCCGCTGGAACGTCGTGTGGATCGTGATGGGGGCGGCCCTGGCCGGACTCCTCCGTCTGCTCGTGTTCTAGGATGCACGGGGTGAGCTCCTCCGACGAGCCGAGGATCGTCGTCCGCCAGGGCGGCCCGTACCGCGTGAGCGGCGGGGTCCCGGTGCGCCGCACCGCGATCGTGTACACCGATCACGGCGAGCCGGTTGACGTCGACGAGGGCCCGGACGTCTCGACCGAGAAGGTCTACGACCTGTGCCGGTGCGGCCAGTCCTCGACGAAGCCGTTCTGCGACTCGACGCACGAGACCATCGCGTTCCGCGGGACCGAGTCGGCCGATCGAGGTCCGACGGCCGCTCGGCAGCAGGTATTCGAATCCGAGGGCGTTGTCATGTACGACGACCGCGAGCTCTGCACGCACGCCGGCTACTGCGGGGACCGGTTCACGAACGTGTGGGAGATGCTCGAGGAGACGGGTGATCCGGCCGTGCGCGAGCGGCTCATCGCGATGGTGCGCGCGTGTCCCTCCGGACGGCTCGCGTATTCGATCCCGCCCGACCCAGCGCAGATCGAGCCCGAGCTCGAGCCGATGATCGGCGTCGAGCCCCACGGCCCGCTGTGGGTCCACGGCGGAGTGCGGATCGAGTCCCAGGACGGCCGGACCTACGAGGTCCGCAATCGAGTCACGCTCTGCCGGTGTGGCCGCTCGCGCAACAAACCGTTCTGCGACGGTACCCACGAGGTGATCGGCTTCCGCGACCCCGTCGACCTGCCCGGAGCCGTCGAGTAGACGGCCTTCTCGAACGAGCGGGCTTGCACATCAGCGCGAAGACCGTCGAGACCCACGTGAGTGCCGTGCTCCGCAAGCTCCAGCTCACGAACCGCTACGAGCTCAGCCGATGGGCCAGCGACCGCCGCCTGGTCTGAGCTCCGGACGCTCGCTGATGGCCCGCCACTCACGGTCCAGGATCGCGTAGACGAGCTCGCTCTGCCACTCGCCCTTCACGTACTCGTTCTCGATCAGGTGCGCTTCCTGCCGCATGCCGAGCTTCTCCAGGACCCGCGCCGACGCGACGTTCCGGGCCTCGGCACGGCCGATGACGCGGTGCAGCCGCAGATCCTCGAACGCCAGTCGCAGGAGGGGTCGCACGGCTTCGGTGGCGTATCCGTGACCCTGATGATCGGGGTGGACGATGAATCCGATCTCGGCGGTGCTGTGCTCCCGGCTGACCCAGTGCAGCACGATGTCGCCGACGAGCTCGTCCGTCGATCTCAGCACCACCGCGAGGAACAGGGCGTCGCCCTCGGTGCGGATCGACGTGCTCGCGACCTTCTCCTCGAGGGCGGTGCGGACCTCGTCATCGTTCCGGGCATCCCAATACACGTAGCGGACGACGTCCGGACGCGACTGCATCGCGAACACGGCGTCGAAGTCCTCGGCGACGAAGGGGCGCAGGATCAACCGGTCCGTCTCGAGAGGTCCCGCGAGCTCCAGCACGCTCAAGGCGGGTCACGATACACGGTGCCGTCGACAGTGGGGTTAAGTGCCGATGAGCGAATCCAGGAGTTCGCGCACGAGCTGGTCGAGACGATCGCGGATCGGACGGATGTCCTCGATCGGCATGCCGGATGGGTCGGGGAGTTCCCAGTCGATGTATCGCTTGCCCGGGAAGATCGGGCACGCATCGCCGCATCCCATCGTCACGACGACGTCTGCGGCTTCCACCGCTTCGGTCGAGAGCGGCTTCGGGAACTCGCTCGACAGGTCGATCCCCACCTCATCCATCACCGCGATCACGCCGGGGTGGATCTCGCCCGAGGGCGTGCTGCCGGCCGATCGAACCTGCACGCGCCCCGCCGCGTGATGGTCGAGGAGCGCAGCCGCCATCTGCGAGCGCCCGGCATTGTGGACGCAGACGAACAGCACCTCAGGGATCCCGATGTCCATACGCTCCCGTTCCTTGCGTGGACGGTACCTGGTGGGGGTGACGAGGTGGTGAACGACTCGCTCCGGCCCATGTACGCTCGCCGGCACCGGATCGACACGCGAGGGGGCGCCGTGACCGTCAGGAGGATCGTCCCGAACATCGGCTCCGACCTGATGGACGCGAGTCGAGAGTTCTACATCCAGGTCTTCGGGCTCGAGGTGGTCATGGATCGGGGCTGGATCGTGACCCTCGCGTCGCCGAGCGATCCCACCGCTCAGATCACGCTCTTCGGACCGGCCGAGTCGTCCGAACCCGCTCCGAGCATCACGGTCGAGGTAGCCGACGTGGACGCGGTCCACGACGCGGCCACGCACCGCGGGCTCGAGATCGTGTATCCGCTTACCGACGAGGAATGGGGCGTGCGGCGTTTCTTCCTCGCCGACCCGAACGGGATCCTCATCAACGTGATGAGCCACATCAACCGTTCCGAGGACCCCTAAGGCATCGAGCGCCCGATTCTCAGGCAGCTCACAGGTCGGTCATCCCGCGCTCACAGCCACGGGCCGGACACTCGAGAGATGACCGCGAACGCGTTCCGCTCGGCCGGCCCTGCCCCCTCCCGGGCCGGTCGGGCGGGACCCCATCTCGGAGACGCCCGTGCCCAACACCGCCGCGGGCCCTGACGCCGGCCTGAAGCGGCTCTCCAGCACGACCCGCTGGGTGCTGGCAGCGTCGGTCGCCGCCACGGCGGTCGTCTTCGGCGTCGCCGCGAAGTCGTCCTCACACACATCGAGCTCGAAATCGACCTCGGCGAGTGGCAACTCCACGGGCTCGACGTCGTCGACCTCGGGCTCGGGGGAGGGGTCGGTCTCGTCCGGGTCGTTGCCGCCGATCCTTCCGCCGATCCAGCCGGTGCGCTCGAGCTCCGGCGGTGGCGGGAGCCCCGGTGGAAGCGGGGGTGGCGTGACCTCTGGAGGCTCCTGATGCAGGATCTCGGGGAGATCTCCTTCCCGATCTGGGGCACCACGGCGACCGTCCTGACGGCCGACGCGGATCGCCTGTCGGTCGTGGTCACCGCCGTCCGAGCGCAACTCGCGTCGTTCGACGTGGCGTGCAGCCGGTTCCGCCCCGACTCGGAGATCGAGCGCGTCAATGGATCCGCGGGCCGATGGGTCGAGGTGCTGCCGCTGCTCGTCGACGCGGTCGAGGTCGCCATCCGGGCGGCCGCGCTCACCGACGGTGACGTGGACCCCACCGTGGGCGAGGCGCTCATCGTGCTCGGATACGACCGAGACTTCGCGGCCGTTGTGCCGAGCGGACCCTCGGCCCTGGGTGCGCGCCCGGCGGTCGGTTGGCGGTTGGTGCAGATCGACCGCTCGAACTCGCGCGTCCGGGTCCCGATGGGCGTGCGGCTGGATCTGGGAGCGACGGCGAAGGCACTGGCGGCCGATCGCGCGGCCACCGCGGCCGCAGAGATCGCCGGGTGCGGTGTGCTCGTGAGCCTCGGCGGCGACATCGCGGTGGCGGGCGCGGCGCCGCTTCACGGGTGGACCATCGGCCTGGCCGACTCGCATCTCGACGAGCCGGAACCGGGGCAGAGCGTTCGGATCGATGCCGGTGGGCTCGCGACGTCGAGCACGACGGTGCGCCGATGGTCGCGCGGGGGAGAGACCGTTCACCACGTGATCGACCCGAGCACCGGCCGTCCGGCCCGCGAGGTGTGGCGCACCGTGACCGTGGCCGCAGCGACGTGCGTCGACGCGAACACCGCGTCCACCGCAGCGATCGTCCGCGGCGAGGTGGCCCTCGATTGGCTGGCGTCCCTCGGGTTGCCCGCTCGGCTCGTGCGCGCCGACGGCAGGATCGAGCGCACCGCGACGTGGCCCAGCCCGGAGGTGGCGGCGTGATCGCCGCAGGCAGTCAGGCGTTCTGGTTCCTCACGCGCGGCACCGGCGTCGTGTCGCTGCTCCTCCTGACGGTGGTGGTGGTGCTCGGCATCTCGGGAGCCGTGGGATGGAAATCGAAGCGGTGGCCGAGGTTCGTCACGCAGGGCCTGCACAGGAACCTGGCGCTGCTCGCCGTCGCCTTCATCGGCGTTCATATCGCAACGTCCGTCGTCGATTCGTTTTCGCCGATCCGGTGGTTGGATGCCGTCGTCCCGTTCGTCTCCGCGTACCGGCCCGTGTGGCTCGGCCTCGGGGCGGTGGCGTTCGATCTGCTGATCGCGCTCGTCGTGACGAGCCTCGTGCGGGTGCGGCTGGGGTATCGCTCGTGGCGAGCGGTGCACTGGCTCGCGTACGCGTGTTGGCCCGTGTCGGTCGTGCACGGTCTCGGGACCGGGAGCGACACGCGCGCGGCGTGGATGCTCGCGATCGACGCGATCGCCATCGGTGCCGTGATCGGTGCCGTCGCGTGGCGCGTCGGGAGGATCCGTCCGGTGCGCGTGGGACCTCGGCTGGCGGCCGCGGGGGCGAGCGTCGTCGGAACCGCGGGCGTGGCGCTATGGTTGTTCGCGGGACCGCTCCAACCCGGGTGGGCGAGCGCGGCCGGAACTCCGGCTTCGCTGCTGCACGGTGGGAAGACCTCCTCGGCAACGGCGGCGGTCGGATCCGCCGGGGGAAGCACCGTACCGCTGGCGTTTCCGACGAAGGCCGATCTTTCCGGCACGACGCAGCAGACGAGCACGAACGGCGTGGTCACACTCGACGTCCGAGCCACGCTGTCGGGCTCGACTCCGCTCGACATCGAGATCGGGCTCCGTGGACAGTCCAACGGCTCGAGCATCGCCGTCGCCGAGGGGGCGGTCCGCCTCGGAACGGCCGATGATCCCGCCCGCTACCAAGGGTCCGTCGCTATCGACAACGGGCTGATCCGTGCCCAACTCACGGACGCGGAGGGCTCGCAGGTGGACGTGACCATCTCATTGCAGATCGTTGACCAGGCCGGCACGACGAACGGCGTCGTGCACTTCTCGACCCCGAACGGACCCTCATGAGCGAGGGCGGGCTGGCTGCGCTCGCCGATCCGCCGGACGCACCGGCCGGGCTCCCGCGACTGTTGTCGGGCACCCGAGGTCCCGCCTCACTCGAGGAGCACCGTCGAGCGCTCGACGTTCCGCCACGCAGCCGTCGGTCCGCGGACGAGAGCTTGCTCGCGCTCGTGGAGCGCTCGGGACTCCGCGGGCGGGGTGGCGCGGGGTTCCCGATGGCCACGAAGATGCGCGCGGTCGCGAGCGGCCGCGGCCGTCCGGTCGTCATCGTGAACGGGGCTGAGAGCGAGCCCGCGAGTGGCAAGGACCGGCTGCTGCTCACCATGCGCCCCCACCTCGTGCTCGACGGCGCGCTCGTTGCTGCGGCTGCCGTGGGCGCGGACAGCATCGTGGTGTGCGCGGACGACGATGACGTGCTCACTTCCGTCGAGCGTGCGGTCGCCGTGCGCCGATCCAGCGAGTCGAGCCGGCTCCCGATCGACCTGGCCTCGCTGCCGCGTCGCTACGTGGCGGGCGAGGAGCGCTCGATCGTGCAGCTGATGAACGGGGGACCGGCGATCCCGACCTCGGCCCCGCCGAGGCCGTTCGAGCGCGGCGTCGGCGGACGACCCACGCTGATCCAGAACGCCGAGACCCTGGCTCACCTCGCGCAGGTCTTCGCATTCGGCCCCGAGTGGTTCCGGGAGCTTGGCACCGCTCAGGAGCCGGGGACCCGGCTCATCACCGTTTCGGGGGCCGTCGCGCACCCCGGCGTCCACGAGGTGCCGAGCGGCATGCCGATCGCGGAGCTGTATCGCTCGGCGGGCGGTGAACGGGGTGCGACCTCGGGCGTATTGGTCGGCGGCTACTTCGGATCATGGCTCACGCCGGCGCAGGCATTCGACGCGCGCCTGAGCGACAGGAGCCTCCGGAGGTTTGGAGCCGGCGTGGGTGCGGGCGTGCTGTATTTCTTGCCCGACGGCGCCTGTGGTCTCGTCGAGACCGCGCGGATCGCGACATGGCTCGCGGGACAATCCTCGGGCCAGTGCGGACCGTGCGTCCACGGGCTGCGGGCGATCGCCTCGACCGTCGGGGCGCTCGCGCGAGGTGGCGGCCAGGACGCTGCGGCGAAGATCCTCCGGTGGTCCGCTGATGTCGAGGGTCGGGGAGCGTGCAAGCTGCCCGACGGCGCGGTGCGGTTCGCGCGGAGCGCCCTCGCCACGTTCTCGGGCGACATCGAGGTGCATCGGCGCCGCGGGACGTGCGGGGCGGCGTCGGATCAGGCTCTCCTGCCCACCTACGTGGCGACATCGAGCACGCGATGACGGTTCGCAGGCTCCACCTCGACCCGATCGCCTGCGACGGTCACGGTCTGTGCGCCGACTGGCTCCCCGAGATGATCCGCTTGGACGATTGGGGGTTTCCGATCCTCGATCCGGGGGAGATCCCGCCGGAGCTGCTCCACCGAGCCAAGCGAGCCGCGTCCGCGTGCCCGGTCCTCGCGCTGAAGCTGGCGGTCGAGCCGGCGCGGTCCTGAGCTGCCCATTCTTCGAACGAGGAAACGCAGGTCCTACTCGTTGGGGCGCTCAGTCGGGCGCGCGGACGGGAGCTTCGGGAGATCCCTGTGCTTCCGGCTCGAGCGGCAGGCGGACGGTGAACGTCGCGCCCTCACCCGGAGCGCTCGTCACCGTGGCGCCCCCACCGTGCGCCTCCGCGATCGCGGCGACGATCGACAGGCCGAGCCCCGTTCCCTGCCCGTTCCCGTTCGCCTCGGCCGAGCGCACCCGCCCGCGCGAAGGATCGCCGCGGAAGAACGGCTCGAACACGTGCGCCGCCTGTTCGCCGTTCAACCCGGGTCCCCGGTCGCTCACCTCGAGCTCCGCACCTCCGTCCGCGGCCCGGACGCGGACGGCGATCGTGGTCCCGGGTGGCGTATGAGCGAGCGCGTTCGACAACAGGTTGGCCAACACCTGGTGCAGCCGATCCTCATCACCCACCACGACGAGCGCATCGGGCGCGTCGAGCGTGATATCACGGCCCGGGTCGACGGCTCGAGCATCCTGCACGGCGTCCGCCGCCACGCGCGCGAGGTCGACGGCGTCGTGGGCGATCGGCCGGCCCTGCCCCGAGCGGGCGAGGAACAGCAGATCGTCGACCAGCGAGCCCATCCGCTCGCTCTCCTGCTCGATGCGCCGCATCGCGACGGCGGTGTCGTCGGGGTTGTCCTCGGCGCCGCGTCGGAACAGCTCCGCGTACCCGCGGATCGAGGTGAGGGGGGTGCGGAGCTCGTGCGAGGCGTCGGCGAGGAACCGTCGAAGGGCCTCCTCCGAGGCACGTTGCTCTTCCATCGAGTGCTCGATCCTGCCGAGCATCACGTTCAACGCGGTGCCCAGGCGTCCCACCTCGGTGCCTGGATCGGTCTGCTCCACGCGCCGGGACAGGTCTCCGGCCGCGATCGCGCCCGCGGTCTCCTCGATGCGTCGGAGCGGGCGGAGCTCGCGCCGAACCGTCACCCACGACAGCATCCCCATCGCGACCAGCACCCCGAGGGTGACGAGCCCTGCAACGATCGTGAGCCGCCGGAGCGTTTCGGCCACGTCGCGCAGCGGTACCGCCACGACGACGACGGACCCGTCGTCCAGCCGCACCGCGATCGCTCGATATCCGGCCCCGCTGCCATCTTGGGCGGCGACGGTGAACGGGGTGGCCGTCGTGTCGTCCGAGCCGGCGATCTGGGGAGTGATGGCGGGGGGCGTGAGATCGGCACCCCCGTACGTGAGCGTGACGTGTCGTACCTCGGTTCCCGAGGCGTCGTATAGGGCCGCCCAGGTTCCGGCTGGCAGGAACGCACTCCCCTCGGGATCGGCCCGCACCTCGCCCGAGGAGAAGTCGGGCGCGAGCAGGAGGTGGGTGACCGGGAACGAGGCGGAGCCGAGCTGCTGATCGACGCGACGCACGAGGAACGATCGCAGAGCCGTGTACGTCGCGATGTCGGAGGCCACCAATCCGATCACCACGAGCGCGACGAGGGTGAGCGTCAGGCGCACGCGGAGCGTCACGTCATCACTCCTCGGGGGCGGCGTGCGAGACGGCGCGAGGTGCCGCCAGTCGGTATCCCACGCCCCGCACCGTTTGGATGAGCGGTGGACCGAGGACGTCGATCTTCTTGCGCAGGTAGCTGACGTATGTCTCGACGTTGCTCGTGTCGCCGCCGAAGTCGTAGTTCCAGACGTGGTCGAGGATCTGCGCCTTCGACAGTACGCGCGGCGCGTTCTGTATGAGGTAGCGCAGGAGGCGGAACTCGGTCGCCGTGA
>JBDTYT010000049.1:0-12842 GCA_040005555.1 Actinomycetota bacterium | reverse complement strand
TCCGGGACGGGCTCGTCGAGCTAACCGGTGACCTCTACCGGTCGCTGGTCGAACAGGTGCCGGCGGTCGTCTACATCGACTCGAACGCCCAACTTCCCGACTCGCTGTATATCAGCCCCCAGGCCGAGCAGATATTCGGCTACCCGGCGGAGCGATTCCTTGCCAACGCCGAGCTCTGGCGGGAACGCACCCATCTGGACGATCGCCCGATCGTGGCTGCGATGTGGGCGCGGGCGCGCCAGAACGGATCCGCGTTCGCGCTCGAGTATCGGTTCCGCCGCGCCGACGGCCGAGAGATCTGGATCCGCGACAGCGCGGTTCCCGTCCGCGACGACGACGGGAGCATCCGCTTCTGGCAGGGCTTGCTGCACGACGTCACCCCGGAGAAGCGGACGGAGAACGCGCTGCGGGCGGCGGAGCAGCGCTACCGGGCGCTCGTCGAGAACCTCCCCGCCGTCGTATACCAGGTTGCTCCGGACGATGACCGGCGCACCCTGTACGCCAGCTCGCAGGTCGAGCGCGCACTCGGATACTCGCTCGAGGAATGGCTGGACCAGCCGGACATCTGGGTGGAGCTGCTGCACCCCGACGACCGCGAACCCACGCTCGCCGCGCACGACGAGCACAACCTGACGGGCGAGCCGTGGAGCCGCGAGTACCGGCTCATCGCGAGCGACGGCCGCGCCGTCTGGTTCCGAGACGTCGCCACTCTGGCGCGAGATCCGCAAGGCCGACCGCTGTACTGGCAAGGGGTCCAGCTCGACATCACTGAACTGAAGCGCGTGGAAGGCGAGCTCCGCGCCGCGAAGGACGAGCTCGAGACGCGGGTGGCAGCACGCACGGCCGAGCTGGAGGAGGCCAACGCGTTGATGTCCCTCGAGATCGGCGAGCGGCGCCGCGCCGAGGACGAGCTCCGCGCGACCGAGCTGCGGTACCGCGTGCTCGCCGAGCAACTACCCGCCGTCACCTACGTCTGGTCGGTCGATCCGCATGACGAGTCGGCGCCTTACTACACGAGCCCGAGGATCGAGCAGCTGCTCGGCTACACGGTCCAGGAGTGGGAGACCGACCCGGACTTCTGGATGAGCCGTCTCCATCCCGACGACCGTCAGCGCGTCCTCACCACCGCGATCCGCTCCGAGACCACCGGCGAGCCGTTCTCGATGGAGTACCGCTTCCTCCACAAGGACGGGCACATCGTGTGGGTCCTCGACGAGGCGATCCTGCTCGAGCGCGACGAGGCGGGGAAGCCGAGGATCTTCCAGGGGGTCACGATCGATATCACGGCGCGCAAGACAGCCGAGGCGAGAGCGACGGAGGCGGACGAGCGATACCGCACCCTCGTCGAGCAGATCCCCGCCATCACGTACATCGAGGTCCCCTCTCCCGGCTCGCCTGATGAAACCCGGTTGGTCTACCTCAGTCCACAGACGCGGGACATCGTCGGTTTCACCGCGGAGGAGCTGATCGCCGACCCCTCGCACCTGGTCTGGATGCTCCATCCCGACGACCGCGACCGGGTGATCTCGATGAACGCATCCAGCGAGCGAAAAGGGGAGCCCTTCGACTGCGAATACCGCGTGATCGCGAAGGACGGCACCGTCGTGTGGCTGCACAGCAAGGCGACCCTCGTTCGGGATGGCGCGGGAACCCCGAGGTTTTGGCAGGGCGTATCGATGGACGTCTCGGCGCTCCATAGCGCCGAGGACGAGGTTCGAGAGTTGCGATCGCGATACGAGGAGCTCACGAGTCGCAAGACGGGCCCGCAACGTCGCGGGGACTAGGACTTCGGGCGAAGCACTCGGGTCGGCTCGGGAAGGTATGCGTGCAGCGCCTTCGGGAGCTGGACGGATCCGTCCGCCTGCTGGTGGTTCTCGAGCAGCGCGATGAGCGTGCGTCCCACCGCCGTCGCCGTGCCGTTCAACGTGTGGAGGGCCTCGACAGCGCCGGTCGCCCGCCGCACTCGCGTCTGGAGCCGCCGCCCCTGGTAGTCCGTACAGTTCGAGCACGACGTCAGCTCGCGATACGTGCCCTGTCCGGGCAGCCACACCTCGATGTCGTACTTCTTCGCGGCGCTGCCGCCCAGATCCCCGGCCGCGATGTTCACGACGCGGTACGGCAGCTCGAGGTTGCCGACGATCTCCTCCTCGATGCTCACCAAGAACTCGTGCTCGTCCCATGAGGACTCGGGCGTGGTGAACGAGAACATCTCGACCTTGTCGAACTGGTGGACGCGGAACATGCCGCGCATGTCCTTCCCATAGGTCCCCGCCTCGCGTCGGAAGCACGTCGAGTATCCGGCGTAGCGGATCGGCAGGTCAGCCACGTCGATCACCTCACCCATCCGGAGCGCGGCCAGCGGGACCTCAGAAGTCCCGATCAGGTACAGATCGTCCTCGCGCGTCATATAGATGTTCACCTCGTCCGTCGGCAGGAACCCCGTGCCGTACATCGCTTCCTCGCGGACCAGTACCGGCGGGATCACCGGCAGGAAGCCCTTGGCGGTGAGGATGTCGAGCGCATGTCGAACGAGCGCGAATTGCACGTGGACGATGTCGCCCATCAGGTAGACGAACCGTGAGCCGCTCGTGCGCGCCCCACGTTCGGTGTCGAGCACACCCAGGAGCTCGCCGAGCGAGACGTGATCCTTCGGCTCGAAATCGAATCGGGGTGGCTCGCCGTGCCGGCGCACCTCGACGGCGTCCTCGTCGGTGAACCCCTCGGGGGCCGACTCGTGAGGGATGTTCGGGGTGGCCGCGAGGAGCGCGTCGAGCCGCACCTCCGCCTCGACGAGCTGCGGCTCGAGCTCCTTCAGCTGGGCCGAGACCTGTGCCACCTCCGCGATCAGCCGCTGCTTCTCATCGCCCGATGCGCCGCCGATCTGCTTCGACAAACGATTCTGATCGGCACGGAGCTCCTCGACGCGCGAAGTGAGCTTGCGGCGCAACGCGTCCGCATCGAGCAGCTGGTCGACGGCCTCGGCGAGGTTGCGGCGCGCGAGACCCGACCGGAACGGCTCGGGGTTCTCACGGATCGCCTTGATGTCGAGCACGGGCTAGACCTTCGCCTCCTCGGCTGCGGCCTGCCCTTTGGGCTGTGGCTGCGCCACAGTCTGCGCGCCGGCCGACGGAGACACCGGCGGCTGTTGGTCCATGATGCTCTGCCCCTGGAAGACGGCGCCCTCCTCGACGATGAGCGTCTTCGCCGTGATGTTGCCGTCGACGCGGCCGCCGCGCGCAAGTTCGGCCTTGCCCTTCACGACGATCGAGCCCTTGAACCGACCGCCCACGATCACGTTCTGCGCGTGGATGTCGGCTTCGACCTGGCTCTGGGGCGAGAGCATGACGTCGCCGTCGGCGTTGATCTGCCCCTTCACCTGTCCGTCGATCCGGAGCGAACCGGCCGACACGACCGTCCCCTCCAGCTTCGCCCCCTGCCCAACGATGGTGACCTCGCCGCTCTGCTGCTCTGCCATCGGTCGACCCCCCTTCCGTTGATCGTCGCCGGCTGCCTCAGCGTCCTCGCGTTTCCAGATCACGTCGCCGTCACCGTTTCCCGAGGCTCAGCGAGGGCTTGCCGGATGGCTTCCTCCTCCTCGATAGAGAGGTTATGCGGGCTCTTCCCGTTCGTGATGGGCTTCGCGTACACGCGCGTGTCCTGTCGTCCGTTGATCGATGTCACCACGACGCCGTGTCCGTGATCGTCCAGCATGGCGCACGAGAAGGACAACCGGCCCCCCACGTCCTCGAACGCGTCGTACCGAACCAGACCCACGTGGCGGACCGTCCCCTCGATCAGATCCTGTTGCCGGCGATCGGTGCTGTTCAACGATCGGACCGCGCTCTCGAGGCGCTGGATGGACGTGGCCTGCCCCTGGAGGATCCCTCGCAGGGCGTCGTCGAGTTGGATCGGGCCTTTCGCTTCGATCCGGCGTCCCGGACCCAGCATCGAGAAGATCACCGACAGCAGCGCCAGACCGATCGCGATGAGGACCAACAACGTGAGCGTCTCGGCGGAGAAGGTCATCGCTTCCTTGGGCCTGTCGTGGCTCGGCCATCTACCTGGGCTTCTGCGGAGGACGAAGTATACAATCGGCGCCCTCGTGGACGAACGAGCCGACACCCCGCCCGAGGTTCCCTACGCGACCATCGACCACGACCGAGAGCTGCGCACCGGTCAGGCCGAGGCCGTCTACGGCCCCGGGAAGACACCTACCCAGGTCCGAGACATCACCGCCGCGCTCGTCGCCGCCTCGGCCGGCGCCGTCTTCGTCACCCGAGCCACGCCCGACCAGTTCCACGCGCTCGTTGATGCGATCCCCTCGGCCACGTACGCTCCTCGCTCCCGCCTCATCGTCGCGCAGCGCGCCGCCTCCGGATCCGTCCTCGGCACGGTGGCCGTCGTCTCCGCCGGCACATCCGACCTCCCGGTAGCCGACGAAGCGGCCGAGACCGCGGCAGCCCTCGGCATCGAGGTCATCCGCGTCACCGACGTCGGCATCGCCGGCATCCACCGCATCCTGTCGCAGCGCGAGCGCATCGAAGCGATCGACGTGGCCATCGTGGTCGCGGGGATGGACGGGGCGTTGCCCACCGTCGTCGCCGGCCTCACGAGCACCCCCGTGATCGCGGTCCCGACCAGCGTGGGCTACGGCGCGAGCTTCGACGGTCTCGCCGCCCTGCTCACGATGTTGAACAGCTGCGCACCGGGCGTGACCGTCGTGAACATCGACAACGGGTTCGGGGCGGCGCATGCCGCTCACCGCATGCTCACGATCGGCGTGCGACGTCGACCGTCGCCCTCACGATCGCTCGCCGGCGATCGCCCGTCATGAGGATCGCCTACTTCGACTGCATCGCCGGCATCAGCGGCGACATGGCGCTTGCCGCGCTCATCGACGCGGGCGCCGACTTCGACGAGCTCCGCCTGCACCTCGCAAAACTCCCGCTCGAACGCTTCGACATGGACGTCGAGGAGACGGATCAACAGGGCCTGCGCGCGACCCGCGTAACGGTGCGTGCATCGTCGGCGGGCGTGATCCGGACGTACGCGAGCATCCGCGCCCTTCTGGACGCGGCGGACCTCCCGCCCGAGGCGCTCCAGCTCGCACAACGTATCTTCCGGCGATTGGCGGAAGCGGAAGCGCGCGTGCATCACAAGGAGGTCGAGAACGTCACGTTCCACGAAGTCGGCGCCGTCGATTCGATCGTCGACATCGCCGGCACGGCGCTTGCCCTCTCGATGCTCGGGATCGAGAGGGTGTTTGCATCCGCGATACCGACCGGGCTCGGGATGACCAAGACCGAGCACGGCGTGATGCCGATCCCAGGTCCCGCCGTCGTCGAGTTGCTCCGTGGCGCTCCGATGTACTCGAAAGGCGTCGCGGCCGAGCTCACGACCCCGACCGGAGCCGCGATCCTCGCCGCGACCGTTGAAGGGTTCGGCGAGCTTCCACCGATGCGGATCGAGAGCATCGGCTACGGCGCCGGCACGCACCGGCTCGACTTCCCGAACCTGCTGCGGATCCTCATCGGCGCGGCCGAGTCGGCCACGGAGCCGAGGGTGAACGCGAGCGAACAGCTCGTGCTCGAGACGAACGTCGACGATCTCAATCCAGAGCTCTACGAGTACGTGCTCGAGCGCGTGTTCGCCGCCGGGGCCCAGGACGCCTGGCTGGTGCCGATCGTCATGAAGAAGGGCAGACCGGCCGTGACCATCCGGGTGCTGTGCGCGCCCGACCGAGAGGCGGAGATGCGTCAGATCATCTTCCGCGAGACCGGGACGCTGGGGATCCGCTCGGCCGCCGTGTCGAAGACGACACTGGACCGCGACACGCTGAAGGTTGAGACGACCCACGGCGCGGTCGCCGTGAAGATCGGCGTGCTCGACGGGCACGTAGTCACCGTGGCCCCGGAGTACGAGGACTGCGTCCGGATCGCTCGAGAAGCCGGTGTGCCCGCAAAAGACGTGTTCGAGCAGGCCGTTCGCATGGCACGACGAGAGCTCGATGAGGAGTGAGCGAGATGGCTGCGGAGCGCCACTTGGAGCGGGAACGCCCGGTGCCGCCCCGCTCGGCGCGAGCGATCACGCCGGCCGGGACGGCACCGCGGCCATACCGAACTAGCTGGTCTTCCAGCCGGCGCCGGCGGCCATCAAGAACGCCGCCAACCACCCCAGGGCGACCATGAGACGGCGGTACCTCTTCATGGGCATCGCCCTCCTTTCCAAGCGGTACGGAGCACGTATCGGCAGGGTGGGGTCGGGCCTTAAGGGGAATGTCGCGTCGGCCGATATGCCCACCACAGGTCATGGATTGACCTCGTCGCGCGTGTCATAAAGGGGAACCATGCGACTGGTCGTTGTCACGATCCCGGTCGCCATCGTGGTCGGCTACCTGGCCGGGGGGGGTCTCGGGAATCTCGCGAACGTGCGCTTGCGGTGGCCGATGAGTGGGCTCGCCGGGATCGCGCTGCAGTTCGCCCCGGTCGCCGGAACCGGCGGTATGCTGCTGCTGGTCGCGTCGTTCTTGTTCCTCTTCGTCGCTGCAGGGGTCAACCGCCGGCTGCCGGGCTTCGCTGTGATCCTGGTCGGGTTGTGGCTCAACTTCGTCGTGATCACCGTGAACGAAGGGATGCCGGTGACCGAGCACGCGCTCGTCGCGTCAGGGCAGGTGAACACGCTGGCCGACTTGCGGAGCGGAGCCGATACGAAGCACCACCTCGCTTCGAACCGGGACCAGCTGGTGTTCCTCGGCGATGCGATCCCGATCCCGCCCCCCATCCACCAGGCCGTGAGCATCGGGGACCTCCTCGCCTACTCTGGAGCGATGTGGTTCGTCGTCCGAGGCATGCGCCGTCCGGCGCCGCAGGCGGCAGACCGAGGAATCGAAGCCGAGGACGCGCAACCCCGCCCCGCCGATCTCTCGGCGGCGGAGGCCTCCTAGCCGTGGATGCGACCACCGCGCAGGCGGATCCGGACCGGCGATCGGACAACTGGAAGTCGATCGCGTTCCAGCTCGCCGTCATCGTCCCGCTCGCCGTCTATCTCGCCCTCACACTCCCCGATCATCGGGACGAATTGCTGCAGGGCTCGATCGTGTTCTTCATCGTGGCCGTCGCGGTCGTCGACCTGATCCCCGTCCCTGCTTGGGGCGGCATGCAGCTGTCGCTCAGCTTCCCCATCCTGCTCGGCGTCGCGATCATCTACGACCCGACGGTGGCTGCCGCGATCGCCTTCGTCGGCTCGTTCGACCCGCGGGAGTTCCGCCTGCAGATGCCGCCGCTGCGGGCGGTCTTCAACCGCGCGCAGATGGCGCTCTCCACCTTGGCGGGCGGAGCGCTCTTCCACCTGGTCGCCACCGCGGAGTCGCCCCTGTTGAAGCTCGCGACCGGTGTCGTCTTGGCTGCCGTCGCTACCTACGCGGTGAACGCGCTGTGCGTCGCCACGCATCAGGCGCTGCTCCGCCACATCGGCGTCGGCACGGTGCTCGCGAAGATGCACGGCGCTGCTCCCTACGAGTTCCTGCTCTCCTACATCGGGCTCGGGTTGTTCGGCGCGGTGATCGCACGGTTCTTCGTCCGCGAGGGTGTGTGGTCCGTGATCGTGTTCCTCGGCCCGCTGATCTTCGCGCGTCAGATGTACTTCCGGAGCCGTGCGCTGGCAGATCGGCTCGCTGAGCAGAACGAGATCTTGGCCGACCAGGCACGCAAGCTCCAGGAGCTGCTGGAGAAAGAGCACCACACGGTGGATGAGCTCCGCCAGCTCAATCTCATGAAGGGCGAGTTCGTCGCCGTGGTCTCGCACGAGCTCCGCACGCCGGTGACCGCGTTGATCGGGTACGCGAAGACACTGCGTCGGACCGAGTTCGCCGATGACCCCGTGATGCGCGCCGAGTTCCTCGAGCGCATGGAGCGTCAAGGCGATCGCTTGCTTCGGCTGGTCGAGAACCTGCTCACGGCCTCCAACCTGGAGAACCACGAACTGTCGGTGTCGATCGGGCGCGTGTTGTTCGAGGACCTCGTCCGCGAGGTCGTGGAAGGCTTGTCGAACGAAGCCAGCCGGATCCACGTGTCGGTGCCCGACGACCTGCCCGTGCTGTACACCGACCGGCAATTGCTGTCTCGCGTCCTGCAGAACCTCGTCGACAACGCCCTGAAATACTCGCCGGAGGAGGCGCCCTGCGAGCTCGAGGCCAAGGCGGAGGGCGACGAGCTGGTCTTCTGGGTGCAGGACTACGGGGTCGGCATCTCGCCGCAGGAACTCCCGAAGATCTTCGATCGCTTCTACCAGGTGGACTCGTCCAGTACGCGCAGCTTCCGGGGCGCCGGCCTGGGGCTCTCGCTCGTGCAGGACCTGCTGGACCACCTCGGTGGGCAGATCGATGTGGTCAGTCGCCCGGGCGAGGGCAGCCGGTTCACCGTGCGCATCCCGATCCGACACCCGCGACTCACGAATCCCTCGACGTCGGACGCATCGACGGCTACGAACCTCCGCGTCGGCGGCTGACCCTCCTTCGATCTCGCGTCCACCCGCCTCGGCGGAGGAAGATACGCGCGATGGATCCCGGCCGCGATCGCCTCGAACGCCCCACCGCAGAACGCTTGCTCGACACGAGGACGCCGGCAGAGCTGGCCGTCTCGCCCGATGGGTCCATGGTCGCCTTCGCGCTCCGTGCCACGGTGGCCGATGTGGGGTCCTTCGTGCCGAGCGACCTCTACGTCGTGGAGAGCGAGCGCGACCCGCGGGTCGAGCAGCTGACGAGCGGCGCGTGGAGCGACCGGACGCCGGCGTGGTCGCCCGATGGCTCGCGCCTGGCGTTCCTCTCGGACCGGATCACGCCGGGTCACCAGCTCCCGTACACGATGCCCGGCAGCGGCGGCGAGCCCGCGCTCGCGGCGACGCTCGTGGGATCGGCGGAGAGCGTCGCGTGGTCGAGCGACGGGAGCCGGCTCCTCGTGCTCGCCGCTGACCCCGGCTCGTACGGACTCGACTGGAGCGCGCGCGCGGTGAACGGTGCCGGGCCGGTGTCTGATCCGATCGTCCGACGACCCGGAGACGCCCGGCGGCGGCTCTTCCTGATCGATCTCGCGGCGGGCGACGTCGCCGAGGTCGGCCCACTCGACCTCAGCGTGTGGGAGGTGGACTGGGACGGGGACACTTCCGTCGTCGCGAGCGTGTCCCCGGACCACTCCGGATCGGGCTGGTATCGAGCCGTGATCGCCCGACTCGACCTCCAGACGCGCACGGCCCTCATCTTGTATGAACCGTCGTGGCAAACGCAGGGCCTGGCGATCTCACCCGACTCGAGCCGCGCGGTGGTGGTCGAGGGGTATGCGAGCGACCACGGCCTGCTCTCGGGCAGCCTCATGATCGTCGACCTGAGGACCGGTGCGACGACCGACCCGTGGCCGGACCTGCAGACGGTCGGCCGGGCCGGCTGGTGCGACGAGGGATCCCTGTGGTACGCGCGCACCGAGGGGGCGGGAAACGCGTGTGGCCGGATCTGGCTGGAAGGACGGCGCGAGGAACGTTGGCGCGATGACGCCTTCATCGGCGACGACATGACCACGCCCGCCTGCGCGATCACCGAGGACGCCACGGCCGTGTGGACCACGCACCAAGCGCACGGACGGCCGCCGGAGCTCGCCCGGTTCGATCACTCGGCTGGTGCATGGACTCGGATCACGACGTTCAACGACCCCATCGTGGAGGGGATCGTGTTCCCCGACGTCCGAACGATCCGATGGACCGCCGACGACGGGGAGGAGATCGAGGGTCGGCTGATGACGCCGCGCGGGGCCGAGGGAACGCTGCCGATGATCGTCTGCGTGCACGGCGGCCCCACCTGGAGCTGGGGCGCGTATTTCTCGGACTCGGAGCCGAACGCCATTCTGCTGTCGTCGGCCGGATACGCGTGCCTGCTGCCGAACCCGCGAGGCAGCATCGGGCGCGGGCACGCGTTCGCGCAAGGCGTGATCGGTGACGGAGGCGGCGTCGACTTCCGAGACATCATGGCCGGCGTCGACCACTGCATCGCCGAGGGCATCGCGGACCCGAACCGTCTCGGGATCTCGGGTCTCTCGTACGGGGGGTACATGGCGGGGTGGGCCGTGGGCCAGACCGATCGCTTCGGCGCGTCGGTGGCGATGTCCGTCGTTTCGAACTACGTGTCGTTCCACTTGACCTCGGAGGTCTGGTGGTACGACCAGGCGATCTTGAAGGGCGAGTGGAACGATCCGACCAGCCAATACGCGGAGCGATCTCCGATCACCTACGCACACCGGTGCACGACACCCACGCTCATCATCCAGGGGGCGGAGGATCGGTGCACCCCGCTCGGACAGGCTGAGGAGCTCTTCAACGCGCTCGCGGCCTCGGGCGCGGAGGTCGAGCTCGTCGTGTACCCCCGTGAAGGTCACGTACCGGTGGAACGGGCGCACTCGCTCGACGCGATCCGACGGACGCAGGCCTGGTTCGATCGACATCTGCACAAGGACCGGTAGCGGTCGGCGGAGCCGTAACGCGACCGCCAGCGGCGGGTCGTGAAGGTGGGCGAGGGGGGAGTTGAACCCCCACGTCCTTTCGGACACAGGAACCTGAATCCTGCGCGTCTGCCAATTCCGCCACTCGCCCGTGGGGGACGCTCATCGTAACAACTGCCGCTCGCGCACCCATTCGCGGCAACGGCTCAGAGGTTCCGCACGAGCGGCACCGGGTAGAATCGGCCGCACATCGCTCTACCAGCGAGAACGGACATCGTGCCGATCCTCCGCGACTTCGAACGCCGTCTCGGCAACATGGTTGAGGGCTTCTTCGCGACCACCCTGCGCAGCGGGCTGCAGCCGGTCGAGCTCGCGAAGTTCGTCATGCGCGAGATGGACGCTCGCAAGACCGTCGGCGTGCGGGAGATCTGGGCGCCGAACCGGTTCGCCATCTCGCTCTCGCCCACCGACGGCGAACGGTTCGAGCAGGTGGAGCAGGCCCTCGCCACCGAGCTGAAGCAGGTCGTGCGCGATACAGCGGCCGAGCGCGGTTGGGGCCTGCCAGGACCGCCCGAGATCGAGTTCCAGATCGACGAGGAGCTGTCGAAGGGTCGATTCACATGCGAGGCCTCCTTCGTCGAGGGCGATGAGGAGATCCCACCCGAGCCGGCGCCGGGTGAAGCCATGCTCGTGTTGCTCGACGGGGACCAGGCCTCGAGGACCTACCGCTTGCACACCGACGTCGTGACGCTCGGGCGGCTGCCCGAATGCGACATCCAGGTTTCCGACGCGGGGGCATCGCGTCAGCACGCGCGGATCACCCGCCGGGACGGGACGTGGGTGCTCACGGATCTCGGTTCGACGAACGGCACGCTCGTGAACGACGAGGTGTCGCAGGAGCGAGCGCTCGAGGAAGGGGACCGGATCACCATCGGCGCGACGGTGCTCGAGTTCCGAAGGAGCTGAGTGTCTCCCTTCGTGCTCTCGGTGTTGAAGTACGCGCTCCTGGTGCTGCTGTACTTCTTCATCTACCGGGCGGTGCGCTCGGTCACCGCGGAGGTCTCCGGCCGTCGTGTCGGTGGGGGAACCACGGAGATGAAGTCGGCCTCGATGCCGCCGGCAGCTAAGGCCTCGAAGGGTGGCAAGACGCCGGCCGCCGTGGTCGTGCACGAGCCCGAGGGCGAAAAGCCTCACACGGTGCGGCTTGCCGGACAGGTGGATATCGGCAGGGCCGACGGGTGTGCAATCCGGCTCCAGGACACGTACGTTTCGCAGATGCACGCCCGGCTGGCCGGCAAGAACGGAGCCTGGTACGTGGAGGACCTCGGCTCGACGAACGGGACGTACCTGAACGATCGCAAGGTCGTGGCGCCCGTGGAGGTGCACGCGGGCGACGTCGTACGCGTGGGCAAGACCGTGCTGGAGCTGCGCCGATGAGGGTCACCGTGGGCGCCGCCTCGGATATCGGCCAGGTCCGAGAGGGCAACGAGGATTCGTTCCTCGTGGAGCAACCGCTCTTCGTGGTAGCGGACGGCATGGGGGGCCACCGGGGAGGGGAGGTGGCCTCGAGCCTGGCCCTCGACACGATCCAGTCGTTGTTCGTCCGCAACGAGGGGTCGCTCGTCGGGCAGGTCGAGGAGGCCAACCGGGCGGTGTTCGAGCGCTCACAGGCGGATCGCAACGTTGCCGGTATGGGGACCACGCTCACCGCGGCCCTGGTGGACGGGGATCGGGTTCAGCTGGCCCACGTCGGCGACTCGCGCGCCTACCTGTTCCACGACCACGACCTCACGCTCCTCACCGAGGACCACACGCTCGTCCATCGCATGGTCGTGGACGGCGAGATCACCGAGGCCGAGGCGGAGGTCCACCCCCACCGCAGTATCCTCACTCGCGCACTCGGCGTGGACGGTCGCGTCAAGGTGGACGAGTCAACGATCGAGGTCGCGCCCGGGGACCGGATCCTGCTGTGCACCGACGGGCTCACCGGCATGGTGGGCGAGGAGCAGATCCGCACGATCCTCGACTCGACACCGGGCGACGCGCAAGGCGCGGTCGAACGGCTCATCAGCGAGGCGAACCGAGCGGGAGGGGTCGACAACATCACGGCGGTCGTCCTGGATTTCACGGACAGCGGGACGGCCTCGGGGGCCAGCGCCGAAACTGCGCGGTCGCGTACGGCGAACGACGCTACGCGCGAGCAGCCGGTGGCATCCACGCAACCATCGGAGCGGGCTTCGGACATCACTCTGGTCGGGGAGCCTCAGTCTTCGGTGGCTACGCGGAAGAGGGTACGGACGTCCGATACCGGGGTTGGGGGGGAGCCCGCGGGGCCGTTGCTCCGCTTGCCAGTCCATTCCC
>JBDTYT010000048.1:0-12995 GCA_040005555.1 Actinomycetota bacterium | reverse complement strand
CCGAGTACCACCGAGCCGAGGAAGCGGGCCACGTGCACCTCACGTGCTCGAACTGTGGGTCCGAGGACGACCTCTCGCTCGCGGAGGCCGACGCGCTCTCGAACCTCATCGAGCGCCATCACCGGTTCTTGCCGGACCTCACGCACTTCGCGATCAGCGGCCTCTGCGCCGATTGCCGCGCGACGGTCGGTTGAAGGGTGATGGCCCTCAGCCACCGAACAGAGCCGGCAGCACCGTCCCCTTGCCCAACAGGAACAACATCCCGATCACGAGGCTGAACGAGGCCGTCAGCAACGCGATCGTGACGTAGAGGGCCCAGTTCTTCGACGCCTTCATGAACCCGAAGGCGGACCCGACCGTGATCAACGCGTTCGATGTGAGCAGACCGAGAAGGAACATCGCCAGGATCGACTCGCCGACGATCGGACCTCCCGCCCCGGCCGCGGTCAGAAAGATCACGAGCTGCGTCGGGGTTTCCGCTCCAACACCGTGGATCATGCCCACGAAGAACGCCGTGCGGCGGCCGTAGTTCATGAACGCCTCTTCCGAAGGCTCCGGGTGCTTGTGATGATGGTGACCCGGGCGACCGTGGTGTCCGTGATGCCAGTCCGAAACGGGGATGTCCTCGGCCACCGCGACCGACGTCGATCCCCCTTCGGACGCATGAACGTGGACCGGTTGGAGATCATGTTCCGGGGGAGCTGCGGATCGACGAACGCGCCCGTACACCTTCCGCACTCCCGAGAAGATGAGCATCCAACGGCTGCGCATCCGGAACTCGCGCCCGTGTCGAACCAAAGCGACGAACACGTACACGCCGAGGATGACGAGCGTGACGCCGACGATCCGCTCCATCACCTTGTCGACGCCTTCGGGCAGTTGATCACCGAGCACGATGGCTCCGGTGCCGATGGCGAACACGACCAGTGCGTGCCCGAGCGCGTAGATCGTTCCGAACACGATCGCGTCACGACGATCTTCCTGCGACGTCGTGATGTCCGTGATCGCCGCGATGTGGTCCCAGTCGATCCCGTGCCGGAAGCCGAACAAGAAGGCGGACACGATGAGGCCGACACCGAACGCGGCTCCTCCGTCAGCGATCACGTGTTCCAGTCCTCCGGTCGGGGCAGGGTGTGACGCCATCCAACCACATGAGCGCAAGGGATGGCAACTGCGACCTTATGCAACTGGTTGACGGTCAGAAACGTGGCGTCTCGGTGTACTCGCCGAAGACCGACCGCAGGGCCCCGACGATCTCGCCCTCGGTGCAGCGCGTCCTGGCGCATTCCACGATCGACGGCATGAGGTTCTCCTGGGTACCCGCGAGCTCCGTCAGCCGCCCGAGCGCCGAGCGGGCCGCCGGATCGTCGCGCGATGCCCTCGTGGCCCGGACGCGTTCGATCTGGGAGCGCTCGACATCGGGCCCGATGATCAACGTCTCGATGGGTTCCTCACCTTCGTCGACGAAGTCCGTCACCCCGACCTTCGTGAGCCGGCCCTTCTCGTACCGCTCCTGCTCGCGGAAGGCCGACTCGGCGATCGCCTGCTGGAACTCGCCCCGTTCGATGCCGACCAGCATGCCCTCGAGGATCGAGCCGTTGCCCCACCGCTCGATCCTGGCGAACTCCTCCTCGGCCAGCTCTTCCATCCGGTCGGTGAGGGCCTCGACGAAGTACGAACCTCCGAGCGGATCGATGACGTTCGGGACCCCGGTCTCATGCGCGATGATCTGCTGCGTCCGCAGGGCGAGCTTGGCGGCCTCGGCCGTCGGGAGCGCGAGCACCTCATCGAGCGCGTTCGTGTGCAGGGACTGCGTGCCGCCGAGCACCGCCGCGAGCGCCTCCATGGTCGTTCGCACGACGTTGTTCATCGGCTGCTGAGCGGCGAGCGACACGCCGGCGGTCTGCGTATGGAACCGTAAGCGGAGCGAGTCCGCGTCCTTCGCGCCGTAGCGGTCCCGTAGCCACCTGGCCCAGATACGCCGGGCCGCCCGGTACTTCGCGATCTCTTCGAACACGTCGATGTGCGCGTTGAAGAAGAACGACAACCCCTGCGCGAAACGGTCGAGATCCATCCCTCGCTGCTGTCCGAGCTCCACGTACGCGAACCCGTCGGCGAGCGTGAACGCCAGCTCCTGCGCCGCCGTCGACCCTGCCTCGCGGATGTGGTATCCGCTCACGCTGATCGGATGGAACTTCGGAACGCGCTCCGCGCAGAACTCGATGAGATCGGCGATGAGCCGCAGGTGCGGCCGGGGCGGGAACACCCATTCCTTCTGCGCGATGTACTCCTTCAAGATGTCGGTCTGCAGCGTGCCCTCGAGTCGATCCCAGGGAACACCTTGCTCCTCGGCCGTCGCGAGGAAGAAGGCGAACAGCATCACGGCGGGACCGCTGATCGTCATCGATGTCGAGATGTCGCCGAGGGGGATCCCGTCGAACAGGACCTCGAAGTCGTCCAACGAATCCGTGGCCACGCCGCACCGCCCGACCTCCCCCTCGCTGAGGGGATCGTCCGAATCGCGGCCCATGAGCGTCGGCATGTCGAAGGCGACCGACAGACCGCCCTGCCCGTGCTCGAGGAGGTACTTGTAACGGGCGTTCGTCTCTGCGGGTGTGCCGAACCCCGCGAACTGCCGCATCGTCCACACACGCCCTCGATACATCGTCGGGTACACGCCGCGCGTGAACGGGAACTCCCCGGGGCGGCCGAGATCGCGCTCGGGATCGAACCCGGTCAGATCCTCGGCCGTGTACAACGGCTGCAACGGCTCGCCGGACAGGGTCTCGAAGTCGGCGTCGCGTTCGCCCGAGCGGCGGTACTCATCCTCCCTGCGCTCGCGAGATCCCTCCGCCATCCTCGCCATTGTCCCTCGACGGCGTGCTTCCTACCCGGACCCGCCGAGCCGTTGGATCACCGCGGCCGCCGCGGCGTACGGGTCGATACGACGTCCGAGGAGGTCCTCGGCTAGGGCGGGGTCCGCGGAGAGCGCCGCATGAGCCCGGCCCCTGATCGCCTCGGCGGCGAGCGTCTCGACCTCTCGCAGGAGCCGGTTCCGGCGGTTCGCGGTGAGGGCGCCGGTCTGCTCGAGATACGTGCGATGGCTCGAGATCGCGTTCCAGAGCTCCTCGATGCCTGCCGTGTCGGCCGCCGCGGTCTTCACCACCGGTGGGGTCCACGGGAGCTCTGCGCCGGCGTGGATCATCTGCTCGAGGTCCCGCACGGCCACATCGGCTCCCTCGCGATCGGCCTTGTTCACGACGAACACGTCGGCGATCTCGAGGATGCCCGCCTTCGCCACCTGCACGGCATCGCCCCAGCCGGGTGAGACGACGACGAGCGTGGTGTCGGTGGCCGCAGCCACGTCCACCTCTGCCTGGCCAACGCCGACGGTCTCCACGATCACGACGTCTCTGCCCGACGCGTCGAGGATCCGCACGGCCTCGGGCGCGGCGAGCGCCATCCCGCCCAGATGTCCCCGCGTCGCCATCGAACGGATGAA
Organism: Actinomycetota bacterium; assembly: GCA_040005555.1. GTDB lineage: Bacteria > Actinomycetota > UBA4738 > UBA4738 > HRBIN12 > JBDTYT01. The sequence continues at coordinate 9,493 of JBDTYT010000048.1, read as the reverse complement.
CACACCGGGGTCGGTCGCGTGGGACTGCATCCGCAGGCGGTCGCCCAGGAGTGCTCCACCGGTGAACGGCGAGGTGGGGTCGATCGCCAGGACGGCCACCGAGCGGTCGTGCTCGCGAGCCGTCCGAACCAGCTCGCCGGCGAGGGTGGACTTGCCGACGCCCGGCGAGCCCGTCAGTCCGATCGTGTACGCGCGTCCCGTCCGCGGATACAGGCCCGCCGACAGCTCCTCGAGGCCCTCGGCGCCGTCCTCCACCATCGAGATCGCGCGCGCCACCGCACGTGGTTCGCCCGCCAGCACCCCATCGATGAGCTCCATTTCGCCAAGGGTATCCGCTCGCCCCGGCGGCACCGGTGGCCCGGCGGACCCGAGCTATCCGGGTGGCTCGGTGGGGCGCATCGCCGGAGCGGCGCCGGGCATGGCCATGAGCGCGTCGCGGAGCGACCGGCAGTACGCCCGCTGATGCACGAGCGCGGGATCATCGTCGAGCTCCACTCGGGTCCGCACCATCGCGAGGTTGATCTGTTCTCGCTGGAGCCGCCGGAGCAACCGGGCGGCACCCTCCCCAGCGCGGGTCCGCATGTCGCGGCGTGACCGACGCCGTGCGTGCGGGTCCAGCAAGATGCCGAGCTCCTGCCGTGTCAGCGCCGCCGAGCCCACCTCGGACGCGAGGGCGAGCTCGAGCCACCCACGCTCGCGTCGGCGGGCGAGCTTGATCATCACGATCACGAAGACGAGCAGCGGGATCCCCTTGATCGCTGCCGCGAGCGGGATCTGCAGCCAGTCGCCCACCGTGTTGAGGTGTCCGGGGAAGAAGTTGAGGAACGGGGAATCCCACAGGAAGTGTCCGAAGACGGCCACGAGGAACAACAGGAGCGCGACCCCGATCCGCTTGGCCCGCGTCGCTTCGTGGCGACGGGACACGAAGTAGGCGATCCCCATCCCCGACAAACCCGTGTACAACACGTGCCCGTAGAGCCCGCTCGAGATCACGCGCACGTAGAACCCGGCGAGCACGCCTGAAGGCGTTCCGCCGAAGATCGCGATGAAGTACAAGACGTCCTCGACCACCGCGAACCCGAGGCCCACCATCGCGCCGTACACGAAGCCGTCCATGACATCGTCGATCTCGTCGACCGCGATGAGCGCGATGAGCGCGACGCCGGCGACCTTCAAGATCTCCTCGGTCAGCGGCGCTGTGAGTGCCGCCGTCCAGCGTGAGGCGAACTCGGGTCCCCCGATGCGGGCGACCACGAACCCCCATCCCTCGTTCGCGAACCCCGCGAGCGTCGTCGCCGCGACCGCCCCCCAGATGAGTGCGCCGACGACGAGCGACAACGGCTCCCGTTCGTACAGGTCGAGCAAGTAGACCGCAGCGAAGATCGGCAACGCGTATAGGAGCAGCAGCAACCACGACAGCGCCCATCCGGACGGAGAGATGCGTTGGAACAGCGTCTGCTGGGTCACGGTGTAGTACCCGGTCGCCAGCACGACCGCGAGGAACAGCCAGAACGCCGGCTGACGCAACTGGAACAACGAGGTCTGGTGACCCCATCTCGGCCGCCCGAGGGAGGGACGGACCGGCACGACCGGCGGGGCGGGTGGCCCGGGTTGCACGGACATCAGCCGACCTGCGCCCGGTCGATCATCCGATGGATATCGTCGATCACGTATTGCAGGAGTCCCTCCGGAGACCAGGCATCGAAGATCGCCCCCACTCCGGCGGGCGAGACGATCGCCGTCACCTCGCCCTCGATCGAAGCTTGTGCTTTCCCGAACAGCCCGATGTATCGGATCCGCACACCCGAGAGGCCACTGCGGAGCGTCACCGACTCGGCCTCCTTCGACACGGACAGCTGCTCGGCTCCGGGTTCGAGGACCTGGTTCACGTACTCGCGGACGAGGTCGAGCGATGAGCCGTTGAAGGACAGCGCGACGAAGTCCAAGTTGCCGCTCCCTCGCGACAGGCGCGCTCCCGGCGGGCTCCCGAACCGGCCGGCGAGCTCCCATCCCGAGAGGGGCTGCACGCGCACGACGCCGGCCACCGAGACGGGGGGGCCCGCCGGCTGCGACAACGCCCCGGCGGCGACGTATCCGCCGAACACCACGACCCCGAGAACGGCCGCCAGCACGACGGTGGATACCCACCGGATCTTCGACGGCGCGGGAGGAACGGGAGGGGGGTTCAGCGTCCCGACGGCGATCGCGGGGGGGCCGCCGGGCGGAGGGATCTCGACCTGCCGGAGCGGTTCCGGTACGGGCGGCGGCGGCAGATCCATCAGGTCACCGATAGCAACCTGGTCAAACGCGTGAGCTTCACGGGATGTCGGACGAGCCCGGACACGCGGATCCGCCCTCGAAGCACCTTGCCGATGATCGCTCGTCCCTCGCGCCGGAGCGGGTCCGGCAAGCCGAACAGGAGCGGCATCGCCGACAGCGCGATGAGATCGCTCGATGCGGCTCGGACGCCAAGGTCGACACGGCTCGAGCCCGGCTGATTCGCGACCGTCACTCCGACAGGCGAGATGTGAATGGACGCCGAGACCTCGGCGTCGTTCGCGGTGAGTTCGACGGTGGACGGCGCCAGAAGCTCGGCGCGATCCGGGTTCGCTCGCAGGTTCGCCTCGATGAGCCCGCCGATCATCGAAGAGAGCCCGTTCGGGTCGGGGTCCGTGTACGTCACCGTCACCTCCGCCATCCGAGGCCTCACGGGAGCAGGAGCACCTTCGTTGCCTCGTGCGCGTCGAACAGCTCGTACCCGCGCGCCGCCTCCTGCAGGGGCAGGCGATGACTGATGATCGGGAGCGGGTCGATCCTTCCGGCTTCCACGTCGGCCAAAGCGCGATCCCACCACGCGTGGATCGGGCAGATGCCCGCGAATCGGACGTTCAGGGCGCGAGTCCACCAGATGCCGATCGGGATCTCCACGGTCTCGCTCGTGTACATGCCGACGACGACGACGGTGCCGCCGCGGCGCACGACGTCGACCGAGCTCTCGAACGCGGCCGGCGTGCCGACGGCCTCGATCACCACGTCCGCACCCCGGCCGCCGGTGAGCTCGTGGACGGCCATCTGCGCATGGCGTTCGCGGACATTCACGGGGATGGCGCCCGCCTTCTGCGCGAGGAGCAGCCGCTCGGGCTCTCGGTCGAGGGCGAGCACCTCGCCGGCGCCCTGCAGACGGGCGCCTTGCACGCAGAAGAATCCGACGGGACCGGCCCCGATCACGGCGACCGTGTCACCCTCGCGGATGCCGGCGATCCCGGCCGCGTAGGTCCCCGTCGTGAGGATGTCGCCGACGAACAGCGCATGCTCGTCGTCCATCCCGTCCGGCACGGCGAGCAGGTTCATATCGGCAGATGGGATCCGCACGAGCTCGGCTTGCGCGCCCCCGAGGCCGCCCCCGAAGATACCGGCGCCGAGATTGCGGAAGTCCTCGCACAGCTGGGTCTGCCCGTTCCTGCAGAACCAGCACCGTCCGCACGCGATGTCGAACGCAGCGACGACGCGCTGTCCGGGGCAGAACCGCTCGACCTCGGGGCCGATGTCCTCGATCACGCCGACGGCTTCGTGGCCGATCGTCTCTCCGGGCTCGAGGGGCGCCTTGCCGTGGAAGAAGTGCAGGTCGGAACCGCAGATCCCGGCGGTCGTCACGCGCACGATCGCGTCGTGGGGATCCTGGAGGGCGGGGTCGGCCACGTCGGCGACCGAGACCTTGCCGATGCCCTGGTACACGACCGCTCGCACGTCCCCTCCTCGCGCGGGCTCAGCCTACCCGGCCGCTCGCTCGTCGATGAACTCGGTGGGGACCATCGAGGTGAGGTGCACGAGCTCGTTCGCAGCACGGACGTAGCGAACGATCGTCGGAAGGTCGCCCTGGACCTTCAGCTTGCCCTGCATCATCCCCTTGATCGGGTCGAGCTGACCTCGCAGGACTTCCTTCCACCTCGTGTACGGCGCGCGGATGACGTACGGCGCGCCGGCTCCCCTCTCCGGGGACACCATGCGCGCCGAGCGGCACTCGCCATGCCACAGGTCCATGAGCGCCCACGTCTCCTCGGGTACGCCCTTGTCGGGCTCGGCCTCGAAGACGAACGCGATCACGTCCTCCCAGGTGGCCGCGGCCTCCCGGTACTCCTGCGACCCGTTGATGCGTTCGGCGTAGATCGTCATCCATTCATCGCTCGGAAAGACCGCCACGTTCTCATCCCCCCCGTCGCACGGTCGTGAACTCAGCGGATGGCGTAGATCAAGGTCAGACCGATCACGTTGAACGTCATGTGCGCCACGATGTTGGCCACCAGGTTATCCCGACGCTCGTAGAACCAGGCGAGCGCGACCCCCGTGAACACCATCACGCCCATCAACAGCACGCTGTCTTGCCACGCTCCCGGGATGTAGTGGATCAAGCCGAACGCCAACCCCGAGGCGATCAACCCCACCACGAGGCCGTACCGCTGCCGCAGCGAACGGAACAAGATCCCGCGGAAGAAGAGCTCCTCCCCCGCGGGGGCGATCACGAGCGCGTACGCGACGGTGATCGCGGTGCCGTAGGCGGGCAGATGCGTCGACACCTGTTCGGGCGCCGAGACGTCGTGACCCGAGATCGTCCGCAAGAGCAGCGACAAGATCCCCCCGATCACGAAGAGGATCATCGGGTACAGCGCCAGCCCGAACAGCAATCCCGCGCGCAGCTCGCGCCAGATCCGCGTCGGGAACCCGATCGCCTCGCGCCACGTGGGGTGGTACCGCTGGAGCCAGAACAGCAGCACACCCACGATGACGAGCGCCGCCACCGCGCTGGCGATGATGCTGGCGAGGTCCTCGTCGTGGACGACCTCGACCACGGGGAGCGCGGCGAAGCCCGCGACCAGGAACGCGAGCAGGTAGACACCGATCGCCTCGTACCACGACCACGTCACCGGTGGGCGCCCGGCGCGAGCGGTCGACGCCGCGTGTGCCACGGGCATCGGCGGGGGCGCCGGGGAGGCCGGGTGCAGCGCGTCGGGCCTCGGGGGGATGTACTCCGTCATGTGGGTTCCATCTTCGCCGCTGCGACGGTGAGCGACACGTACATCAAGCCGCCGAACCCGAGCGCGAAGGCCATCCCGCAGGCGGCAGCGCCGCTGTCGTTCGCGACGTAGGCGACGATCCCGCCCAGCACGATCGTCACGACGACGTCGCGCCAGCTCGGGTACGTCGCGAACGCTTCTCGGATCGGCGTCGGGGGGCGGAGCGCCAGCCACAGGCACGCGAACAAGCCGACGACCGGGATGAGCCCGAAGGGGTTGCGCTCGATCAGCCGCCACCCGACACCGAGCCGGTCGAGGAACGTCGACCACGCACCGGCGAGGCCACTGGAGGACTCTTCGAAACGGGTGATGTGCGTGGCCTCGGGCGCGAGCCGATGTGCCGCGAGGATCAGGGCCGTGCCCAGGAGCACGGTACCCGCCACGACCCCGATCCGCTTCCACATCCGGAGCCGATCGCGCTCGCGGATCGCGAGCCAGATCCCGGCTGCCGCGAAGAGCGACACGGCTCCCCCGAGGTTCGATCCGACGTATGGCAGTCCGGCGAACACCCCGACGCCGACGACGAGCGCGAACCCGAACAGCGGCCGCAGCCGGTGGGCGACGTAGACCGAGGCGCCGATCAACAACCCGATGAACGCGTTCGGCAGGCCGTAGAAGCGGCCACCGTCCAGTTCCGAGCCGCCGTGCAAGGTGGTGAGCGCGGCCGACCACCCGAGCATCGCCTCGAGCGCGAAGTAGGCCAACACGGCGACACCGATCCCCGCCGGCACCTGCAGCGCGTCCCGACGGCCGAGCGGCACGAACACCGACGTGCCCAGGACGGTCACCGCGACGACGAACGGCGCGACGGTCGCGTAGGACAGCGTCGGGAGATGTCCCGCCGCCAACAGCGCGACGACCAGAGCGGAGGTCGACATCGCGGCGAACGCCACCGCCCGGACGAGCCACCGTGGGCCGCTTCGGCGCCAGAGGAGGACGATCCCGAGCAGCGCCGCGATCGCGACGTAGACGCCGGCCGCCGTTTCGATCGGCACGACCATCCTGCGCATCGCCAGGTATCGCTCGTGTAAGTCGGACGGAGCGGGCGCGCTCACGACACGGATCGGCGAGCCGGTCGCGGGCGGCGGCCCGGCATGCAGGCGTTGCACGATCGTGGCCTGGACGTCGCTCCCGTCAACGACCCCGTCGCGTCGGGTCGAGTCGGAGGTCAGCGATCCGGGGAACGGGCTCGGCGGCTGCGCGAGATCGCCGAGGGATCCCTCCGCCATCACGATCGGTGGCAGGTCGTCACGCTCGGCGCGCATCTGGGTCGACGGCCGATCGGAGACGACCAGAACGAGGATGCGATCGAACGGGCCGAAGAGACCGGGCGACGACGACAACTCGAGGCGGATCTTGTCACCGACGGCGGCGAGTCCTCCCGGCCCGCGTGGATCGAGCGTCTCGACGACCTCGCCCGACGGGGGAATGATCACCTGCGGGGCGAAGGGGATCCTCGGCGCGTGGAACCGGTCGGCGTTCGCGAGGAGCGCGGCACCGCCGGCTCGCGCGAGGAGTCGCACGTCCGGCACCGCCATGAGCTGCTCGAAGGACACCCCCGGGACGACGAACACCAGCGCGACCGTTCGGTCCGACGGCTGAGCGCTCGCCGAACGCGCCTGGGGGATGACGATGATCCACGTCGTGAGCACGACCGCGAGGAGCAGAAGGAGCCGCCGCCGCGGCGCGATCACGACCGGGCCGGCATCAGCTCCCGCTCGCGGCGGACCTCGGCGCCGAGCGCGGTGAGCTTCGCCTCGAAATCCTGGTACCCGCGGTCGACGTGGTACATGTCCTCGACCTCGGTCACGCCGTCGGTGGCAAGCGCCGCGATCACCATCGCGGCACCGGCGCGGATGTCGAGGGCGCGCACGGGGGCGGCCGAGAGTCGTTCGACGCCGCGGATCACCGCATGGTGACCCTCGGTGCGGATATCGGCGCCCATGCGGTGCAACTCGTCGACGAACATGAAGCGGCTCTCGAAGACGTTCTCGGTGACGATGCTCGTCCCACCGGCGGTGGCGAGCAGCGCCATCATCTGCGGCTGCAGGTCCGTCGGGAACCCCGGGTATGGAAGCGTGACGAGATCCACTGCGCGCGGCCGCCCCTCCATCGAGACCGCGATGCCGCGCTCGGTCGCGAAGACATCCGCACCGGAGTCGGCGAGCTTCGCGAGCACGAGGTCCATATGGTCGCTGCGTGCGTCCTCGAGCACGACCCGCCCGCCGGTCGCGCACGCGGCGATCGCGAACGTGCCCGCCTCGACGCGGTCCGCGATCACGGTGTGCTCGACGGGCACGAAGCCCTGGACCCCTTCGATCTCCACCGTGGGAGTGCCGACGCCCTCGATGCGAGCTCCCATCGCAGACAAGAAGTCGGCGAGGTCCGCGAGCTCGGGCTCCCGGGCAGCGTTCTCGATCACGGTGGTGCCGCGCGCGGCGACGGCGGCCATGAGGACGTTCTCGGTGGCGCCGACGCTCGGGAAGTCGAGATTGATCAGTGCTCCGCGCAGCCCGGACGTCTCGGCCTCCAGGAAGCCGTGCTCGGAGCGGAATCGCGCGCCCATCTTCTCCAGGCCGCGGATGTGCAGGTCGATCTTGCGCGACCCGATATTGCACCCGCCGGGCATCGCGACGCGGGCGTGGCCGAACCGAGCGAGCAGCGGACCCACGACGAGGATCGATGCGCGCATCCTGCTCACGAGCTCATACGGCGTCTCGAGTGAACGCACCTCGCGCGTATCGAGTTCGAGCGTCCCGTCCGACCACGACGCTCGCGTCCCGAGATGCTCGAGAACCTCGACCATCGTCACGCAGTCTTGGATGCGCGGGACGTTGTGGATCGTGGTGCTGCCCTCAGCCAGGAGAGCGGCGGCCATGAGCTTCAGCGCGGAGTTCTTCGCGCCAACGATCGGAACGGTCCCGACCAGACGCGCGCCGCCGGTCACGAGGAGTCGGTCCATCATGCTCCGCATCCTAGCGCTGGACCCGCGCGGAGCCGCGTAGGAGCCTCAGCCGAGCAGCTTGAGCCGTGCCTGGGCTTGCGCCAGGTCGGCGGCCGCGTCGGCGTCGTCGCGCGCGGTCGCGAGTCGTGACTCCGCGTCCGCCTTACGCTCCTGCTCCGCGGCGACGTCGATGTCGTCGGCGAGCGCCACCGACGTCGCCAGGACATCCACGCGCGTTGCCTCCTCCGCGCTCGTGACGTGCAGGAACCCCCCATCCACCACGGCGAGCAGATCTTCGCCCTCGCGGCGGACCGTGAGCGGACCAACGGCGAGCCGGATCAATAGCGGGGCGTGTTGCGCCATGATGCCGACGTCGCCCTCGACGCCGCGCGCGACGACGAGCGTCGCGTCGCCGGACCACACCTCCCGCTCGGGCGTGACGACGTGAACCTCGAGCGACACGGCTAGGCCGCCGTCTCCATCTTCTTCGCGTTCTCGACGGCTTCCTCGATGCCGCCCACGAGCAGGAAGGCCTGCTCGGGCAAGTGGTCGTACTCGCCCTCGCAGATCGCCCTGAACGAGGTGATCGTCTCGTCGATCGGCACGTACTTGCCCGGGATCCCTGTGAACTGCTCGGCCACGAAGAACGGCTGCGACAGGAACTTCTGGATCCGCCGGGCCCGAGCTACGAGGACCTTGTCCTCCTCGGACAGCTCGTCGACGCCGAGGATCGCGATGATGTCCTGCAGGTCCTTGTTGCGCTGCAGGATCTCCTGCACGCGGCGAGCCACGTCGTAGTGATCCTGCCCGACGTACCGCGCGTCGAGGATCCGACTGGTCGAGTCGAGCGGATCCACCGCCGGGTAGATGCCGAGCGCCGAGATCTCGCGCGAGAGCACGGTGGTGGCGTCGAGGTGCGCGAACGCCGTGTGCGGAGCGGGGTCGGTGATGTCGTCGGCCGGGACGTAGATCGCCTGCAGCGAGGTGATCGAGCGGCCCTTCGTCGAGGTGATGCGCTCCTGGAGCTCGCCCATCTCCTCGGCGAGCGTGGGCTGGTACCCGACCGCGCTCGGCATCCGGCCCAGCAAGGTGGATACCTCGGACCCGGCCTGCGTGAACCGGAAGATGTTGTCCACGAACAGCAGGACGTCCAGGTGCAGCTCGTCGCGGAAGTACTCGGCCATCGTCAGCGCCGAGAGCGCCACCCGCAGACGTACGCCCGGCGGCTCATCCATCTGCCCGAACACGAGCGCGGTCTTCTCGAGCACGCCGGATTCGGTCATCTCCAGGAACAGGTCGTTGCCCTCGCGCGTTCGCTCACCCACGCCCGCGAACACCGACACGCCGCCGTGCTGCTCCGCCTGACGGCGGATCATCTCCTGGATGATGACCGTCTTGCCGACACCCGCGCCGCCGAACATCCCGATCTTGCCGCCCTGCACGTACGGCTCGAGGAGGTCGATGACCTTGATGCCGG
>JBDTYT010000047.1:0-13163 GCA_040005555.1 Actinomycetota bacterium | reverse complement strand
CTCACTCTGCGCCCCTCGGGCGATACCGCGCAAGCTCATGGCCGCAGATGACGTCGTCCGAGTTCCGAAAAACGTCTGTTACCCTGGCTCGGCCATGGCAGCCGTCTGCGACATCTGCGGGAAGAAGCCGTTCTTCGGCATGCAGGTCTCCCACTCGCACCGCCGGACGAAGCGCCGCTGGGATCCCAACATCCAGCGCATCCGGGCGGTGGTGAACGGCTCGCCCAAGCGCGTGAACGCCTGCGTGAGCTGCATCAAGGCCGGCAAGGTTCAGCGCCGAGCCGGCTGAGGTTCACACAGCCTCGATCCCCCAGGCGGGGTCGACCGGACCGATGCCGTGCCCGATCGAGAGCGCATGCCGGATCGCCTCGGTGACGAACTCTTTTCCCTTGCGAACCGCGTCGATGAGCTCCTCGCCGCGGGCGAGGTATGCGGTGATAGCAGCCGAGAGCACGCACCCGGTCCCGTGCGTGTTCGGCGTATCGATGCGGACCCCCTCGATCCACCGCTCACCCTCGGCGTCCACGAACAGGTCGTCCGCCCGGTCGTCGTCGAGGTGCCCGCCCTTCACGAGCACCGCCCGCGGCCCGAAGCCCAAGATCGCTTCGGCGGCCTTGCGCATCTCGTCGCGCGTCTCGACGGCGAAGCCGGCCAGGCCTCCGGCTTCGGGTAGGTTCGGCGTCGTCAAGACGGCGAGGGGCAGGATCCGGTCCCGGAGGACATCGACTGCGTCGGGCGCGAGCAACGGATGCCCGTGCTTCGACACCGACACCGGGTCGACGACGAGGTTCACGATGCCCGTCTCGGCGACGGCATCGGCGACGGCTCCAACGATGGCGGCCGAAGCGAGCATGCCGGTCTTCGCGGCGTCCACCCCGATGTCGGTCACCACGGCTCTGATCTGCTCGACCACCGTGTCGGGCGAGATCTCCTGGTGATCGCTCACGCCCTGCGTGTTCTGCACGGTCACCGCCGTGATGGCGGTCATGCCGAACACCCCGAGCGCCGTGAAGGTCTTCAGGTCCGCCTGGATCCCGGCTCCCCCACCGGAGTCCGAGCCGGCGATCGTGAGGGCCCGCGGTCGCGGCGGCTCAGCCGGCAAAGTGATCCCATCCCTTCGGCTCCATCGTCGACTCGGCGCCGTGAGCATCGACGGCGACCAGTCCCTGTCCTTCGACGATATCTCCGACCCGCGTGAGCGCCAGGCCGAACCGGTCGCGGAGCCGCTCGCGGGCACCGTCGACCTCTGTCGGCGCGATCGTGGCGAGCAGCTCGTAGTCCTCGCCGCCTGAGATCGCGAGGTCCAGGGGATCGACGGCGAGCGCCGCCGCCGCCGCGCGCACCGCCTCCGGGATCGGCACATCTGCCAGGCGCACCCGCGCGCCCACACCGCTCGCGATGCACAGGCGGGAGAGATCCTTCGCGACTCCGTCGGACAGATCCATCATCGCCGTCGCGCCGCACTGCGCCAGGGTGACCCCCTCGCCCACGCGAGCCGCCGGGCGGGCGAGCGCATCGAGCAGCTCGCGCGCCCATCCGGCGGAGAGCGCGGCCAACAGAACGGGAGCCGGCGCCCGCGATAGCGCGAGGCCGGCTGCCGCGGCTCCGAGCGAACCGGTGACCACGATGGCGTCGCCCGCACGCGCCCCCTCGCGCGTGACCGCATGGCCGCGCGAGACCTCGCCGAGGACCATCACCGAGATGACCAACCGTTCGGCTCGACTGAGATCTCCGCCCACGAGCGCGAGGGCGTACTCGTCGCACGCTGCTCGCATCCCGCCGTACAGCTCGACGACCCATGCGGCTTCGATGTCGCTCGGCAGCGCCAACGAGGCGAGCGCGTACCTCGGCGATGCGCCCATCGCCGCGATATCGGACACGTTCACCGCGATGGCCTTCGCGCCGAGATCTCGGGCGGAGGTCGATCCGCGCTCGAAATGCACGCCGTCCACCAGCAGGTCGGTCGTGAGCACGGATGACCCCGTCCCCGGCTCCACCACCGCCGCGTCGTCTCCGAGACCGACGATGACCCCGGACGTCTCGCCCGAGAGCACGGTGCGGATCGCGGCGACCAATCCGTCCTCGGAAAGCTCCATACGCTCCGTCGGGAGGGGCCCCGCACGGTGGTCCGAAACGGCGGACGGGGGCCGTGACTCCGTCAGCTAGAATCTAGCCGCTCCGAGCAGCGCCGAGATCGCTGCACGCACCACGAGCTCCGAAACCGAAGGAGAGAGGCCGTGCACGTCGAGGCGTTGAAGGTCTACGACAACCCGACACCGGAGGAGCTGCGGGCGCTCACCGAGCAGATGCCGCAGTGCCGCGTCACCGAGTTCGGCAACGTGAACGTGCAGACGAAGGCGGTCTCGCGCAGCGCGGGCAGCACGTACGTGGTCGCCGAGGCCTCCAGCGGCAAGACGATGACGCGCGGGGAGTTCGACCGCATCGCGAAGATGCAGGACGACTACCTGCGCGAGCGCGAGGTCATCGTGGTGGACGGATACATCGGCAACGATCCTTCGTTCCGCACGAAGGCTCGGCTCTCCATCGAAGCCGCGAACGCGAACATCGCCGGGATGCAGCAGAAGCTCTACTTCCCTCGCGAGGACCGTGACGCACCGGACGTGCAGGTCATCTACACGCCGAACCTGCCGGCCCGGGGCTACCCGGACGACCGGGTCATCGCGGTCGATCTGGAGCACGGTGTCACGCGCGTGCTGAACTCCGACTACTTCGGCGAGTCGAAGAAGGGCGGCCTGCGCATGTGGAACGACACCGTGTACCGCCGCGGAGGCCTCGCATTGCACGCCGGGTTGAAGGTCATCCCGACGGCCGAGGGCGAGAAGGTCTTCATGATCATCGGCCTGTCGGGCACCGGCAAGACCACGACCACCTTCACCACGCAGAACGACTCGTTGCCGGTGCAGGATGACTTCGTCGCGCTCATGCCCGGCGGCACGCCCTACGGGACCGAGAACGGGTGCTTCGCGAAGACGTTCAGCCTCGACCCCGACTTCGAGCCGAACATCTACAACGCGGTCGTGAAGTCCACGACGTACCTTGAGAACGTGTACCAAGACGACGCGGGGAAGGTGAACTTCTTCGAGGAGTCCTACACGCAGAACGGTCGCGCGGTCTTCGAGATGTCGGATCTCGCCCGCTACCGCGATGCGACCGAGGTCGGAACCGTCGACTACCTGTTGATCCTCAATCGCAACGAGAACATCATCCCCGCCGTCGCTCGGCTGAACCAGGAGCAGGCTGCCGCGTACTTCATGCTCGGCGAGACCACGGGCACCTCGGCCGGAGGCGCGGCCGAGGCGGGCAGGTTCCTGCGCGTGCCCGGCACGAACCCGTTCTTCCCGCTGCCGCACGGCCTGCAGGGCAACCGCATCCTCGACCTGCTCGCGACGCACCCGATCGAGACGTACCTGCTGAATACAGGCCGTGTGGGCGGCCCCGAGGGCGACGAGCGCTCGAAGAAGGTGAAGATCCCTCACACGTCGGCTTGCGTGAAGGGCATCGCCGAGCGGTCGATCGGGTGGGACGAGGATCCGGACTTCGGCTACACGGTGGCTTCCGACGTCCCTGGCTTCGACGATCTCGAGCTGCTCCAGCCTCGGCGTCTGTACGAGCGCGAGGGGCGGATGAGCGAGTACACGGACACCGTCGAGCGATTGAAGGCCGAGCGCGTCGCCCGGCTCGAGGAGTTCCCCGAGCTCACGCCGGAGATCGTGAAGGCGGCGAGTTGACCCCGATCACGCCGTGACGTCCTTGCGGCCGAAGACCAGCAGCGCCGCCGCGAGGAACACCATCGCGTAGGCTCCGCTCACCACGAGGCCCGCGCGCATCCCCGCCCAATCGACCGGGAACCGGAACAGATCGGTGTAGGCGAGCCATCCGTGGGTGGGCAGGTACGCGTGGATCGTGCGCAAGCTCGGGATGTTGTCGAGGATCTGGCTCGTGATCGCCAAGATCACGGTGGCGACCGTCGCGCCCGGCCCCGAATCCGTGAGCGTCGAGACGAAGATCCCGACCGCGGTGATGCCCGCCGCCGCGAGCAGGATGTAGCCGCCTGCGGCGAAGATGCGCAGAGACGCTTGCGCGACCGAGAGCGACGACCCCGACAGCGTCGGCAACGGCCCGAACCCGAACACGATCCCGCCGAACACGGCTCCCGAGGCGATGACGCCGAGCAAGAGCACGCCGAGCAAGGTCATCGCGGCCGCGTACTTCGACAGCACGAGCCGCGCGCGACCGGCGGGCCGCACGAGCAACGAACGCAGCGTGCCCGACTGGGCCTCGCCGGCGATCGCGTCTCCGGCGAACAGCCCGAGCGCGAGGGACATGAAGAACGGCTGCACCACGGCCAGACCGGTGAGCGGGGCGAACAGCCCGTTGTGCACGATCTGGAGCAGGAACGGCGGAGCGTCCTCGCTCGCCGACGGCGTGGGCGGCGAGAGCTTCACCGCGAGGACGATGAGGAAGGGCACCCCCCCGAGGGCGGCGGCGATCAGGTAGGTCCGCCAGCGCCGGAGCGCCTTGATCCATTCAACCTTGAGCATCGCCGTCTCCCACCAGCTCGAGGAACACGTCCTCGAGGCTCTCCCGCTCGGGGACGAGCGCGCCCACCGCGACGCCGGCGGACACGAGCGCGGCGTTCACCTGCGCCGCGGTTACCTCATCGAGCAGCCTGACCCGCAGCGGCAGCTCGCTCTCCGGCGAGAGCTCGACGCCCCGGATCGCTGAGAGGACCCGCCGGGCCTTGGCGACGTCGTCGACGTCGAGCCGCACGCGCTCGGCCGCGCCCCGCAGCACAGAGGGCGGCCCCTCGGCGACCAGCCGACCGCGCGAGAGCACCCCGACCCGGTCGCACACGGCCTCCACCTCGGCGAGCAGGTGGCTCGAGACGAACACGGTCGTGCCACCATCGGTCAACCGCCTCAGCAGCTGACGGATCTCGCGCATGCCCGATGGATCGAGGCCGTTCGTCGGCTCGTCGAGCACCAAGATCTCGGGCTCGCCGAGCATGGCCGCCGCCAAACCGAGGCGCTGGCGCATGCCTTGGCTGTACGCCTTGACGCGCTTGGTCGCCGCGGACGTGAGTCCGACGGTCTCGAGCATCTCCTCGATGCGCCCCAGCCGTCGACGTACATCCTGTCGCGAACCGCCCGCCTTCGCGAACACCTCCAGGTTGCGCCGCCCCGACAGGAACCTGTAGAACGCGGGTTCCTCGATCATCGCTCCCGTCCGGGCGAGGCAGGACGGTCGGCCGCGGAGCGACATGCGCTCGCCGAGCAGGTCGACCTCACCGCCGCTCGGCGCGATGAGTCCGAGGGCCATCCGGATCGTGGTCGTCTTGCCTGCGCCGTTCGGACCGAGGAACCCGTACAGTTCGCCGCGCTCGACCGTGAGGTCGAGTTCGTCGACCACCTTCACGTCGCCGTAGCGTTTCGTGAGCCCCCGTGTGACGAGGGCCGTCACGGCAGCTCGGGTTCGACCGCCTGCAGGGCGCTCGGATCGACCGCACCCGCGAGGACCCATGCGTGATCGCCGCGCACGACGAGATCGACCGACCCGAGCGGCCCGGCGTACGGCAACATCGCTCGCGCATCTGGCGGCACATCGGCCGCCGGTACGCGGACGGCCAGGATCAGACCGAACCCATCGCCGAACGTTCGGACGTCGGGGACCACGCCGCTCCCGCAATCGCCGCCGCAGTCCGATGATCCGCCGCTCGCTGGGCCGAGCTCCTTGACCGTCGCGCCGTCCGGCGGCGTGAACGTGAAGATCGAGGGATCGACCGGACCGAAGTCCACCGACGTGAACCCCGCCTCGATCGCGGCGTCGACGCTGCCTTTCGGGATGACCTGCACGCGCAAGGGCAGCCACGTCTCGGCGTCGATGGCCACTCGGATCGAGCCGACGAGCGTGGTCGGATCGATGGGCTCGAGCGCGAGGACGTACGCGCCCCGGCCGGCGACGCGTTCGGGCTCGGCGAGCGAAAGCGTCGCGTACTTGGCCGCCTCCGCGAGCACCTTCGTCGCGATCGACTCGATGTCCCCCACCGACGGAGGCGCCGGGGGCTCGGCCGAAAGTGGTACCGCCGCGTGCCACGCAGTGAACGCGCTCGAGTCCCACGCCCACACGTCGGTTCGCGTCGCGATGAGGTCGCGCTCGGCGAACGGGAGGATCTGCGCGATACGGGTACCGTCCGGCGAGCGCCAGACCTTGAAGGTCTGATCGGCCAGCAGGATCGATGCCGCACCGCCCGATGAACCGAGCGAGGCCGGCAGCTGCGGCAAGCCGAGGTCGAGATGCGTCGTCACCGTCCCCGACACCGGGGTCCTGGAGGCGATCGCGACGAGCGCGTTCGCGATCAGCCGCTCGGGCGCGATCGGCGGGAGGTCCGGGACCGGATCGGCGCGGGTGACCGCGACGCCGAAGGAGGTCCCCAGGACGAGCGCGAGGACGACCGACGCGATCGCGGAACGAGAGCGCGGGAGGCGGGCCATGTCCACGTTCTAGCATCCCACGCGCTCGCGCATCGAGGGCCGTCGTCGGATCGACGCATCATCGCCACGTCCTCACGACAGGTGCAGGCCGCCGCCCTATCGATCGGGCGATCGACGATCGAGGACGTAGCCCGCCACGAGCTGCACCGCTGCCAGGAGCAACGGCACGATGAAGTACCACCGGTATCGCGCGAGCTCGTCGAGGGGGGGCTGTCCCTGGGCGTCGATCGCCGCGGGGATGAGGAAGAAGCCTGCGATCACGAACCACAGGGCGATGCGCCCCGTCACGAACAGCGCGTAGAGCAGGTGGTCGATCACGTCGGTGCCCTCGAATCCTCGGCGCGACCACGCCCACAGCGATCGGAGGCCCGCCACGATGAGCAACCCGGCGATGGTGAGCTCGACGACCCTCATGTCGGGCTCCTCGCGCCCCGTGCGAGCGCGTCGACCACCTCGCGATCCGAGGTCTGCCGGAACGAGCGGTACCACTCGCCCACCGCCGAGAACGGATCGGGGGCGGACAGCACGACCACGTCGTCCGCCTCCTCACGCAGGCGAGCCAGCGAATGCCCCGGGGCGACGGGAACGGCCAACACGATACGGTCGGCGCCCGCAGCCCGAGCCCAGCGGAGGGCGGCGATCGCGGTCCCACCCGTCGCCACACCGTCGTCGACGACGATCGCCGATCTGCCTCGAACCTCGACGGGCGGCCGGTTCCCTCGGTAGGTTCGCTCGCGCCGCTCGATCTCTCGCTCCTGCGTCTTGATCTCGCGCTCGAGGTACTCCTCGGTCACCCCGAGCATCCCGATCATGCGCGGGTCGAGCACCCGAACCCCCGGCGCGATCGCGCCGATCCCGAGCTCGGGATTCGCGGGGGCGCCGATCTTGCGTGGCACCACGACGTCGAGCGGAGCGCCGAGCGCGCGGGCGACGACCTCGCCGACGACGACGCCGCCGCGCGGGATCGCGAGCACCACGCTCGGGTCCACTGCGAACCGCTCGAGCGCCTCCGCGAGCCGCATCCCTGCGTCGACGCGGTCGGCGAAGATCACGGTTGCCCCCGGATCTGCCGCTCGGCGTCCTCCTCCTCGAGCTTGCGGCGCTTGTCGGCGAGGACCTTCTCGGGAGGCGGCATCGGCTTGCGGATCCGGCGGTAGGCGGCCAGCGGATCCTCCTGTTTCTTCGCGCGCTTCTTCCGGCTCACCATCTGGGCATTATCCGCCGTGGCGGCCGTCCTCTCTTCGCCGAGGTGCGATTGCCGGGCCCCTCGTGCGGTGGATAGCATGGGGCACCCGAACCAGGAGGTCTCGCGTGGTCCAGGCCTACATCCTCATCCAGACCGAGGTCGGTAAAGCTGCGCAGGTCGCGAAGGAGGTCCGCGACATCGGCGGCGTCGCGGAGGCCGAGGACGTCACCGGCCCCTACGACGTGATCGTGCGTGCGGAGGCGAAGAACGTCGATGAGCTCGGCAAGCTGGTCGTGGCGCGCATCCAGGGCGTCGACGGCATCACCCGAACGCTGACGTGCCCCGTCGTCCATCTCTAGGGAGCCGGCACCGACCCACCGGGTGGCCGGCTCGGTTCAGATGCCCGTGCCCTTCTTGCGTTCCGCAGCGTGGCGCTCGAGCGCGAGCTCGATGAGCCGGTCGATGAGCTCGGGGTAGGACACGCCGGAGGCCTCCCACAGTTTCGGATACATCGAGATCTGCGTGAATCCGGGGATCGTGTTCACCTCGTTGAGGATCAACCCGCCGTCACGGGTGATGAAGAAGTCCACGCGAGCCATCCCCGCACAGTCGATCACGCGGAACGCTGCGACCGCGAGGCGCTGGATCTCTTCCAGGGTCGCCGGTGCGACGACGGCCGGGATGATCAGCTCGCTCCCGTGCTCGTCGACGTATTTGGCCTCGTAGTCGTAGAACTCGTGTCCTCGCGGAACGATCTCGCCCGCGACGGAGGCGACCGGTTCATCGTTGCCGAGGACCGCGCACTCGATCTCGCGCGCGCCTTCCACGCTCCGCTCCAGGAGCGCCTTCGAGCCGTAGCGGAACGCCTCCTCCATCGCCCCACGGAGTTCGCCGGGGTCGTGCACCTTGGAGATCCCCACCGAGGACCCGAGCGCCGCCGGCTTGGCGAACAGCGGGTACCCGAGGTGCTCGGCGCGAGCCTGGACGGCTTCGGGATCTTCCCCCCACTCGCGCTCGTAGACGACCTCGTGCTCCGCGACCGGGATACCCGCTGAGGCCATGAGGACCTTCTGCACGGCTTTGTCCATGCCGAGCGCGGAACCGAGCACGCCCGCACCGACGTACGGCACCCCCGCCATCTCCAGGAATCCTTGGATCGAACCGTCCTCACCGAACGGTCCGTGCATGACCGGGAACACGACGTCGATCTCGGTCCGCCGGCCGTCCCGCCCGACGAGGGCCTGTGAACCCGGCTCCTGGTCGAGCGCGACCTCGGGTCCGGACGACTCGGTGATGTGGGGCAACGTCGAGGTATGGCCCGGAGGCAGGACGGGCGGTCCGGCCATCATGAGTTGCCAGCGGCCCCGCTTCGTGACGCCGATCGGGATGGCCTCGAACCGCTCCGGGTCCAGCGCGTCGATCACCGAACGCGCCGAGATCAGCGAGATCTCGTGCTCGGCGGAGCGCCCGCCGAACAAGATCACGACCCGCTTCCTCACGCCTTCTCCAGCGCCCTCGCGAAATCACGAACGATGTCGTCAAGGTCCTCCAGGCCGACGCTCACGCGGATGAGCCCGTCCGCGATCCCCGCCGCTCGCCGCGCGTCGGCGTCCATCTGGCGGTGCGTGGTCGAGGCCGCGTGACCGATGAGCGTCTGAACGCCGCCCAGGCTCGCCGCCACCCACGCGAGCTCGACCGCATCGCAGAACCTCGTGCCCGCCTCCACGCCGCCCGCGACCTCGAACGCGAGCATCCCTCCGGAGCCCTTGGGCAGCAGTCGCTCCGCGACGGCGCGTTGAGGGTGCGAGGCGAGCGACGGGTGATGCACGGCCTCGACCTTCGGATGCTGCTCGAGGAACGCGGCGAGCGATGAGGCGGTGGCCGTGTGCCGCTCCACCCGCAGCTCGAGGGTGGCCAGCCCGCGCATGCACAGCCAGGCCTCGAGCGGCGCGAGCGTTGCTCCCGTCTCGATGACGGTCGAACGCAGACCCTCCATGCGCTCCTGCGAACAACAGACCACGCCGCCGATCAGGTCGTTGTGGCCCCCGATGTACTTCGTGGCCGAGTGCAGCACGTAGTCGAAGCCGAAGCCCGCAGGCGTGCACAGGTAGGGCGATGCGAAGGTGTTGTCGACGGCGCTCGGCACCTCGGCCGCGTGGCAGAGCGCTCCGAGCGCCTCGAGGTCGGCGACGGTGACGTTCGGGTTCGCGATCGTTTCGACGTAGAAGAGCTTCGCGCCCGGCAGCGCGGCGGCAACGGCGTCGAGGTCGTGCGGGTTCACCAGATCGACCTGCACGCCGTAGCGGGGCATCACCTTCGTGAACAGCGAGTACGTACCACCGTAGAGCTCGGCGGTCGCCACCACGCGATCGCCGACGCCCGCGTTCGTGGTGAGCACGGTGTGGACGGCCGCCATGCCCGAGGCGAACGAGATCGCGCTCTCGGTGCCCTCGAGGTCGGCCATCACGCGCTCGAACGCGAGCAACGTGGGGTTGCCGTACCCGCGTGTGTAGGTGTAGCCGGGCCGGCGGAAGTTGATCGTCTCCGCGAAGGCTTCCGAGGTATCGAACCGGAACGTCGAGGTCTGGAAGATGGGGACGCTGGGCGTGTCCTGGTCCACCGGTGGGATGGCCGCGTTGTGGATCGCGCGGGTCGCGAACCCCCCTCGCTCGCGGTCGGCGCTCACGCGAGCCAGCCTACTCCGCCTCGCTCCACTGCTTCGGGTAGCGCGACCGCATGCTCTCCACGAGCACGGCGAGCTCCCCCATCACGACCTCGGTGAGACGTCGAAGCTCCTCGATACCGGGCTCGCCGCGAAGCTGCGAGGCGAGGTCGATCGGCTCGCCGGCCGCCAGCCAGATCGGTCGGCCGAACCGCACACTCCCTTTGCCGGCCTTCTGCCAGACCGCTTGTCCACCCCACGTGGCCACGGGGAGCACGGGCGCACCGGACGCGAGCGCCAGCCGCACCACGCCGGTCTTGGCCCTCATCGGCGAGAAGTCGGCGTTCTTCGTGACGGTCCCCTCGGGGTAGATCACGACGACCTCGCCGGCGGCGAGCGCCCGAGTGGCCGCGTCGAGCGGCCCCTGATCCCCGGTGCCCCGGCGAACCGGGATCTGCCCGGAGCCGCGCAGGACCGTCCCCGTGAACCAATTGTCGAACAGCTCCGCCTTCCCGAGGAACCTCGGCCGGCGCCCGCCCTTCACGATGAAGTAGCCGTGGGCGAACGCGTCGAGGTACGACACGTGGTTGCCCGCAACGATGACCGGCCCCTGCGGCGGCACCTTCTCGAGTCCCTCGAGATGCCAGTTGAACCAGAACTTCATGGGACCGAGCAGAGCCGACTTCGCGATGTGATACCAGGGCTCCAGTCCGCAGCCCCTTTCTCAGGTGGCGGTCGGGCGGCCGAGCCCACTCGGGCGTCCGAGCTCGAAGCCTACTGCTTCTCCGAACGCCGCCACCGCCGCCGAACTCCGCCGTCGAGGGGTAGCCTGGACCCGTGCGGGTCATCGCCGTTCCGGTGAAATCGCTTTCTCGCGCGAAGACGCGCCTGGCGCCCATGATGTCGTCGCTCGAGCGAGGGGCGTTCGCGCTCGCCATGCTCGAGGACGTGCTGGACGCGACGCTCGCCGTCAGCGGGTGGGACACGTGGGTGATCTCGCCCGACGAGGTCGCCCTCGAGGTCGCGGCCCGCCGCGGAGCCCGGCCGGTCCCCGAGACGAGGTCCCCGCTCTCGGCGGCCGTCCGCCAGGTCGAGACGATGGCGCGCGAGGAGGGCGCGACGGCGCTCGCCGTGGTGCCCGGTGATCTCCCCCTCGTGACGGCCTCGGTCCTCGGCAGGGCCCTGCGGACGCTCGGATCGGTCGTCGTCGCACCCTCGAACGGCGGAGCGGGTACCAGCCTGTTGCTCAGGCGGCCCCCCCGCGCGATCCCGGCGCGGTTCGGGCCGGACTCGTTCCGCCGCCACCTCGAGCTCGCGAACGAGCGCCAGCTCCCGGTCGCCGTCGTCGAGGACCCGCAGCTGTCCTTCGACCTCGACGTCCCGGGCGATATCCTCACGCTGCTCGACTCAGGACGGCGTGGCCGCGCCCGGGAGGTGTGCGTGGAGATGGACCTGGCCGAGCGCCTGCCGGTGAACGCCTAGGAGGCACCGATGCCGCAGGGCACCATCAAGGATTTCGACATCGAGCAGCGGACGGGCTCGCTGCTCATGGAGGATCGGACGGAGGTGGGCATCGACGCCACGTCGGTAGAGGGCTCGGGCATCCGGATGCTCCGGGTCGGTCAGCGGGTGAAGTTCGACCTGATCGAGGAGGGCGGCCACAAGCTCGCCCGGACGCTCCAGATCGTCACGTTCTAGCGGAGCTGGTTCACCGCCGGCGGGTGGGCTTGGCGGCCTTGCGAGGACGCTTCGCGGCCACGAGGTCCTTGAACTCCTTGCCCGCGACGAACCATGGCAGATCACGCGCGGGTACCACGATCGGTGTCTCGGGCTTGCGCGGATTGCGGGCGATGCGGCGGTTGCGCCGCTTGCGCTCGAACGTGCCGAACCCGACGAGCGAGACCCGGTCGCCCTTGGCCACCGACTCGCGGATCACGTCCATGGCCGCGTCGACCGCCCGCCCGATGTCGGCCTTGCTCGCCCCCGTGCGCTTCGACACCTCGGCGATGAGCCCGTTCTTGTTCATCCGCAAGCCTCCCTCCGGCAGGTTGCACCGTAGCGAGGTTCCGCATCCCTGGTCAATGCCCGCCCCGGATGGCACGATGTGTCGCATGAGGACGCGGGTCGCGTTGGCGACGATCGCGATCGGTCTCCTCGCCTGCTCGAGCAGCAGCGGGCGGGACCTCGCCAGGTACTACGATCCCCAAGGACTGTTCAACGCGAGCCTTCCCGCGGCCAACGACATCACCGTCACGCCGCCACAAGCCGCAGCGAGCGGCGTGCCGGGCCTGCTCACCGGCGTGATCGCCGCTCCCCCGCAGCCGAGCCCGTCGCCTCAGGCGGGAGGGTTCGGTGGCGGCTTGAACCTCGGGCAGACCGCGCCGACCGATCAGACGACGTACGAAGCCTTCGTCGTGACGACCGACACGTTCAGCGATCTCAACGCGATGGCGCTGTACTTCCTCACCGGTGATCCCATCGTCGACGTGCGGCACGAGGAGGCGGTGGGGATCGCCGGGAGCCCGGGTCGGCTCATCGTCGCCGACGTGACCCAAAGCGGACAGGTTACGTCGAGCGTCGCCGCCGCGGTCTCGCTCGGCACGAAGGGTGACGGATACCTGCTCGCCGCGATCTTCCCTCCGGGCGGATGGGACGGCGAGCGCGGGGACTTCATGCGCGTGCTCGCGTCGTTCCGCGCCGGTGTGCCTCCGGGCTTCTCGACCTTCCCCGTGACCGGCGGGAGCCCCTGATAGCATCGAGGCCGTTTGGCCCGTGGGGTAATGGTAGCCCGGCTGATTCTGGA
>JBDTYT010000046.1:0-13279 GCA_040005555.1 Actinomycetota bacterium | reverse complement strand
TGCGGAGCGGCTCGATCTGCACACGCGCGCGCTCCATCATCCGGCCGAACGGGACGTGCGAGGGGCACACGTCCTCACAGGCTCGGCACGCGAGACACAGATCCATGAACGAGGCGAAGGTGTCATCGACCTCGGCCCGGCCGTCGTTCACCGCTCGCATCGCGGTGATCCGACCTCTCGGCGAGGCCGATTCCTCGCCGGTGAGCCGGTAGGTCGGGCAGTGCGGCAAGCAGAGCCCGCACGCCACGCATGTGTCCAGATCCAGGTCCGAGGGGACGTCCGAGCCGGTCCAGCCGCTCGGGAGGCCCGTGATCGCACCGATGAAGCGGGCGCCCTCGGGCAACTCGGAGCCGAGCGGCGCCGGCTCCTCGCCTACTTCGTGACCGGTCAGCACCCGATGATTGTCACACGCGCGAGCGGTACGAACTCCAGAGCTCCGTGAAGGCATCACAGGTTGACTTCTCCCGGCCCTCGGGAGTACACCGACGGTGACCAGGGGAAGGAGGGTGCTCATGAAGGACCTCACCGTCAGCCTCGAGGACCGGCCCGGAACGCTCGCCACGCTGGGCGAAACGCTCGGCGGGGCCGGCATCAATATCGAGGGGATGTGCGCCGTGACGCACGAGGGTCGCGGGATCGTCCACATCCTCGTGGAAGATGCCGCGAAGGCACGGAATGCGCTCGAGCAAGCGGGCATGAAGGTCGAGGGCGAGAGCGAACCCTTGATCTCGGAGCTTTCGCCAGACATGGTCGACCGGCCGGGCGGGATCGGCGGGATGGCGCGGAGGGTGGCCGACGCCGGAGTGAACTTCCAGGTCGTCTACCTGGCGACGAAGAACCGCGCCGTCACCGTGACGAGCGACAACGAGAAGGCCAAGGCCGCGCTCGGGATGTAGCCCGCGCCTCGCGCGCAGCCGCTCCACGCCGTAGCCTTGCCGGGTCGTGCTCACCTGCCCGAACTGCGGCCGCGAGAACCCCGAGGGCTCCGCCTTCTGCAACGCGTGCGGCGCTGCGCTCACCGCTGAACCGGCCCGCGAGGTCCGCAAGACGGTGACCGTCCTGTTCTGCGACGTCGCGGGCTCGACGGCCATGGGTGAGCGGCTCGATCCGGAATCGCTCCGGCGGGTCATGGACCGCTACTTCCAGGCGATGCGAGCGCCGATCGAGCGCAACGGCGGCACGGTCGAGAAGTTCATCGGCGACGCTGTGATGGCGGTGTTCGGGATCCCACGGGTGCACGAGGACGATGCCCTGCGTGCCGTCCGCGCCGCGGCGGAGATGCGACGGACCCTCGAAGACCTGAACAAGGAGCTCGAGCGGGACCATGCCGTTTCGATCTCCAACCGGATCGGCGTGAATACCGGCGAGGTCGTCGCAACCGACGCGGCGAGCGGGGACCGCCTCGTGACCGGCGACGTCGTGAACACGGCCGCGAGGCTGGAGCAAGCCGCGGGAGCCGACGAGACCTTGCTGGGCGACCCGACCTACCGGCTGGTTCGAGACGCCGTAGATGCCGAGGCGGCGCCTGCGATCGATGCGAAGGGGAAGGCCGAGCCCGTCCGCGCTTGGCGCCTCGTCGCCGTGCGCGAAGGCGTCGATGGCGTGGTTCGGCGCCGGGACGCGCCGATGGTCGGACGGCAAGGGGAGCTGCGGCTGCTCACCGAGGCCTTCGACCGCGCCGTCCGCGAGCGAGCGTGCGTCCTGGTCACGATCCTCGGCCAGGCAGGTGTCGGCAAGTCGCGGCTGGTCGACGAGTTCCTCGGCGCCGTGCCCGACACGACAGTGCTCCGTGGTCGATGCCTACCGTACGGCGAGGGCATCACGTTCTGGCCGATCGTCGAGATGCTCACGTGGGCGGCCGGGCTCTCGGAGGTCGACCCCCGCGAGGACGTGCTCGCGAAGCTCCGCGCCGTAGTAGAGCCGAGCCTCGATGCCGACACCATCACCCAGCGGCTCGCGCACCTACTCGGTCTCGAGGGCGCGCAGGCCGACCCCGAGGAGACCTTCTGGGCGGTCCGCAAGGCGTTCGAGGCGATCGCGAGCCGTGCTCCGCTCGTCGTCGACCTCGACGATCTGCACTGGGCCGAGCCGACGCTGCTGGACCTCGTCGAGCACGTCGCCGATTGGAGCCGCGGCTCGCCGATCGTGTTGCTCTGCTCGGCGCGTCCTGAGTTCCTGGATGAACGTTCAGGCTGGGGTGGCGGGAAGATGAACGCGACGTCCTTCCTGCTGGAACCGCTCCCGGAGGCGGAAACCGAGCGCCTCGCGCAAGAGCTGCTCGGGGACACCGGCGCCCGACGCTCGCTCGTCGAGCGGGTGGCCGCCGCCTCCGAGGGCAATCCCCTGTTCGTCGAGCAGATGGCCGCGATGATCACCGAGGACGGCATGACGGGGAAGGACGACCCTGAGGCGGAGCTCGCCGTGCCGCCCACGATCCAGGCGCTCCTCGGCGCCCGCCTCGACCGGCTGGAGCCGCAAGAGCGTGCGGTGATCGAACGCGCCTCGATCGAAGGCAAGGTGTTCCATCGCGGCGGCGTCCTCGCGCTGTGCAACGACGAGCTCCGGGCATCCGCCGACCAACACCTGCGGTCGCTCGTTCGCCGTGATCTGGTGCGCCCCGCCGCTCCCGATGTCGCCGGCGAGGACGCGTTCCGGTTCCGGCACCTGCTCATCCGGGACGCTGCGTACGGGTCGATCCCGAAGGAGACCCGCGCGGACCTGCACGCGCGGTTCGCCGACTGGCTCGAGCGCGCCGGGACGGAGCGGAGCGAGCTGGACGAGATCCTCGCCTATCACCTCGACCGCTCCTTCACGCTCCGCTCCGAGCTCGGACCGCTCGACGACGTCACCCTAGCGGTCGGCCGACGCGCCGCCGAGCTCCTGAGCGCCACCGGCGATCGCGCGGCCGAGCGCGGGGACACGCCGTCCGCCGCCGCGATGTGGCAACGCGCCTTCGAACTGCTTCCGGACGCGGAGCCGCGTGGTCCTGCGCTCGCGGCGGCGGCCGCCCAAGCGTTCGGGGAAGGAGGGTCGTTCGAGCGGAAGTCGGAGGTCCTCGTCAGCGCGCTCGAGCGAGCCCAGCGGTCGGGTTCGGAGGGGGCCATCGCGGGGCTCGCGGTGATCGCGGCTACGAGCGGCGCGACCCTCGATCCGGCTGCGAACCCCGCACCGAGGATCATCGAGCTCGCCGCGACGTGCGAGGCGGCGATCGGGGCGGCGCACGAGCATCGCCGACTCCTGGGGTGGACGCGGCTGGCCGCCGGGGTCGCGCACAACTGGCTGGGACGGATGACGGAAGCCGCACGGTTGTGCGAACAGGCGGCGTCCGACGGCGAGGCGGTCGGCGACCGGTTCCTCGAACGCGTGGCCCGGAACCGCGGGTTCGTGGTGCAGGTGCTCGGAACGCGGCCGATCTCTGATCTCGCGACCGACGCCGAGTCGGGGCACACGTTCGAGCTGAAAGGGGTGGCGCTCGCGCTCGCGGGACGGATCGACGAGGCTCGAGCGTTCGGCGAGCGGGCGCTGGCGCGCGCGAGAGAGCTGGGCATCCTGTCCGCCGCCGAGCCCGTGTTCGCGGGCTGGACCGAACTGCTCGCCGACCGGCCGGATCTGGCCGAGCCGCTCTTGCGGGAAGGTTACGCGCGCGCCAGCGCCGGGTTCGCCGCCAGCATCGCCGGGTACTTCGCGCGGGCGCTGCACGAGCTCGGACGCGACGACGAAGCGCTCGAGATCCTCGCTGCCCACCTCGACACGCCCTCCGACGACTACGAAGCCATCGGCCTCGAGCGCAGCGCCCAGGCGGTGATCCTCGCCTCACGTGGAGAGCTCCAGGAGGCGGAACGTCTCGCGAGGGAGGGTGTCGCCGCACTCGAGCCAACCGAGGACCTCATTCGGCATGGAGAGACGCTGCTCGCACTCGCCACGGTGCTCCGCGCCGCCGGGCGTGAAGAGGAGGCTGTCACTGCGGCTCGAAAGGCGCTCGCGCTATTCGAGCGCAAAGGGGACGTTCCCGACGCGCGCCGCACCCGCTCGTTCCTCGACTAGGCGAGAGAGCGAGGGACGAATGGAGACAGAAAAGCGCGCATGATCGCTTCCGATCGCACGGCGGGATCCAGCGATTGCTGATCGACGAGTCCGTCGGCGAGCGTCGCGAAACCGACGCCCAAGAACACAGGGTCGACGTCTTCCCGAAGCAGTCCGGCGTCTTCGAGCTGCTGGAACAAACCCACGTAGCCCGCATGCCAGCGCGCGTACTCCGCGGCCATGCGATCTCGAAGCGTCTGGCTGAACTCGCTCTGCGAGACGAGCTGCAGATGGACCCGCATCACTTCTCGAGTGGCGGGCTGGGCCATCCAGCGCACGAGCGACTCGAGCTTTTCCAGCGGTGGTCCCGACCCGCTGGTCAATCGCTCGAGCGGACCGATCCAGTAATGCCGCGCGTGCTCGACGACCGCGAGGACCATGTCCTCCTTAGTCGCGAAGTGGTAGTAGCACATCCCGTGTGTGACGCCGGCTCGCTTCGCGACCTCGCGCGTGGTCAGCTTGGCGATCCCATGCTCGGCGATCGCGCTCCACGCCGCGGCGATGATCCGCTGTCGCGTGTCGGCTCCGCGCTCGAGCCGGGCGTCGGTCGCGCCGTCTACCACCGGTCCAGTATATGTTGACCGAGCGCTCGGTGAATGCTAAAAGGCCTCCAGACCGAACGGAGGGGGATCCCATGAGTCGTCGCGCGCTGCTCGCTCTCGTTGCCACGGGCCTGTTGATCGCATCGTGTTCGAGCTCCAAAGGCGGAGACACGAACGGGACCAACGCCGCTCTGAATCGCGATCCGAAGACCCTGGTGGTCGCGGTCGACGCCTTCAACGGTGATTTCGACCCGGCGAGCGCGTACCTGCTGAGCGAGGCGCTCATCTGGCGAGGCATCTACGAGTCCCTGATCCGACTCAAGGGCGACAGCGCGAGCGAGGTCGAGCCCTTGCTCGCCGATACGTGGGAACCGAACAAGGATGCTTCGAGCTGGACGTTCCACCTGCATCCGGGCATCACGTTCACCGACGGCACCCCGCTCGACGCCGAGGCGGTCAAGGAGAACTACGTTCGAACCATCCGGATCCAGCTCGGAACGCAATACATCCTCGGTTCGTTCCTGCCCAACCCGGAGAAGCAGATCGTCGTCGAGGATCCCCTCACGATCCGGTTCGACCTCGCATATCCCTACCCGCACTTCGACGTCGTCGTGGCTGCGCAGTACGGCACGGGGATCGTGAGCCCGAAGGTCTTCACCGAGCACTCCACCGGGCCGGACGATCAGGGGCACGAGTGGCTTGCGAGCCATGCGATCGGAACGGGCCCGTACATCCTCGACTCGATCGAACCCGGCAACCAGGTCGTCCTGGTGAAGAACCCCAACTACTGGCGTGGCTGGGACGGCGCGCATTTCGACAAGGTGATCATCAAGTCGATCCCCGATGCCTCGACGCGACGGCTGCTCCTCGAGTCCGGAGACGTCGATATCGCGTACGCCGGAACCGCAGAGGATACCGCCGCGATCCGCAGCGACGGCAGGTTCTACGTGGGTGACTTCAAGAACCTGGACATGACGTACATCATCCTCGGCGCGTACGGCCCGCTCGCGAGTCCCGAGGCGCGCCAAGCGATGAACTATCTGTTCCCCTACGACGAGTTCCTCAGCACGGTCATGAAGGACACGCTCGAACGAGGCAACGGGCCCTTCCCCGATCTGTTGTTCTCGCACGACCCCAACGTGTTCCTGTACCCCACCGACATCGAGAAGGCGAAACAGCTCCTGGACGCAGCCGGGGTGCAGCCCGGGACGCAGCTCACGTACGAGTACTACACCGGCTTCGGCAAGGAGGCCGGTCTCGTGATGCAGCAGCAGCTCGAGAAGGTCGGACTCAAGCTCCAGCTCGTCGAGAAGGAATTCTCGGCGATGAACGCCGACCTCACGACCGACCGGCCCGTGAGCGAGCGGGCGAACATGTACTACTGGGGCTGGTGGCCCGACTACAACGACCCGTCGGATTACTCCTGGGTGATCTTCAACAGCGACGCAGCGCCGGACAAGTGCCCCTGCTACAACAGCGGCTACTACCACAACGCGCGCGTCGACGAGATCATCAACGCGGGATTCAGCGAGACGGACGACACGAAGCTCACCGACATGTTCGTCGAGGCGCAGGACATCATGACGCGGCAGGATCCGCCGATCATCCCCGTTGGCCAGCAGCTCGACGAGACGTACTTCCGCAACGACATCAAGGGCCAGGTCTTCAATCCCCTCTACATCCTGACCTGGGATTACTACGCGCTCTACCGCGCCTGAGCGCCCGCTGACGGAACCGACGAGGGACGGACGAACATGGGCCGGCTGATACTCCGGCGGCTCGTCTTCATGGTGTTCGTCCTGTGGGGCGTGACCCTGATCACGTTCTTCCTCGCGCGGGTTGCTCCGGGGGATCCCGCGCGCCTCATCGCCGGGCCGCACGCGAACGCCGCCGCCCTCGCGAACATCCGGCGCATCTACGGGCTCGACAAGCCGCTCACGACGCAATACGTCCGCTACATGACCGACCTCGCCCACGGCAACCTCGGGCAGTCCTTCGTGACCAGGCGTTCGGTCGTCACCGACCTCGCCGACTACTTCCCCGGGACGGTCGAGCTCGCGGTCTCGGCGCTCCTCGTCGGCTCGATCCTCGGCCTGCTGGTGGGTGTCGCCTCTGCGATGCGACGGAACTCGGCCGTCGACGTCGGCGGCAGGTTCCTCGCGATCGCCGGTCTCTCGATGCCCGCGTTCTGGCTCGCGATGCTGTTCCAGCTCCTGTTCTACTCGCGGTTGGGGTGGTTCCCGTTCGGCGGACGGCTGGCGACCGGCGTCGTCGCGCCGCCCCACGTGACCGGCTTGTACACCGTCGACAGCCTGCTCGCCGGACAGTGGTCGACGTTCGTCGACGCCGTTCGACACCTGGTGCTGCCCGTCGCCACGCTCTCACTCGCCGAGATCGGCCTGATGGCCCGGATCGTTCGCACGAGCATGCTCGAGGTGCTCGGTGAGGACTACGTGCGGACGGCGCGAGCCAAGGGTCTGAGTGGCAGCCGCGTCCTATTCCGTCACTCACTGCGCAACGCCCTGCTGCCCGCGGTGACGGTCCTCGGCCTCGAGGTCGGCCTGCTCGCTGGAGGCGTCTTCCTCGTGGAGACGATCTTCGCGTGGCCCGGTTTGGGGCGCTACGCGTACGACGCGATCCGCGCATCGGACTACAACGCGACCATGGGTGTCACGCTGCTCATCGCGCTCGTCTACGTGGGCATGAACCTGCTCGTCGACCTCGTGTACCTGTTCCTCGATCCTCGGATCCGATACACGTGATCGAGGCGACGTTGCCCGGAGCTCGCCGGCGCCCGCGCCTCGCATCGGTGCGTCGGTTCGTCGGCACGTCGTGGCTCAACCTGATCGGTGTGACGATCGTCGGACTGGTGGTGTTCGTCGCGATCTTCGGACCGTGGATCACGCCTAAGAGCCCGACGAACATCGATCTGTTGCAGCGCCTGCAGCCGCCGTCGTTGCATCACCTGTTCGGAACGGACGACTTCGGCCGCGACATCTTCAGCCGCGTGCTGGCCGGCGCGAGGATCTCGCTCGAGGTGGCTGCCGTGATCCTGTTGTCGTCCGTGGCCGTCGGCACGCTCCTCGGGATCGTCTCGGCGATGGTGGGAGGACTCGTCGACGAGATCATCATGCGCACGACCGACCTGTTCCTCGCCTTCCCGGCGCTGATCCTCGCCGCCGCGATCGCCGCAACGCTCGGGCCGAGCCTCACCCACACGATGCTCGCGCTGTCGACGGTCTACTGGCCCTGGTACGCACGACTCGCGCGGGGACAAGTCCTCTCGCTCCGCGAACGCGAGTTCGTTCTCGCCGCCCGCGTGTCCGGCGCCAGCACGTCGCGGATCGTCTTCCGGCACCTGCTGCGCAACGTGTTCCCGCTGCTGATCATCCAGGCATCGCTCGACGTGGGCTACGCCATCTTGTTCACGTCGTCCCTCTCCTTCCTCGGCCTGGGTGCGCAGCCCCCGGCGCCCGAGTGGGGAGCGATGATGACGGATGCCCGCGCCTTCCTGCGCGATTACTGGTGGTACCCGACGTTCCCCGGACTCGCCCTCGCCTTCACGGTCCTCGGCTTCAACCTCCTCGGCGACGGCCTCCGGGACTGGCTCGACCCACGGCTACGTGGGTCCCTGGGAGGGGTTTGAGTGAGCGAGCGATCAGAACGAGTCGTCGCCTCGATCCTCGCGATCAACGATCGCGATCTCGAGGGGACGTGGATCGGCGACGATGAGACGACGCTGGAGGACGTGGCGACCGGCGAGATCGTTCGCGGGAAGGCGCCCTGGATCGAGTATCTCCAAGAGTGGTATCAAGGGTTCCCCGACGGGCGTGTCGAGATCATGAACGTCGTGGAGGGCGACTCGCACGTCATCGCCGAGTTCACCGGTCAGGGCACGCATGAGGGGGTCTACTACGGCATGGAACCGACGGGCAAGCATTGCGTCGACCGGCTCTGCAACATCTTCGAGTACAACGGCACTCGGCTCCGCACGATCCGGAGCTACTGGGATCAGATGAGCATGCTCGTGCAACTCGGGCTACTCGAGCGCCCATCGCGCACGACGGAGGAGGAGGTCCGATGAGCAGGCTGCTACCGATCACCGCTGCACAGGTCGCCCCAGTGGCGTGGGACGTGGAGGCGACGTACGAGAAGTTCGAGACCGAGCTCAGCGAGTTGAAGACCGCGTTCTCGCGAACGCGACTGTTCGTATTCCCGGAGCTGTACCTCTCGGCGATCGGAGCGATGGCGGACCCAACGCCTCCGGGGTACTCCGCTTCCGTCGCGGAACCCGTGCCGGGACCGCTCACCGACCGGCTATGCAAGATCGCCGAGAAGTTGAACGTCTGGCTGGTTCCCGGCTCGATCTACGAGAGCGGTGGTGACAAGGACGTGTACAACACGGCCCTCGCGATCTCGCCGACGAAGGGGATCGTCGCGAAGTACCGGAAGGTGTTCCCGTGGAGGCCGTGGGAGCGAACCACGGCCGGCGACCGATTCGTCGTGTTCGACATCGATGACGTCGGGCGCGCGGGCTTGATGATCTGCTACGACGGGTGGTTCCCGGAGGCGGCGCGCCACGTCGCATGGATGGGTGCGGAGGTGATCCTGCAGCCCACGGCCACCGGCACTTCCGACCGGGAGCAGGAGCTGGTGCTCGCGCGGTCGAACGCGATCGTCAACCAGGTCTACGTCGTGAACCCCAACATGGGCGGCCGCCCTGGGCCGGGCCGGAGCATCATCGTGGACCCGGAAGGCCATCCGCTCCAGGTCGCCGGCGACGGCGAGGAATACCTCACCGAAGTTCTCGACTTGGATGCGGTGCAACGGGTTCGCGAGTTCGGATCCGTGGGACTCAACCGGATGTGGGAGCAGTTGAGGCGAGAGGGTCACGCGATCGACCTGCCGATGTACGGAGGCTCGTTCTCGGCGGCGACCTCGGAGCCGGAGCACAAGCGCGCGTGACCTCAGCCACCCGCGCCGGCGCCACGACGAAGGAGGCCCGACCGGCGCATCTCCTCGAGATCCGAGACCTCGTGGTCCGGTTCTCGACCGACGACGGCACCGTCTACGCGGTCAACGGGGTGAACCTCTTCGTCGACCAGGGCGAGACGCTCGCAGTCGTCGGGGAGTCGGGGTCCGGCAAGAGCGTCACGAGCCTGGCGGTCGTGCGGCTGCTCCCTGCGACCGCGACCGTCACCGGCGAGGTCATCTTCGATGGGGTGCGGCTCACCGAGCTGCCGGAGCGATCCATGCGCGCCATCCGCGGTCGCGACATCGCGATGGTGTTCCAGGATCCCATGACGAGCCTGAATCCGGTCCTGCGCATCGGGGAGCAGATCGAGGAGACGATCCGCGCGCACGATGGCCCCGATGCAAAGCAGCGTCGTGCGCGGGCGATCGAGCTGCTCGGTTTCGTCGGCATCCCGCGGCCCGAGGAGCAGCTGCGCCGATATCCGCACGAGTTCAGCGGCGGCATGCGGCAACGCGTGATGATCGCCATGGCCCTCGCCCTCGAGCCCAAGATCCTGATCGCCGACGAGCCCACGACCGCCCTCGACGCCACGATCCAGGCACAGGTGCTCGAGCTGCTCGCGAAGCTCACCGCGAACACCGGTACGGCGGTCGTGCTGATCACGCACGATCTCGGGATCATCGCCAGGATGACGCAGCGGGTCGCCGTCATGTACGCGGGATCCATCGTCGAGTCGGCATCGACGACGGCGATGTTCGCGCGGCCGCGGCATCCCTACACGGTCGGATTGCTCCACTCGATCCCGCGGCTCGACGCTGAGCGCGGCTCGCTCCGGCCGATCGAGGGCGCGCCGCCAGACCTTCGCCAGGCGCCGTCCGGGTGTCCGTTCGCCCCGCGGTGCGCCTGGCGGCTCGATGTGTGTTGGGACGAGATGCCGCCGCTCGAGCCGGTCGATCCGGGACACGCGGTCGCGTGCCACAACCCGGTGACCCCGTCGGAGGCCACGCTCGGGCGGCCGGACCGGCCCGGGTTCACCGCGGCACCGCCGCCCGGAGAAGTGTCGTGAGCGACGATCCCACGCCGTTGCTCCAGGTCGAAGGGCTCGAGATCCACTTCCCCATCACCGAAGGGGTCCTCCTCCGCCGCCGGATCGGCGAGGTTCGCGCGGTCGACGGGGTATCGCTGGAGGTCAGCCGGGGTCAGACCCTCGGACTCGTCGGTGAATCCGGCTCGGGCAAGTCCACGCTCGCGCGAGCGATCGTCGCTCTGTACCGGCCGACCGCCGGCACGGTCCTGTTCGAGGGACGCGACCTGTGGGCGCTCGATCGTGACGAGCTTCGACAGACGCGCCGCCGCTTCCAGATGGTGTTTCAAGACCCCTATGCTTCGCTCGACCCGAGGATGTCGATCGGCAAGAGCATCTCGGAGCCGCTCGAGATCCACGGGATCGGCGACCGACATGCGCGCGAAGAACGCGTGGCGGAGCTCCTTTCCTTGGTCGGCCTGAACCCTCGTCACGCAGGGCGCCATCCGCACGAGCTCTCGGGCGGGCAGCGACAGCGGGTCGGCGTCGCCCGCGCGCTGTCGGTCGGGCCTGACCTCATCGTCGCCGATGAGCCCGTCAGCGCGCTCGATGTTTCGATCCAAGCCCAGATCGTCAATCTCCTGCAACGGCTCCAGACCGAATTCGAGCTCACGTACATCGTGATCGCTCACGACCTCGCGGTCGTGCGACACATGAGCGATGTCATCGCGGTCATGTATCTCGGTCGGATCGTCGAATGGGCGGACGGACCGGACCTCTACAGACAACCCCTCCACCCGTACACGGTCGCGCTCTTGTCAGCGGTGCCGATCCCGGACCCGGCCGTCGAGGCTCGACGAGAACGGATCGTGTTGCTCGGCGACGTTCCCAGTCCAGCGGCGCCGCCACCGGGTTGTGCGTTCCACACCCGATGCTGGCTGCGCGACCAGCTCGGGAAACCGGAGATCTGCGAGACCGAACGGCCGGAGCTCCGTCTGTGGGAGACGGGCCACCGGGCGGCCTGTCACTTCGCCGATCAGATCTCGGTGCCGACGACTACGGCGGAGGCTGATCCTCTGAGTGCCGAGGTGACCCCTCCAGCATTGCAGGGGGGTAATCTCAAGGACCGGTTACAGTCCCGCACTCCTCGATATCATCGCCCCGATGTCGAAGATCCGGCCCTCAGCCAAGGCCTCATCGTTCACCGAGTCGGTGATCCGCGAGATGACGCGCCTGGCGATGGCGCACGACGCGATCAACCTCTCGCAGGGGTACCCGGACTTCGCCGCGCCGCAGGAGCTGAAGGACGCGGCCCGGAAGGCGATCGCGGACGACGTCAATCAGTACCCGATCACCTGGGGCGCCGAGGCGTTCCGCGAGGGCATCGCCAATAGCTATCGAGACCGGTACGGGATGTCGTGGGTCGAGCCCGAGCGACACATCACCGTCACGTGTGGTTCGACGGAGGCGATGATCGCCTCGATGCTCGGGGTGCTCGATCCCGGCGACGAGGTCGTGATCTTCGAGCCGTTCTACGAGAACTATGGACATTCTCGCAAACCAAGGTATTCTGGTCGCCATCCGGAAGGTGTCGCTGACCAGGGAGAATACTGTGACCCGGAAGGCCGCGATCTACACGAGAATCAGCTCGGACCCAGAGGGGCGAGAGGCCGGGGTCGAGCGACAAGAAGAGGACGCTCGGAGGCTCGCGAAGCGCCATGGCTGGGCTGTCGTAGATGTCTACCGCGACAACGACGTCTCAGCCACGTCGGGCCGCCGTCGGCCAGACTGGGAACGGCTCCTCACCGACCTTGAGGCTGGGCGCGTTAACGCAATTGCAGCCTACTCGTCGAGCCGGATGTACCGACGGCCGCGAGACCTTCAGCGGCTGATCGACCTAACCAAAACTCACGACATCGAGATCGATACCGTCGTCTCCGGCCGGATCGACTTGACGACCGCCGACGGCCGGATGCTCGCGGGCATCCTAGCCCAGATCGACCAGGGCGAAGCCGAGCGGACCTCCGAACGACTGAAGCGAGCGTTCGCGAAGGGCAAGGCTCCCGGTGGATCGCGCCGCGCCTTCGGCTACCGCAAGGACTGGACGATCGACCCCGATGAGGCGGCGCTCCTGAATGAGGCCGTCCGCCGGATCATCCGGGGGGCGACGCCCTACCGCATCTGCATGGACTGGAACGCACAGGGCATCACGACCCCTTATGGGGCACGTTGGAGGCCGTCGCACCTGAAGCGGACGCTCAGTGGGCGTCACCTTGTCGGAGTCGGAGGGCGACCGGCGCTGCTGACGGAGGACGAGCACACGCTCCTTCTGGCGGCGCTCGACCGCATCGAGCAGCGTGGGAACGGCAAGCCGAAGAAGGACAGCAAGGGCCGGATCGCGTCGCCGGGTCGTCCGTCTGGCCGACGGTATGCGGCGCTCGGGCTCATGAGGTGCGGGCTCTGCGGCGATAAGCTCACTGGCCGGTCGGGTCACTACATCTGCCAGGGCTGCGGCAGGCTCGGGATTAAGGCGACCCCGACGGAGCGGTTCCTCGTCTACGAGACGTTCTTGCACGCGCCGCACGGGCAGCTGCCCGAGCAAGAGCCGACGGCCGACGTTGAGCCGATCCTCGCTCGCCTTCGCGCGGTCGACGA
>JBDTYT010000045.1:0-13355 GCA_040005555.1 Actinomycetota bacterium | reverse complement strand
GCCGACGGGCGCCGAGGTGGTGGATGCATCAGATCGCGATCACGACAAACGCGGTCCCGCAGGCGGCCGTTGTGTCGATCTCCGGTGAGTTCGACATCTCTGCTGCGGCGGACGTCGAACGCCGGATCCGCCCACTCGAGGAACAGGTTCCGATCTTGGTCGTCGACCTGCGTGAGGTGTCATTCCTGGATTCGAGTGCCCTGCGGCTGTTGCTGATGCTCGATGCCAACGCCCGGGAACGGGGGCGCCGAGTCGCGCTCGTTCGCGGTCCTGAGCAGGTCCATCGAGTCTTCCGCATCACTCGCCTCGAGCATCAACTAGAGTTCGTGGACCACCCTACGGACCTGTCGAGGCCGACCCAGCGTGAACCTTGAACGGCGACTCCCCGTCGCCCCGGAGGCCGCCTCCGAGGCTCGACGCCTCCTCGAGGAACTCGATCCACCGCTCGCTGCCGACCTAGCCGCCAATCTCCGGCTGCTCATCAGCGAGGTCGTCACGAACGCCGTTCGCCACGGCCCGAACGGATCAGATGCCGGCATCCGCGTGCTCCTCGACGCCACGCCTGAGCGCGTGCGCGTCGACGTGCTCGACGCCGGCGAGGGCTTCGCGCATCGCGCGCGGAGCGGGGCCGCCGACCTCCCCGGTGGGTGGGGACTGTTCCTCGTCGAGCAGCTCTCCAGCCGATGGGGCATCGAGGTCGAGCCCACGACCCACGTCTGGTTCGAGATCGACGTGAGCGAGCGAGATCGCCGCTCAGCGGAGGACGCGCTCCGGCGCAGCGAGGAGCACCTGCGGCTCGCGCTCGCGGCGGGAGGCATGGGCACGTGGGAGTGGACGATCGACGATGGCACCGTCCGCTGGTCAGAGAGCCTGGAGCTGATCCACGGCCTCGAGGCGGGAACCTTCCCCGGGACGTTCGAGGCGTACCAGGCCGATATGCATCCCGAGGATCGCGGGACGGTCCTCGAGAAGATCGCCAGCGCGGTGACCGAGCGCTCCGACTACGCTGCGGAGTACCGCATCATCTTGCCGAGCGGTGTCATGCGGTGGATCAGCGCTCGCGCTCGTCTGTTGACAGACGAGGACGACCGTCCGGTGCGCATGGTGGGGGTGTGCACGGATATCACGGCCCAGAAGGAAGCCGAGCAGCGCCTCATCGCCCAACACGCCGTCGCGCGGCTCCTCGCCGAGTCCGAGACGCTGGATGAGGCGACGCCACGCATCCTGTCGGCCGTCGGCGAGAGCCTCGGGTGGGAGCTGGGTGCGGTGTACTTCGTGGATCGCCGGAGATGGATCCTGCGATGTGCCGGGACCTGGGCCGCGATCCCCGAACGGGCGCCGAGCTTCCTCCAAGCGTCCCGCGACTTCGCGCCCGTCCCGGGCCTCGGTCTGCCGGGCCGCGTCTGGGAGGAGAACCGCTCGGTATGGATCGACGACGTGACGAAGGAAGACAACTTCCCTCGAGCGTCGTCGGCGGCTCGAGACGGGCTGCACAGCGCCCTGGCGTTCCCCATCCGTCTGGGCGAGGAGGTGCTCGGCGTCCTGGAGTTCTTCAGCCACGACATCCGTGAGCCCGACGAGGAGCTGCTGCAGATGATGACCACGATCGGCAGCCAGATCGGTCAGTTCGTCGAGCGGAAGCACGTGGAGTCGGTCGTACGCGAGAGCGAGGCTCGCAAGAGCGCGATCTTGCAGTCGGCGCAGGACGCGATCGTCTCGATGGACGCGGATGGCCTCGTGGTCGACTTCAACCCGGCCGCCGAGGATATGTTCGGGTACCGCGCCGCCGATGTCATCGGTTCCGAGCTCGCCTCGTTCCTCATCCCGCCCGCCGACCGCGATCGGCATCGCGCGTCTCTCGCGCGCTACGTCGAAACCGGCCAGGCGACCATCATCGGGCGGCGGATCGAGCTGGACGCGCTCCGCGCCGACGGGGAGGAGGTGCCCGTCGAGGTGACCGTCACCCGCGTGGACGATCCCGGGCAGCTCTTGTTCACCGCATACATCCGGGACATCTCCGACCGGCGTCGCAGCGAGCGGATCCGCGCCGAGCTGCTCGCGAACGAGCGGGCCTCACGCGCCGAGGCCGAATCTGCGAACGAGCGGCTCTCGTTCCTCGCCGACGCCAGCGTCGTGCTCGCCGCCTCGTTGAACTACCGCAAGACCCTGTCGAAGCTCGCGAAACTCGCGGTGCCACGCGTCGCCGACTGGTGCAGCGTGGAGGTCGTGGAGCCCGACGGTTCGGTCCAGTCGATCGAGGTGACCCACTCGGACGCGGAGAAGATCGCGACCGCGAAGGAGTTCCGGTATCGGTTCCCGCCCCATCCGAGCGAACCGGGTGGCATCCACGAGGTTATCCGCACCTCCAGGTCGGTGATCTATCCCGAGATCACGGACGAGATGCTCGAAACGGGGATCCGCCACCCGGAGCAACTGGTGATGGCGCGCTCGCTCGGGCTGCGATCGGCGATGATCGTCCCGCTCGTCGCTCGTGGCAGAGCGATCGGAGCCGTGACGTTCGCGTCGGCGGAGTCCGGTCGTCGTTTCGGAGAGTCCGACCTCGAGTTCGCCGAGGACCTCGCGCGCCGAGCCGCGCTGGCGATCGACAACGCTCGCCTCTACGAGGAGCGCAGCCATATCGCCCGCACGCTCCAGCGGAGCCTGCTCCCGCCGGAGCTCCCCCAGATCCCCGGCATCGAGGCGGCTGCCCTGTACCAACCCGCGGCGATCGAGCGCAACGAGGTCGGTGGCGACTTCTACGACGTGTTCGAGATCCGCGAGGGGGAATGGGCCGTCGCGATCGGCGACGTGTGCGGCAAGGGGGTCGAGGCGGCGGCCCTCACCGGGTTCGCCCGGCACACGCTCCGCGCCGTCGCCCTGCATCAGCGGACCCCGAGCGCCGTCTTGGCGACCATGAGTGAAGCCCTGCGCCGTGAGGACGGCGAGCGATTCTCCACGGTCGCGTTCGCGTTGTTGGAGCCTCGGGCCGAGGGCGCCCGGCTCACGGTGTCGTGCGGCGGCCATCCCCTGCCGCTCGTGCTTCACGGGGACGGGCGCGCCGAGACCATCGGCGTCCCGGGGACCCTCCTCGGTATCTTCGAGGAGGTCGAGCTGGAAGACCGTTCGATCGAGCTCGCGCCCGGGGACATCGTGGTGTTCTTCACAGACGGACTCATC
The DNA here is from genome assembly GCA_040005555.1 of Actinomycetota bacterium. Lineage (GTDB taxonomy): Bacteria > Actinomycetota > UBA4738 > UBA4738 > HRBIN12 > JBDTYT01. The sequence continues at coordinate 10,178 of JBDTYT010000045.1, read as the reverse complement.
GACTCCCGGCGGTCGCACCCGCTCGGCGAATCTGAGCTCATCGCGTTCCTGCGCACGTGCACGGGTCTCGACGCGCACGCCACGGCCGACCGGTTCATCGAGGCAGTGGCCGACCCCGATTCCGAGGCACCGGATGACGTGGCGATCCTCGTCCTTCGAGTCCGTCCGTAGCGCGGAAGCAGGTACGGTGACGGCGTGACCGCAGGATCCACGGCACCCGTCGAGGTCGAGCGACCCGCCGAAGAGGAGATCATCGAGCCCGACGTCCCGTGGATCGTCATCGTATGGAATGACCCGATCAACCTGATGTCATACGTCGTGTTCGTCTTCCAGAAGCTGTTCGGCTACCCGCGTGCGCAGGCGACGAAGCTGATGCTCGACGTCCATCACAAGGGCAAGGCCGTCGTCGCGTCGGGTTCGAGGGAGAAATGCGAGTTCGACGTCTCGCGACTGCACGCGCACGGTTTGTGGGCGACGATGCAGAGGGACCGGTAAACCGGTGGCGCTCGAGCGGGTGAAGCGCACGCGCAACGGGGGGTTCCTCGTGCGACTCACCACATCCGAGCGGGAGACGATCCGCGGCGTTCCGAGCATGCTGCGGGATCTTCTGCGGGGTGGCGACCCGGCCGACCCCGCATTGCAGCGACTCTTCCCGCCCGCATACGCGGACGACCCAGAGCGCTCGGCAGAATTCGCTCACATGGTGCACGATGACCTGCTCGCGCAGCGGATGGCGGCGGTCGACACGATGGAGCGCACGATCGACGCCGACCGGCTGTCCGAGGACGAGGTGGCCGCGTGGCTCGCAGCGATCAACGACGTCCGTCTGATGCTCGGGGTTCGTCTCGACGTGACCGAAGCCTCCACACCTCTGGACTTCGAGGGCGACGATGAACGAGCAGCTTCCTACGCCGTGTACGCGTTCCTGAGCTGGCTGGAGGAAGACGTCGTCTCGGCGCTCACGCCCGGGCGGTGAGGTACGCTCGAACAGATCCGAAGGGGAGGGGAACCCGATGTCGCATCGGATGGCCCGGCTGGCGGCGGTGGGTCTGCTTGCGGTCCTGCTCACCGGCTGCATCAAGCTGAACGTCGATTTCGACGTCTCATCCGACAACACGGTGAGCGGCACGATGGTGTTCGCTTTCAGCAAGCAGTTGCTCCAGCTGACCGGACAATCGGCCCAGGAGCTCATCGGCAGTTCGGCGCCGATCCCGAGCAGCGTCCCGGGCGTGAGCGCGAAAGCCTACGATGACGGCGACTTCGTCGGCGAGGAGTTCACGTTCGACGGGGTGCCGCTCACGCAGTTCAACGCGGATGATCCGGAGTCGCTGAGCATCGTTCGCCACGGTGACACCTTCACCGTCTCCGGCGTGTTGGATCTTTCGGGCGGGGCGGGGGCCTCCGGCGCGACGAGCTCGATCCCCGGCATCAACCAGGCCTTGGGCGGGGCCGACATCCGGATCTCCATCACGTTCCCGGGATCGGTCACCGATACGAACGGCACGGTCGACGGCACCACGGTCACCTGGAAGCCGCAGGTCGGTCAGCGGCTCGAGCTCCGAGCGACGGCGGGTGCGACGGGCAGTGGATCGTCCTCGACGTCCTCGATCGTGCTCATCGTCGGGATCGCTCTCGTCGTGATCGTCGCCATCGCGCTGTTCATGAATGGCCGTCGCAAGGGAACCGTTGACGATGCAGCCGCGGGCATGCCGCCGATGGTCCCGAGCGAGGCTCCCGCCATGCAGGCGCCGCCGACGATGCCCCAGCCGCCTCCCGCTCCGCCAGCGGCCCCAACGACAGAGGCCGTGCCCCCGGAGGAAACCCCTCCACCCCCCGGGTCGTGATCTAGGAGACGTCCAATCGCGGGCGGCTGCCGCGCGGGACGTAGCGTGTGGCCACCTGATGCTGCCAACACCGAACCCCGGTGTTGTACACGGACAAGATCGTGTGGCAGCTCGGGACCTCGCAGGTGCGCAGCTCCTACATCCGGCGCGTCCCTAGACGCGCCCCCCCGCCGGGCGCGGACCCTCGGAGGGCGAGGTGCTCGCGTTCGATGAGGGTTCCATCCGCCTTCATCGCGAGCCTCCTTCCGCGCCTGGGCGGGGGGCGGGTGCTCTTCGATCTCCCGGTTAGGCGGTCGTGGTGACCGAGGGCCGCTCGACCACCCGCGTCGTGGGGACGAACCCGGCGATCATGGTCAGGGCGCTGCCCGCGAGCAGCACCCACATCCCGATGCCGATGTCCTCGGGCAGCGAGAACCCCTGGGCCCTGGCCATCGAGATCACGCTCAGGACGAAGGCGATGATCCCCGCCATCCCGGCGAGTCGAACCACCCACCCGTTGATGAACGTGAGACCGAGCAACGCCACCAGTCCGATCGCGATGGTGATCGCCCCGGCCGACGCCAGGAACTGCGTTGTCGCCCGAACGTCCGTGGTGAAGAAGACCCGGTTCGACAGGTCGATGCCGTTGATGTCGTTCACCCACGCGAGGAACGCACCCACGAATAGTCCGGCGGCGCCGAGCGCCCCCAGGACGAGTCGCAGCGCGCCTCGACCCGGCGAAACGGCCGTCGTCGGGGCCGTGGATCCCACGACCGTGCGCTCGACGGGACGCTCCACGATCACGGGGTCGGCGTCCGCAGTGGTCTTCCGCACGGTCGTCACCTCGCCGTCTGCCTCCACACGCTCGTCACTCTGGGTCTCTGCCATGACGGACCTCCTTTCGGTCCTCATCGGGCCGGTTCTCCGGCCGAGTGCGTCATTCCCAATCTCGGGCGCTCGGAAACCCGGTTCCGGCCTTCCTTCGGGGGTGCGTTGCCTGCGGGTCAGTTCTCGGGGGGCGCCTCGGCGTCCTGGGCTTTCGCGCGTCGCCGGGACGGTTGGGCGCGTACCGGCTCGCCCGGCGCCTTCGGGAAGTTCGGTGGCCACGGCGCATCGCCGAGTCCCTCGTGCTCGTCGCGCCGAGCGAGCTCGAGCAGGGCATCGAGCGAGCCGGCCCGGTCGTCGAGCCCCGCGCCCGGGTCGATCCCCGACGCGTACCGCTCGGGCACGGTGGTGATCGTCCACGCCTCGGGCTCGACGGTCGGTACCTCACCCCATCCGAGGGGCGTCGACACGCGCGCGTCGGCGACGGGACGCACGGAATACACCGACGCGGTCGTGCGATCGCGAGCGTTCTGGTTGTAGTCGACGAAGACTCCTCGGCGCTCCTCCTTCCACCACTTCGTGGTCGCGACCTCGGGCATCCGCCGCTCGATCTCGCGCGCGAGGGCGAGCGCCGAACGGCGGACCTCGGTGAACTCCCATCGCGGCTCGATGCGCACGACCACGTGCATGCCTCGCTTGCCTGAGGTCTTCGGGAACCCGACCAGGTCGTGCTCCTCCAAGACGTCGCCCGCGACCATCGCGGTGTCGCGCACGTCGGGCCAGGGCACCCCGGGTGTCGGGTCCAGGTCGATCCGCAGCTCGTCGGGGTGGTCGACGTCGTTCGAGCGCACGGGCCAGGGGTTGATGTCCACGCATCCGAGGTTCGTCGCCCAGACCAGGTGCGCCGCATCGGCGATCGCGATCATCTCTGCGCGTCGTCCGCTCGGGAAGTGGATCATGGCCGTGCGGAGCCATTCCGGGCGGCTCTCCGGTACCCGCTTCTGGAAGAACGCTTTCCCCTCGATGCCGTCGGGGAACCGCAGCATCGTTGAGGGTCGGTGGCGGCACCCGACCAGCGCTCCGTTCGCCACCGCGATGTAGTACTGCACGAGGTCGAGCTTCGTGATCCCGATCTGCGGGAAGAAGACCTTCGAAGGGTTCGTCACGCGGATCTCGAGGCCATCGGCCTCGACGAGCTCGACCTCCTGCTTGGCCACGCTGCGACCCTACCCATCGGCCGCACCTCACGCACCTTGCGGCCGGCCGAGCTCCGGTACCCTCCCTGAGTCATGGCCGTCATCGATCTCGTCGACGTGAGCTACGCCCATCCCGGCGGCTGGACCCTGTTCGAAGGAGTGACGTTCCGCGTCCCCGCGGGACACCGGGCCGCGCTGATCGGCGCGAACGGCATCGGGAAGTCGACGCTCCTTCGCGTGATCGCAGGCCTCGAGCCGCAGCGATCGGGTCACATCAATGTCCCGGGGCGGATCGGGCTCATGCGCCAGCTCATCGGCTCGGACGCGCAGCCGACGACCGTCCGTGAGTTCCTCCTCGGCTACGCCGAGCGCCGTGTGTCGGATGCCGGAGGTCGCGTGGCCGAGGCCGAGCGCGCGTTGGCGGACCGGGCCGATGAGAAAGCCCAGTTGGCGTACGCGAACGCGCTGGCCCTGTGGGAGGAGGCGGGAGGGTACCGGACCGAGGTGACCTGGGACGTGTGCACCTCGGCGGCGTTCGGGCAGGGGTATCCCGAGTGCGCCGAGCGGCACATCGAGACGCTCTCGGGCGGCGAGCGCAAACGGCTCGCGCTCGAGGTCCTGTTCCGCTCCGACTTCGACGTCCTCTTGCTCGATGAGCCGGACAACTTCCTCGACATCGAAGGCAAGCACTGGCTCGAGGAGCAGATGGCGGCATCGCCGAAAACCATCTTGTTCGTGAGCCACGATCGCGCGGTGCTCGCTCGGACGGCGACGCGCGTGCTGACGCTCGAGGCGCACGGCGTATGGACGCACGCGGGGGGATACGCCACGTACGGTGAGGCCCGCGAGGCCCGGCTCGAGCAGCTCGAGGAGGAGCACCGTCGCTACGCCGAGAAGCACCAGCACCTCGTGGACAACCTGCGGGAGCTGAAGCGCCGAGCCGCACTGAACGACAAGTTCGCCTCGCTCGCCCGTTCGGCAGAGAAGAAGCTGACGTGGTTCGTGGAACGGGAGACGCCGCGCGAACGGCCCAAGGAGCAGAACGTGAAGATCGGCATCGCCGGCGGGCGAACTGGCAAGATGGCGCTGCGGATCTCGGGGCTGTCGGTCCCGGGGATGATCGACCCGTTCGACGCCGAGGTCTCCTTCGGCGAGCGGATCGGTGTGCTCGGGCCGAACGGGACCGGCAAGTCGCATTTCCTCCGACTGTTGGTCGGTGAGAACGTCCGGCACGAGGGGGCGTTCACGCTCGGTGCGCGGGTCCAGCCGGGTCTGTTCCGACAGCTTCACGACCGTCCGGACCTCGTGGGCATGCCGATCGTCGAGGTCCTCCAGAAGCGTGGGATGTCGATGAGCGAGGCGATGTCGCTGCTGAAGCGCTACGAGCTCGCGCATGTGGGCCGCAACCCGTTCGAGATCTTGTCGGGCGGGCAGCAGGCACGCCTGCAGCTCTTGCTCATGGAGGTCGAGTGCCCCACGATGCTGCTGCTCGACGAGCCGACGGACAACCTCGACGTCGCCTCCGCGGATGCGCTCGAGGACGCGATCCTGCGGTACGAGGGCACGGTGATCGCCGTGACGCACGACCGCTGGTTCATGCGGATGTTGGACCGATTCCTCTTCTTCGAGGAGGACGGCCCGGTGCACGAGCTGCTCGAGTCGCCCTACGCCGCGGAGCTCGCGGGCGTGTGACCACGCGCCGGCGAGCCGTGGTGCTCGCGGTCGCGCTCCTGCTGGCCGCCTGCTCGGGAAGTGCCGTTGTCCCGGTGCAGTCCTCCCCGGGCGCCGTGGGGTCCGCCGATGGCGCCACCGGCGGGGCGGGCGGTCCGCGGTTCCCCGCGCCGGACCAGCCGGTCCCCGAGAATCCAACGGACCTTGCCTCGGCGGTCGAGACCACCACACACGATCTGTACGACGCGATCGATCGTTGGCTGGCGCGCGATCCGCACGCGAGCCGCTCGCCCGAGAGCGTGCAGCTCCTCGCGCTCTATCAACAGCGGCTCACGAGGGTGCTCGCGCGCGAGCCGGCGCTCGCCACGCGCGTGATCGCGCTCCTCTCGCCGAGCGTAGCGGCGCTCACCAAGGCCAACGTCGAGGCGTCCGCGCGTCTGTTCTCACATGCCCGGCCGGTGAGCGATGCGAGCGCGCTGCGGACCGAGCGTCCCGAGTCCGCTGGCACGTTGCTCGGGTACTACCAGGAAGCCGAGCAGCGCTTCGGCGTCCAGTGGCAGGTGCTCGCCGCGGTGAACGCCATCGAGTCGAGGTTCGGCCGTGTGCGGTCATCCTCATACGCGGGGGCGCAAGGGCCGATGCAGTTCATCCCGTCCACCTGGGATGCCTACGGCTTGGGCGGCGACGTCCACGACCCACACGATGCGATCCTCGGCGCCGCGAACTACCTGGCGTCCTCCGGCGCCCCCGGGGACGACCGTACGGCGCTGTACCACTACAACCCCGTGAACGATTACGTGGCGGCGGTGTTGCTGTACGCGAGGCAGATGGTGCGCGATCCGCGCACGTACTACGCGTACTACAACTGGCAGGTCTTCGTGTTCACGAAGCAGGGCGAGGTCCGTCTGACCGGACCCGGGATCTAACTCTCTCGGCGCGTTCGCGGACCGGCGGTTCGCGCCGGGGCGTGGCCGATACCGAAACGGGTATGAAGGCTGCTCGAGACACCTCACGTTCGTTTCGATGTCTCCACCGGCATCGCTGATATCTGCACAGACATCGATCGGGCGTCATATATGCCCCAAGCCCCATCGATACCCCGATGGATATCAGCGGACGGTCCTTCAGTGATACGGGGAAGCTTGCCGACGCGATCAGCGGGCCGCGAACCGCTCGTAGTCGGCTCGGACGAACGGCACCACGTTGAGCAACCTAGGCCGGCGCTCGGGGACCCCCGGTCAGGCCGGTTCGACCTCGTCGGTCACGCGTGGCTGCGACGTGAATCCGATCTCGACGTGTGTCTCGTCACAGAAGGGCATCGTGCTCGAGTGGCCGCACCGGCAGAGCTTGATCCGCCGCCCGTGCGCGTCCGTCACCGTCCACGGTTCGACGTCGTAGGGATTGCCGTCGACGTCGACCAAGCGCACGGGCCCGTACACCTTGTACGAACCGTCCGGCCGCACGTGGATCTCGACCTCGGGCTGGTCCTCGTGCATGAGGTCACGCTACCGCGTCACCCAGGTCGACGCCCGCTTGAGCGCTCCGGCGCCGGGCCCGTAGGCTAGCCGGATGCAAGGAGCATCGGAGTGGTTCCTCTCGGCGCAGGAGCGCGGCAATCCGGCGACCGCCATCAGCCATGCGGGGGAGCCGGGTCTTGCCTGGACGGTCGGCAACCATGTCGAGCCGCTGATCCACGGGGCGACGTACTTCTCTCGGCTCGTCGGTTGTCTCTCCTCGCTCGGTGTTGGCGACCAGGTGCTGTTCACGGATTGGCGTGGGGACGACGATGAGCTTCTCGGCCCGGACGGTCCGACCCTCGGGGGATTGCTCTCCGGTCTCGCGAGCCGAGGCGTCCACATCCGAGGGCTCCTGTGGCGCTCGCACCCGGGGATGTTCGGATTCAATGAAGGGGACGCCAGCGATCTTGCCGACATCGTGAACGGTGCCGGCGGAGTCGTGCTTCTGGACGCGCGTATCCGGCGCGGCGGGTCGCACCACCAGAAGCTGGTTCTGGTCCTGCACCCCGGCCGGCACGATGAGGATCTCGCCTTCGTGGGTGGCATCGACCTCTGCCACGGGCGTCGCGACGACGAGCGTCATGAAGGCGACCCGCAGGCTGAGGTGCTCGACCCCGCGTTCGGGCCGCGACCTCCATGGCACGACATCCAGACCGAGGTTCACGGTCCGGCCGTCGCGGATCTCGTGGAGACGTTCCGTGAACGGTGGAACGACGACACCCCGCTCGAGCGGGGCCATTTCCGGCTCGGCGCGCTCACCTCCGGAGCCACCAGCGCGCCGGCACGTCCCGACCCGCTGCCGCCGCTCGGCGCCTCCCCGCCCGCCGTGGGCAGTCACGCGGTGCAGGTGCTTCGCACGTATCCGGCCAAGCGCCCCCCGTATCCCTTCGCTCCCGAGGGCGAGAGGAGCATCGCCCGTATGTACTCCAAGGCGCTGGCTCGGGCTCGCTCCTTCATCTATGTCGAGGATCAATATTTCTGGTCCGAGGAGATCGCGGCCCTGTACGAGGCGGCACTCGCGCGCGCCCCCGAGCTCCGGCTCATCGTGGTCGTGCCCCGTCACCCGGATCGCAACGGCATGATCTCGGGACCGACGAATCGACTCGGGCAACTGACCATGATGAAGGGCCTCGCCAGGGTCGGTGGTGATCGCTTCGCCATGTACGACCTCGAGAACGAACGAGGAGATGCGATCTACGTCCACGCGAAAGTCGTGGTGATCGACGACGTGTTCGCGATGCTGGGCTCGGACAACATGAATCGCCGATCGTGGACGCATGATTCGGAACTGTCGATCGCCGTCCTCGATGAGGAGCGAGACGAACGTGAGCCATCCGACCCGGCCGGACTCGGCGACGGCGCGCGGCGGTTCGCCCGTGACCTCCGGCTACGGCTTTGGCGGGAGCACCTGGGCGTGACCTCCGACGATGGCCTGTTGGACGCGCGAGAAGGCTTCGACCGCTGGCGCGCTACCGCGGAAGCGCTCGACGCCTGGCACGAGGGCGGCGAGCGCGGCGATCGACCCCCGGGCCGGATCCGGCGTCACGCTCCTCAGCCGGTGGCCGCCTGGCAGCGCGCATGGGCTTGGCCGCTGTATCGAACGATCGTTGACCCCGACGGCCGGCCATTCGCCCTGCGACGATCTCACCGGTTCTGACGATCACGAGGTCGGTGCGACAGCCACCTGCGGATCGACGTCGGGTTCGGACTCCATCACTTTCTTCGCGCTCTGCGGAGCCGGACGGCCCGCTCGCACCGCCTCGAGCTGCGCGCCGATCGCCGCTCCGAAGAGCAGCGATACCGAGGCGAGCAACGACCAGATGATGAGAGCCACGATCCCCGCCAACGGTCCGTACGTCTTCCCGAACGTCGAGCTGATCTGGAACATGGCATCGAGGGCCACGGTGACGATCGCCAACAAGATGACCGAGACGATCGCGCCGAAGGCCAGCCATGACCATCCGGGCTGGTGCCTTCGAGGTGACCACTTGAACAGCAACGCGATCGCCGCGATCAGCATGCCGAGCGCCACGGGCCACCTGACCACGTTCCATACCGTGGACGCGGTATGGCCGCTGAGAGACGAGCTGATGGCCCGGCCGAGCCCGAGAGCAGCGAAGGCCGCCACGAACAGGACGCCGGCGCTGATCGTCAACACGAACGCGCGCCCGTATTTCTGCCCGGTGGGCCGATCCTGCTCGATGCCGTAGAGGCGGTTCAGCGCGCGCTCGATCTGGCCCAGCAGTGTCGTTCCCGTGATCAACGCACCAGCCAGACCGATGATCAGAGCGAGGGAGAGATGCGACGACCCCTCCTTGTGGGCCTGCTGGACGGCGTCCGTCAAGATCGCTCCCGCGGGCCCCGGCACGATCTGCCGGAGCGTCTTGACGATGACGTCGCTCAACCCTCCGGAACCCAGCGCGCTGGCCAGACCCACGAGGGCGATAATGCCTTGCAGGAACACCAGGGTGGTTGCGTACGCCATCGACCTCGCGTGGCTGAAACCATCGGAGTACCGGAGCCGCATGAAGGCATCTCGGATGAGCGTCCCCCGACCGGTGCGCTCCAAGGTCTGCTTCGCGTCATCTCCGGTCAGTCCCCACGTCTCCGGGACCTGATTCGCCGTACTCATCCCCTCACCTCCAGAGGAACACAGACGATGATCGCTCCGGGCACCACCTTGCACTTCAGTCGTTTGGTCTTCTTCCGAGCGCCCCCGTCGATCTCGTAGGGGAGTGCTTTGTCCAAGCGGACGTCGATCCTGCGACCGGTCGTCGTCTCGACGAAGGGGGAGCCCTTGACGTCCCCGACCGCCGAACGGGTCAGCGTTCGGACCCAGTCCAACGCTCCGGATGCCGTGACGACACCGACATTCAAGCGACCGTCGTCGGGCCGGGCGTCCGAGAACGCCGAGATCCCACCGATGACGTCGCCCACGTTGCCGACGAGCAGGCAACTCGCTTTGCCTTTGAACCACGCCGCCCCGTCCACCTCGATCCGCATCTTGACGGACGATTTCCGCACGTTCTTCGCGCCGGTCCAGACGTAGGCGAAGCGTCCGACCTTGTCTTTCAAACCGGCATCGGCGTCTCGGATCATCAAGGCATCCAGACCCGTTCCCGCCATCACGCCGAAGTGCTCGCCGT
>JBDTYT010000044.1:0-13366 GCA_040005555.1 Actinomycetota bacterium | reverse complement strand
CGCATCGTGTTCCAGCCGGGGAAGCGGCACCTCGCCGACTTCGCGCTCGACATCGGCGCGTTCTCGCTCCGGTTCTTTACCGAGTACTACGGGATCCCGTACCCCGACGCCAAGCTCGACATGGTGGCCCTGCCGGACTTCGCGCAGGGCGCGATGGAGAACGTGGGCTGCATCACCTACCGCGAGACGCTGCTGCTTGCCGACCCGGAGAAGGCCACGACGGCCGAGCTCATGGGGATCGCAGACACGGTCGCGCACGAGATCGCACACATGTGGTTCGGCGACCTCGTGACGATGCGTTGGTGGAACGGCATCTGGCTCAACGAGGCGTTCGCCACCTTCATGGAGATGGTGTGCGTGGACGCGTACCGGCCCGACTGGGAGCGGTGGACCCTGTTCGCACGGATGCGCTCCACGGCCTTCGAGGTCGATGCGCTCGAGCACACTCGCCCGATCGAGTACGCGGTCGACTCTCCCGACGACGCCGCGGGGATGTTCGACACGCTCACGTACGTGAAGGGCGCCTCGGTCCTGCGGATGATGGAGCAGTACCTCGGCGCCGAGCGGTTCCGCGACGGGATCCGGTACTACCTGAAGCGGCATGCCCACGCGAACACCGAGACCCACGACCTGTGGGACGCCATCGAGGAGGCCACCGGCGAGCCGGTACGCCGGATCATGGACGGGTGGATCTTGAAGGGCGGCTACCCGATCGTCTCCGTGGAGGCGGCGGGCGAGGAAGCGCACCTCACGCAGGGCCGGTTCCGACTGAGCGGCGGGGACGACGGATCTCGCTGGGACGTGCCGCTGCTCGTCCGGCACGACCGCGAGACCGAGCCGTTCCTCGTCGGGTCCGATGGACGCAGCTTCGCGCTCCGCGATCCGTCCGCGCCCGTCGTGGTGAACGCGGGAGGACATGCATTCGTACGGGTTCGGTACGAGGAGGAGCTCCTCGGCCGGATCTCGGGATCGCTCGACGATCTGTCGCCCGTCGAGCGTTACCAGCTGGCCGATGACACCTGGGCCGCGGTGCTCTCCGGAGCGGTCGACCCGCTCGCCTTCTGCACGTTCGCCGAGGCATTCACCGAAGAGACGGATCTGTCGGTGTGGCAGTCGCTCCTGACCGGGCTCGCGTGGTTCGAGCGCTTCCTCGAGGGCGAGCCTCGGGAGCGGTTCGCGGCCTTCGTGCGCGGCGTGGCACGGCCGGCCCTTGACCGCACCGGTTGGGAGGCCTCCGAGGGGGAGCCCGACCTGACGAAGATGCTCCGCGGGACGCTCGTTGCCTCGCTCGGGGTCACCGGCGCCGATCCCGAGGTGCAGGCCTTCGCTCGGGAGGTCGAGGCAGAATCCCGGGCCGGCCATGCGGTGGATCCCGCGCTCGCTGCCGCCTCCGTCCAGGTCGTCGCGGCCTCGGGAACCGCCGAGGATTACGACCGCTTCCTGCAGCGATGGAAGTCGGCGTCGACGCCTCAGGAGCAGCTGCGGTACCTCTACTCCCTGGGCGAGTTCCGCGATCCGTCGCTCGTCGACCGTACGGTAGCGCTCGCGCGCTCGAGCGAGGTGCGCTCGCAGAACCTGCCCTCGGTGTGGGTAAGGACGGTCGCGAACCGCGAGTATGGGGAGCGGGCCTGGGACGCCCTGAAGGAGCATTGGTCCGAGCTCGAGCGCCGCGTCGCCCCTACCACGCTCGTGTACTGCGTCGACGGGATCCGGTTCCTCACCACGCCCGAGCTGGTCGCCGACGCGCAGGCGTTCTTCGACGCGCACCCCATCGCCCCCTCCAGGCTGATGCTCTTGCAGCTCCTCGAGCGCCAGAGGGTGAACGCTTCGCTCCGAGCTCGCGCCGCCGAGGACCTCGCGACGCGCTTCTCCTAACCCACGATCGACGTGACATCGGCGTTCGCGCCGCTGATCACGACCACCACGCGCTCGTCCCGACGCGGGCGATACGCGCCGGATCGCAGCGCCGCGAGTGCGGCCGCGCCGCCGGGTTCGACGATGAGCCTGCACGCGCTCCAGAGCGCGCGCTGCGCGTCTGCGATCGCGTCGTCCTCGACGAGCACGACCTCCTCCACGAAGCGCCGAGCGGTTGCATACGCGATGTCGCCGGCGCGCCGCGAGCCGAGCGAGTCCGCCGCGAGACCACCGACCTCGATGTCGACCGGACCGCCGGAGCGCAGCGCCTCGGTGAGCGTGGGACAGCGTCTGGGCTCGACCCCGATGATTCGAACGTCGCCCGCGAACCACGACGCGATCCCCGCTACGAGCCCGCCCCCGCCGACCGCCACGAGCACCGTGGTGGCGTCGGGCACCTGGTCGGAGAGCTCCTTGCCGATCGTGCCCTGGCCGGCCACGACCTCGGGCTGGTCGTAGGCGTGCATGAGCACTGCCCCCGTCTCCGCTGCCCGCTCGCGGGCCGCCTCGAGCGCCTCGGCGAAGTAGCCCGGGACGATGTGCGTCGGGAATCCTTGCTCGCGGATCCGCTCGGCCTTCACGGCCGGGGAGGTGTCCGGCACGAAGATCTCGGCCGGATGACCGGTCTCTCGGGCGGCGCACGCGACCGCGAGGCCGAAGTTCCCCCCCGATGCGGCGACGACGCCCGCAGCGGGTACCTCAGCCGAGAGCAACCGGTTGAACGCTCCGCGCAGCTTGAACGAGCCCGTGCGCTGGAGCAGCTCGAGCTTGAGGACGAGCTCGCCCTCGACGCCGAACGCCCCCGCCTCGAGACGCATCACCGGCGTGCGCCGCACTCGGCCGGCGATGCGCTCCGCCGCGTGCTCGATATCGGCGCGAGTGACGGGCGGTGGCGTGTCCGCGAGCGCTTCCACCTGGATATCAAAGCACCCCCGCGGAGTAGGCTCGCTTGACAGCGTCGAGCACCCGCCCATAACGTTCGGACCCGAACGACTTTCCGATCGAGGAGAGGAGCACCGACGAGCACGAGCGCGTTCATCGAGGGCGTCGAGGTCCCCACCGAGCACTGGATCGGCGGCGAGCGGGTTTCGTCCCGCTCCGCGTTCGTGGACGTCTCGCCCATCGATGAGACCACCATCGCCGAGCTCGCGGCCGCCGGACCCGCCGAGGTGAACCGGGCGGTCGAGGCGGCTCGCGCGGGGTTCGAGGTGTGGGGGGCCATGCCACCGAAGGAGCGCGCCGCCGTCCTGCATCGGATCGCCGACCTCGTCGAGGAGCGCGTCCCGCAGCTCGCCGCCGTGGAGACGCGAGACAACGGCTCTCTGCTCCGATCGATGCGCAACTCGGTGATGCCGCGCGTCGGGCGCAACTTCCGGTTCTTCGCCGACCAGCTGATGGAGCTCGGCGACCCCGAGTTCGAGATGAACGACTTCCGCAGTCGCACCGAGTGGGACCCCTCGGGCGTGACCGTCGTGATCACGCCGTGGAACGCGCCGCTCATGCTCGCGACCTGGCGGATCGCGCCAGCGCTCGCCGCCGGCAACGCCGTGATCGCGAAACCGCCCGAGTGGGCGCCGCTCACCGCGTCGATGCTTGCGGATATCACGCGCGACGCGGGGTTGCCCGACGGCGCGTTCAACGTCGTGCAGGGCATCGGCGAGGAGGCGGGCGCCGCACTCACCGCACACCCCCGCGTCGACCGCATCGCGTTCACCGGCTCGGTCGACACCGGCAAGCTCGTGGCCGCTGCGGCGGCGGCGAACCTCACGCCCGCCTCGCTCGAGCTCGGCGGCAAGTCTCCGTTCGTGGCGTTCGCCGACGCCGACCTCGACGCGGTGGTGGCCCAGGCAGTGAACCAGTTCGACAACGCCGGGCAGGTCTGCCTGGCCGGAACGCGGCTGATCGTGGAGGAGAGCGCGTACGACGCGTTCCTCAGGCAGTTCCTCGGGGCCACGGCCGACCTTCGGCAGGGGGATCCGCGCGAGGAGAGCACGGACCTCGGACCGCTGATCACACGCGAGCACTTCGAGCGCGTGGACGGATTTGTGCAACGCGCGAAGGCCGACGGCGCGCAGGTGCTCCTCGGCGGCGGATCGAACGAGGAGCTCGGTGGCTTGTACTATCGGCCGACTGTCTTCGCCGATGCGCCCGCCGGCTCCGAGATCCTGCGCAAGGAGGTCTTCGGTCCCGTGCTCACCGTCCAGACCTTCGAGGGCGAGGACGAGGCGCTCGCGCTCGCGAACGACACGGAATACGGTCTGGCGGCGATCGTCTACACGGGCGACCGCGGGCGCGCCGAGCGTGTCTCCCAGCGGATGGTGGCGGGGACGGTGTGGGTGAACTGTTTCTTCGTCCGGGACCTGCGGGCGCCATTCGGCGGTGCTCGCAACTCCGGGATCGGCCGCGAGGGCGGCGTGTACAGCTTCGACTTCTACGCGGACGTGAAGAACGTCTGCATGGCGCCGTGGGCCTGAGGGCGGCCGGCAAGGAGGGGTGAGCATGGGTGAGATCGTCGGCGCGGCGCTCGTCGCGCACGTCCCCACGATCATGCTGCCGGAGGAGGTCCGGCTCGAGATCAACGAGGGCAAGGAGATCACGCTCGTCCCGGGCCTGCACCGGTTGAAGTCCGAGGTGCTCGACCGGCTGAAGCCGGACGCGGTGATCGTGTTCGACACCCACTGGGAGTCGACGTTCGAACACATCGTGACCTCGCACGCTCGCCGCGAGGGCAAGTTCACGAGCCACGAGCTCCCGCGCGGGATGAAGCAGATCCCGTACGACATGCCCGGCGACCCCGAGCTCGCCAAGCTCATCGCCGCGCAGGCGGACGGCCGCGACGACTGCTGGATCCTCGCGAACGACGACCCGTACCTGCCGCTGTTCTACGGCACGGTGAACATCTGGACGTTCCTCGGCGACCCCGACACCGCATGGTTGTCCGTCGCGCTCAACCAGTGCTGCAACACGGATGACTTCCTGCTGTTCGGTGAGCTCATCGGCAACGCGATCCGCGAGAGCGACCGGCGGGTGGTGCTGCTGGCCTCCGGGGGGATGACGCACCGGTTCTTCAACTTCAAGGATCTCCGGAAGCGCGAGAGTCAGAAGGCGCCCGACAACATCTACGACATGAAGTACTACGAGGCCGACATGAAGGTCCTCGACATGATGCAGAAGGGCGATCACGCGGGCGTGATCGACGGCATGCCCGAATACCGCAAGGCGTACCCAGAGGGCCATTTCGGGCACTATCTGATGATGGCATCGGCGCTCGGTGGACGCTCGTGCACAGCGCCCGGCGAGCTTTTCAGCGAGTACGAGGCGAGCGTAGGCACGGGGCAGGTCCACGTGTGGTTCGAGAAGCCCGAGCAAGGCTGGACCGGATAGCGCCGGCGGGGTAAGAACCCGCAAGGGACACGACGAGAGGGGGAAGTCGTGGCACAAGATCCGACGATGGCTCCGCCCGCTGCACCCGGCGGTGTGGGCGAGGGCTACGAGCGGCTCGGTGGCAAGAAGCTCAGCTTGATCGACGTCCTCGCGCAGTCGGTCGGCTTCATGGGGCCGGTCTTCAGCGCGGCGTTCATCATCCCGCTGATCATCGGCGTGAACGCGGCGGCTCGCGGTGCGGGGACATCCGCGCCACTTTCGGTCCTGCTCGCGGCCGTGGGCGTCTTCGCACTCGGGTGGATCGTGGCGCAGTACGCGAAGCGGATCCACGCGGCCGGGTCGCTGTACGACTACGTGTCGAACGGCCTCGGGCGGACGATCGGCGCCGGGGCAGGCTGGCTCTATTACAGCGGCTGCATCATCCTGACGGTCGGTCTGGGGGTGCTGCTCGGCGGCTACGTGCACGACAACTTGCTCCCGACCTTCAACATCGACCTGTCGCTGCCGGTCTGGGTGTGGGACGCGATCCTCGCGCTGCTGCTGTTCGCCGTCCTGTTCCTCGGCGTCCAGATCTCGACTCGGGTGCAGCTGACGCTCGCGCTCATCTCGATCGCCGTCGTGCTCATCTTCTTCGTCACGGTGATCGGAGACCTCGGAGGGGTCAACGACGTCGCGAAGGCCTTCGACCCGAACCCGACAGGTGGGTTCAGCGGGATCTTGTTCGGGGTGCTGTACGGAGTGCTGATCTTCGTCGGGTTCGAGACGGCGGCGAACCTCGCCGAGGAGACTGCCGAGCCGAAACGGTCGATCCCTCGCGCCGTGCTCGGAGCGGTCGTGATCGTGTCGATCTTCTACCTGATCGCCTCCTACGTGGAGGTCGCGGGGTTCGGGTTCGACCTCAAGGTGATCACGAGTCCCGACGTGGCCGGGGCGCCGCTGTTCGCCCTGGGTGCGCCCGGTTCGCCTTCGGGATCCGAGTTCTGGCTCAAGATCCTTCTCCTGGTCGTGTTCTTCGACATGCTCGCGGTGTACGTGGGCGCCGGCGTGGCCTCAACCCGCGGCGTGTTCGCGATGGCGCGTGACCGCCGCCTGCCGGGACCGCTGGCTGCCGTTTCGCGCCGCTTCGGGACGCCGTCGGGCGCGATCGCGCTGCTGATGATCTTCCAGGCGCTGCTGATCGTCGGGGCGGAGGCGGACGACACGCTCTTCAGCCTCGGCGGCGGGCTCCCGCACTACTTCTCGCTGTTCGTGTGGTGCTCCACGTTCGGCGGGTTCGCACTCCTGGTCGTGTACCTCTTGATGTCGATCGGGTCGCTCCGCGGCCTGGACGACGCCGAGGGACGCGCTGGCGTCGTGATCGCGTCGCTGCTCGGGCTCGCGATCACGGCCGCAGCGATCTTCGGCTCGTTCTACAAGGTGACGAGCCCGACCCTGCTCGCGCCGTGGTACGCGGTGATCTGGTTCGTGATCGGCCTGCTCTACATGGCCGTCGTCAAGGGGCGTGAGCCGGCGAGCGAGACCCTCGCCGATCTGAGGGCGTAGGACCGAGGTGGCTGTGGGGGACGGGGCGGCCCCGCCGGCGCCGCCCCGTCTCGTGTTGATCCTGAGCGAGAACTGGACCCTCGTGCCGCCGAGGGATCTCCGCTCGCTCGTTCGGATAGCCGTCGAGGCCGAGAAAACTGGCTTCGACGGCGTCATGGTGAGCGAGCACGTGGTCCTCGGACCCGGCGCCGACGCGGATGGGTTGCCCGAGAACCCTCGGGACTACGCGCTGCCCCTCAACCAGCATCCCTCGACACCCTGGCCCGATGCCCTGACCTTGCTCTCGGCGATGGCGGCGGCGACATCGCGCATCCGGCTCATCGCGAGCTCGATCATCGCGCCGCTGCGGCATCCGGTCGTGCTCGGCAAGCAGCTCGCCACACTCGACCTCCTCTCCGAGGGCCGCCTCGTCGTGCAGCCCACGGTGTCGTGGCACCGCGCCGAGTACGAGGCCCTCGCCGTGCCGTTCGAGCGACGAGGTGAGCTCCTCGATGAGCACCTCGAAGCTTGGCGAGCGCTGTGGCGCGATTCACCTGCCACGTTCGAAGGTCCCCACTACACGTTCCGAGACGTATCGCTCGAGCCGAAGCCGTTCCGGCCTGTGGGACCTCCCCTGTGGTTCGGCGGACAGAGGCTGCACGACCGTATGCTCCGGCGGCTCGTGAGCTACGGCAGCGGGTTCAACCCACTCGGCGCGCCCACGGACGAGGACCTCGAGCGGCTGCGGCTCGCGCTGGCGCGGGCGGACCGGAGCATCTCGGAGCTGGAGATGGTCGGCGGGACCCGCGGCCGGTTCCCCGACGCGACGGGGGTCGCCGACCTGGGCGAGGCGCTCGCGCAGATCCCGCCGCAGCTCGAACGCGGGTTCACGACGATCTGCATCAAGCCGTCGCAGTTCCTCGACGACCCACATGCGCTCGGCGTGTGGTGCCGAGAGGTCGTGGAGCGCGTCGCCGCGATCGCGACGTAGCGACGAGAGCCTATGCGTCCCAGGCGAGCGCTGCTGCGTCGACGGCGGTGGTACCACCGTCGGCGACCAGCATCGCGCCGGTGACGAACGAGGACTCGTCGCTCGCGAGGAAGATCGCACACGCAGCGATCTCCTCGGGCGTCGCCGGTCTCCGGAGCGGGACATGCTCGGTCCCGACGAAGTAGGCCTCCTCGCGGGTGATCCCGCGCATCGCCGCGAGCTCGTCTGCCGACTCGTCGGCCATCGCCGTGACCACCCAACCCGGGCAGAGCGCGTTCGCACGGATCCCGCTCGGCCCGTAGTCGACGGCCAGCGAGCGCGCGAGGCCGATCAGCGCATGCTTCGAGGTGATGTACGCCGCGGAGTCGGTCGAAGCGACCATTCCCGAGATGCTCGACACGAGGACGATCGAGCCTCCACCCCGCTCGAGCATGGCGGGGAGGGCCGCGCGAACGAGGCGCATCGGGCCGGTGACGTTCACGTCGAGCGTTTGGAGCCACGGCTCGTCTGCAACATCGCCCGCCGTGCCTCCGAACCCCACGGCCGCGTTCGCGATGACGATGTCTACCCCGCCGAAGTGCTCCACGGCCGCCGCGACGACGGCGGGCGCGTGAGCGGGATCCGTGGCGTCGCCGGGGACCGCGAGCCCGACGGTATCGGCGGCCACCTCCTCGAGCGGCTCGGGACGGCGACCGGTCACGACCACTTTCGCTCCCTCGGCCGCGAACCGCCGAGCGGTGGCGGCGCCGATACCTGTGCCGCCACCGCTCACGATCGCCACCTTGCCCTCGAGCCGCACGTCGCCTCCTGCCTCCGCCGGTTGACGCTAGTCTGCCGCAGTCGGCGCCGAGACGTGTCCTCGACGGGGAGGATGTACGCATGGCCAACATGGAGCCGCTCCGGCGGGAGGATCACCCGGAGCTGGAAGAGCTGTGGCAGCTGTACGACGACTCGATGTCGTTCGTTCCCAACAGTCTGTTCACGATGGCGCGTCGTCCCGAGATCCTCGAGGCGTTCAGCGAGCTCATCACCCGGATCTGGCGGACCGGTACCGTGCCCGTTGAGCTCAAACCGCTCATCGCGATCGTCGCGAGCACCGCCGCCGGTTGCCGCTACTGCCAAGCGCACGAGACCGTCGATGCCAAGATGCGAGGTGTCGATGAAGCCAAGATCAGGGACATCGGCGACTTCGAGCGATCCACGCTCTACTCCGAGGCCGAGCGCGCCGCGCTCCGGTTCGCGAGGGACGCGAGCGTCGTGCCGAACGACGTCAGTCGCGCGAACTTCGAGGAGCTCCGGCGGCACTGGGACGAGGGCCAGATCGTCGAGATCCTCGCGGTCGTGGGGTTGTTCGGCTTCCTGAACCGCTGGAACGACTCGATGGCGACCGACCTCGAGGATATCCCTCGGGCGTTCGCCGGCCGGACGATCGGTCCACACGGCTGGGAGTCGGGCAAGCACGGAAGCGGAGGCGGCGAGTCATGAGCGTCGGAGAGGAGGTCACGCTCGAGGAGCTCGAACGCGACCCGTACCCCGTCTACGCGCGCCTCCGCGATGAGGAGCCGGTGAGCTGGGTCCCGGCCGTGGGCTTGTGGCTCGTCACGCGGTATGACGACGTGCGATACGTCGACCAGACGCCCGAGGTGTTCACCGCAGAGACCGACCCCTCGACGCTGAACCGGACGATGGGCAAGAACATGCTCGGGTCCGAGGGACCGGATCAGCGCCGCATCCGGCGCGTGCTCGAGCCGCCGTTCCGCCCGCGCGACGTCGAGGAGCGCACGCAGGGCATGATCCCGAAGCTCGCGCAGGAGCTCATCGATGGGTTCCAAGATCGCGGCGAGTGCGATCTGTTCCGCGAGTTCGCCGATCCGATGTCCGTCCGTTCGCTGCAGTTCATGCTCGGTCTCGAGGAGGTTCCGTGGGAGGACCTGCTGCGGTGGAACGAGGGCCTGATGCCCGGGCTCGCCAACTTCGAAGGGAACGCCGAGAAGCAAGCGCCGGCGGACCGGGCGAGCCAGGAGCTCGGCGCGGCGATCGAGGTCGTGCTCGACCGACTCGAGGGCGCTCCCGACGGCTCGGTGCTGTCGTGGATGCTGCACCGCAATCAGGGCACTGATCGGCTGTCTCGCGCGGAGATCGTCGCGAATACGAAGCTCATGCTTTCCGGTGGGCTTCAGGAGCCGAGGGATCTCATCGCGCTCACCGTGTGGTCGCTCGGCGATCTCCTCGACGAGGTCCGCGCCGACCGAAACCTCGTGAAGCACGCCGTGGAGGAGACGTTGCGGTGGGCGGGGCCCGTCGGCACCTCGACGCGGCAGACGACGGCCGAGACCGAGCTCGCCGGCGTGCGGTTGCCCGGGGGCGCGTTGATCGGCGCGGTGCTCTCGAGTGCGAACCGGGACGCGCGCCGCTACACCGATCCCGACCGGTTCGACCTGCATCGCAAGGAGGGCGCGCACCTGGCGTTCGCCGCGGGGAGCCATTTCTGCCTCGGGGCATGGTTCGGACGCCACCTCGCGCGTGTGTCGCTCGAGGTGCTCCTCGATCGGTTGCCCGGGCTGCGCCTGGACCCCGACCGGCCGGCGACGAACTCGGGCTGGGAGTTCCGGGCGCCGGACTCGACGTGGGTGCGATGGGACGCGGCGTGAACCGCGCCCGGGTGGTGAGCTGAGATGCAGATCCCCGAGACCCGCTACGCGGTGACGTCCGACGGCATCCACATCGCGTATCAGGTGTCCGGGCGGGGGCCTATCGATCTCCTGTGGTCGGAAGGGTGGCTCTCGCACGTCGAGATCCTTTGGGAGTTGCCGATGTATGCACGATGGATGCATCTGCTCGGCGAAGCCTTCCGCGTGATCCATTTCGACAAACGAGGCATGGGTCTATCCGATCGGACCGCTACCCCTGATCTCGAGGCGCGGATGGAGGACGTTCGAGCCGTCCTCGATGCGGCGGGCTCCGAGCGTGCCGTCCTGCTTGGGGAGGGGGCGGACGGTGGCGGCCTCGCGGCGATGTACGCGGCGACATTCCCCGATCGCGTGGTCGCCTTGATCCTGTGGCAATTCAAAGCGCGCGCCGCATGGGCGCCCGACTACCCATGGGGCCAGGAGCAGGACCGAGGGCGGCATGCGACGGCGGACGTCAGTTCTCGCTGGGGGCGCGAAGATGCCATCCGCCAGTACTCGGAGGAACTCGGTGCTCGCACGCCGCTCGACGATCCGATGTTCGTCCGATGGGCAGCGAGGTATACGCGCTACGCAGCTTCTCCGGGCACCGTCTTGGAACAGGGCAAGATCTGGTTTGACACCGATCTTCGAGGGGTACTTCCGGCGATCCACGTTCCCACCTTGCTGCTCTACCGGCCGGACTACGCGGAGGCTTCCAGCGAGGAGGTGGAGTACCTGCGTGGCCTGATCCCCGGTTCGCGGGTCGAAGCGGTTGGGGGGGAGGACGAACAGCCGTACTTCGGGGATCCGACGGAGGTCGTGGGGGCCGTGGCGCGTTTCGCGGACGCGGTCCGATCGGAGGAGGCCCAGCTCGATCGGGTCCTCGCCTCCGTCATGTTCACCGACATCGTCGACTCCACCACCAAGGCCGTGGAGCTCGGCGATGGCGCGTGGAGGGAGCTCGTCGAGCGCCATCACAGGCACATCCGCGCACTGATCTCTCGCTACCGGGGGCGCGAGATCGACACGGCAGGTGACGGTTTCTTCGCTGCGTTCGATGGCCCCGCGCGAGCCATCCGGTGCGCGTCCTCGATCCAGGAGGCGGTCCGCCCGCTCGGGATCGAAGTCCGTACCGGCCTCCACACAGGTGAATGCGAGTTGATCGACGGGAAGCCCGGTGGCCTGAGCGTCGTGATCGGCGCCCGGATCGGCGCTCTTGCCGGGGCGGGTGAGGTGCTCGTGTCGCAGACGGTCAAGGACCTCGTCGCGGGCTCGGGTCTCACGTTCGAGGATGCCGGCGAGTACGAACTGAAGGGCGTCCCGGACCGCTGGCATGTTTACCGGGTGGTGGATCCCTCCCCCTGAGGAAACCTGGCCGGGAAGTGCCCGATCCGAACCCGTAGAAGGGAACTGTGAAGACGGTGGCCCCGAGCGCCGAGCCGCAACCTCCTCGCCACCCGGCGCGAGCCGAGGTCGTTGGGTCGCTCTTGCGTCCCACGAAGCTGAGGGCCGCGATCGAGACGTTCTACGAGGCGGGGCACTCAGCCGTCCTGCCCGAGGAGCGGGCGAAGGACCCTTCGGCGCTCCGCGAGCTCGAAGATGAGGCCATCCGCGATGTCGTGCAGCGGCAGATCGATCTCGGGCTCGACGTGATCACCGACGGCGAGTTCCGCCGGTGGATGTTCCTGAACTCGTTCTACGACGCCGTCGAGGGCTTCCGCACCGATAACGTGGTGCTGTTCCGCAACGCCGCCGGTGAAGACGTTCCGCTCCGGGTCCACGAGATCGTGGAGCGGCTGCGGCCTGTCGACTCGCCGGCGGCTCGAGAGGCGGCCTTCATGGCGGAGGTCTCGGGTGACCATCCGTTCAAGGTGACGTTCCCCGCGGTGTCGATCTTCGGGCACCCCTTCTCGTACAAGCCCGGCGTGACGACCGGATACGAGGACCTCGAGGCGTTCGTCGCGCACGCGATCCAGATCGAGCGCCAGCTGGTCGACGACGCGATCGCCGCCGGGGCTCGATACGTGCAGTTCGATTTTCCCCTCTACCCGTATCTGGTCGACTCCGCGTGGATCGAGCGGTTCGAGGAGCACGGCTACGACGTGGACGACCTGCTCAACGCGGCGGTTGCGGCCGACCTCGCCGTGCTCGAGGGGATCCCCGACGATGTCACGACCGCACTCCACATCTGCCGAGGCAACTTCCGTTCGTCGTGGATGTGCGAGGGCTCGCTCGAGCCGGTGGCCTACCGCGTGTTCGGCGAGCTACCCTACGACGCCTTCCTGGTGGAGTGGGACGACCTCGGGCGCGATGGCGGCTACGAGCCCGTCCGGTTCCTGCGCGAGGGCTCGACGATGGTGATGGGCATCATCTCGACGAAGACGCCGGCGCTTGAAGACGCGGATGATCTCATGCGCCGGATGGAGCAGGCCGCTCAGATCGCCGGAGGGATGGATCGTCTCGCGATCAGCCCTCAATGCGGGTTCGCGAGCGTGATGGTCGGCAACGAGATCGACGAGGACATGCAGTGGCGCAAGCTCGAACTCGTCGCGCGCGTCGCGGATCGGCTCTGGTCGTAGAGTGGTGCGGTGAGCAGCACACGAGGTCATTTCCCGTATCCTGGCCCGAACCCCTTCGGTCCTGAGATGTCGCACGAGGCAGAACACCACCTCGAGGAGCATCTCGAAGAGGCACGCCGCCGTCATGGTGGCGAGCCCCCACCACGACGGACCTGGCTGCAGCGACTCCGCGATCTCTTCATCCGCTGAGGCCGGTCGCCGCAGGGTACCCTCGAAGACATGACCGAGCCGGATCGACCGCTCCGGCTCGACGCCCCGCGCGAGGAGGCGCTCGAGCACGCGGCGACGCTCGTCGCCGAGGCGTGGCG
>JBDTYT010000043.1:0-13368 GCA_040005555.1 Actinomycetota bacterium | reverse complement strand
GTGATCTCGGCCGTGAGCACCAACAGCAACGACGCGAACAGGATGATCGAGGATACGGCCACGACCTCTGGGAGCTGGCTCGGGACGCGGAGCTGCCCGAACAGGTACACGGGCCAGGTCGTGGAGTTCCCCGCCAGGAACGACGCGATCGCGTACTCGTCGAACGAGAGCGTGAACGCGATGAGGAACGAGGAGATCAACGCCGGCATCAACAGCGGCAGTGTCACGCGCCGGAACCGCTGCGACGGACCCGCACCGAGATCCTGCGCGGCCTCGTCGAGCGAGATGGAGAGACGTTCGAGCAGCGGCATGATCGTGAGGATCGCGTACGGCAACGATACGACCACGTGCCCGATCACCACCGCGTGCAGCCCCAGCCCGATCGTGTAGCCCGTGACCGAGATCAACACCTTGTCGAACGCCGTCAGGAGTACCAGCAAGGAGATCCCGAACACCACGTACGGCACCACCAGCGGCGAGAAGAACAGCGCCGAGGTCGCCGACTTCCCCACGAAACGCCTGCGCACCAGCACGAACGAGGCCAGCACGCCGAGCCCCACCGCGATCGAGCTCGAGACGAAGGCCACGATCAGGCTGCGCTGGAGCGAATGCAGCAGCGCGGGGTTCTGCAGGAGCCGCTCGTACCAGCGGGTCGTGAACCCGGCCAGCGGGAACGAGGTGTCGCCGTCGTTGAAGGAGAAGATCGCGAGCAGCACGATCGGCAGGTACAGGAAGACGACCAGGAAGGCGAAGAACAACCGCAGCAGGCGCAGGCCGCCCTTCGAGGTCGCGATCTCCATCAGCTCGCCACCGTCCGAACCTGCACGAACCTTCCAAAGAGCAGCATCAGCCCGGCGACCACCAACAGCAGGAAGAGCGCGAGCACGGATCCGGTCTGCCAATCCAGCCCGCGCGTGAACAGGTCGTTGATCGCGTTCCCGAACATGTAGCCGCTCGTCCCGCCCACGAGCAACGGCGTGACGAACTCACCGATCGTGGGGATGAACACGAAGAGGAACGCGGCGAACACCCCGGGCAGACTCATCGGCAGGGTCACGCGCAGGAACGTTCGGAAGCGGCTCGCACCGAGGTCGCTCCCCGCCTCGAGCAGGCTCTTGTCCATGCCGTCGAGGCTCACGAAGATCGGCAGCGCCACGAACGGGATCCATACGTAGGCGAGCACCAACATCACCGTGAACTGGCTGTACAAGAGCCACGTAACGGGATGATCCGCCGCGCGCAGGTGCGCGAAGACCAGGAACGAGTTGATGACGCCCTTGTCCCCCAAGATGATCTTCCACGCCAGCACCCGCAGGATGTAGCTCGTGAGGAACGGCGCGATGATCAGCAGCAACAGCACGTACTTGCGTTTCTTCACGCAGAGCGCGAGGAAGTATGCGACGGGGTACGCCATCAGCACGACGATCGCCGAGACCGTGAGCGAGATCCTGATCGACTTCCAGAACAGGCTCATGTAGACCGAGCCACCGTGCAGGAACCGGGTCCAATCACCGAACGAGATCGGACCCGTATCGGTCGGGAAGACCCCCACTGCCCCCACGCTGTACGCGGCGATGAACAGCACGGGCACGACGAAGAACAGCAGCAGCCACAGCAAGGGCCCCGACAGCAGCCCGG
This sequence comes from Actinomycetota bacterium, assembly GCA_040005555.1. Lineage (GTDB taxonomy): Bacteria > Actinomycetota > UBA4738 > UBA4738 > HRBIN12 > JBDTYT01. Next base: position 11,730 of record JBDTYT010000043.1, on the reverse strand, counting down.
CCGTCACCCGCCGATCCCGACGCCGCCACGCCTTGCCGGCGTCGGCGAGCTCCGGTGACGCCACCTCCGTTTACCGAGCTCCCGCGCCCGCGCTCGTCACGCGGCCGAGACCTCGGTCCAGTACTGCTGGTACACGTCGCGGCGCGGGATGTAGGACTCGGGGATGGACTTCGGCGGCTGGAGGATCGTCGGGTCGTCCAATCCGAGCGCCGTCACGATCCCTTCCGGCACTCCCGACAGGTCGACCTTCGTGTTCGTGTGCCCGTAGTAGTAGTAGGCGAGGAGGAACTGCGCGGCCTCGGTGCTCGCCCATGAATCCACGTAGTCGTGCCCGTGGTAGTAGTTCTGCGTGTCGGCGGCCAGACCCATGCCGCACACCCACGAGACGCGACCCTCCTTCGGCTGCATGTAGTCGTAGTTCATGCCGGCGGCGTCCGCGTACCCGACCGCGTCCGGCCACGCATAGCCGATCCAGACCTCTTCCTTCTTGAAGGACAGCCAGAAGTCGTACGACTGGCTCCAGAGGAACTTCACGAGGTGCTTCTTCGAGATGAGGAAGTCGCGGACCTGTCCGAGCTCGTCGTCCGTCATCTGGAAGGGATCGGGCACCCCGAGGAACAGACCGCCGATGTACATCATGTTCGACGTATCGACCCACGCGATCTTGCCCGCGTACCGATCGTCGAACAAGATCCCGAACGACGGGTCGCTCGTGTCCACGTGGTCGGCGTTCACGAGCGGGGCGATGAACCCCCAGTCGAGCGGGATGAAGAACTGCTTACCGTCGATCACACCGGACGCCTCGAGGTCAGGGTTCAGGTCGGGGAAGTTCGAGATGAGCGACGTGTCCCACGGTTGAACGGCCCCGAGGTCCACCCAGTCCTTGTAGCGGTACCCGCACGGGTGCACGACGTCGAAGTTCACGGTCCCGGCCGCGGCCTTCGTGAAGCCCTGGTCGTCGTTCGGGAACAAGGTGAACTGCGGTGTGTCGCCCGTCTGAGCCAGGTACTGGCCCCAGAGGAACTTCTTCTCCTCCTTCGGGTAGTAGTCGCCGTTGCCGTACCCGGACCAGTCGAAGACTTGGAGGCTGCCCGGCTCCTGATCGATGCTCGGCCGCGAGCCGCTCGTGCCGGTCGCTCCGCTGGCCCCGCCTCCGCCGCCGCCGTTGTCGGCCTTCTTGCACGCGGCGAGGATCGCCGCGATCCCGCCGTACTTCAGCAGGTCACGGCGCCCGATCAACGTTGCGGCGAAGAGCTTGTCGAGCTCGTGATCCATCCCGGTCCCCCTCCTCAGACTGACCAGCGGTCCTGCGGGCCCGCGTATCATCCGCCGAAGGGTCCTTCGAGGGCAAGGCAGGCATGGATGAGGGGTTGGTCCGGCGGTGTAGTCGCCCTCGCGGTGGCGGTGACGCTCTCGGCCTGCGGCTCGAACGCGGCCGTCCCGACGGTCCCAGGTGACGCGCTCCCGGGACACGCGGCCTCGGTGGTCGAGCTCGACGCGTCGCTCGTGGCCTCGGATGCCGTCCACCCGCAGGAGCTCGAGACGGTCCTCGGCGACGCGGGATTCGTCGGAGGACGTGAGCGGACGTTCTCCGATCCCGGGCCGCCGCCGCACCGGGTGCAAGCGCGCGTGATGCAGTTCGGCGACGTTGAGGGCGCCACGGCGTACCTGACCTGGCTCCGAGGCCATAGCTCCGAGCTCATCGGGCACGTCAAGCCCCAGTCCGCCCCCGAGCTCCTCGACGCCTTCCTCGTCCAGACGGTGCCGAACGCCTGTTGCCCGAAGAACGTGCCGATCTTCCTGACCGCGTGGCGCTCGGGCGCGGCGGTGCTCTCGCTCGAGGTGGCGGGCGCCGCCGTCACGCGACAGGACGTGCTCGACCTGGCCCCGGCGTTCGACCACGCGATGGGTGGAGCACGCTGATGCTCGACGCCTTCGCGGAGCTCGCCGGGGGCCTCGACCATCCCGAGGGCGTGACGCTGGGACCCGACGCTCTGGTCTACGCCGGAGGCGAGGCGGGACAGATCTACCGGATCGGTTTCGACGGGTCGGTCACCGAGCTCGCGAGCACCGGCGGCTTCCTGTACGGCGTGACGCTCGATGCGGATCTGAACGTGTACGCCTGCGACTTCGGGAACGCCTCGGTCGCCCAGATCGCGTCCTCCGGAGAAGTGTCGACGTACTCGACAGGAACGGTCGACCGTCCGATGCGCGTGCCGAACTTCGCCGCTTTCGACGACGCGGGCAACCTCTACGTCACCGACTCCGGTGAGTGGGGATCGGACGATGGGCTCATGTACCGCATCGCGCCGGACGGCTCGACCACGGTGTGGACCGACGGGCCGAGCCGTTTCCCGAACGGCTGCTGCCTCTCTGCCGACGGCGGAGCGCTGTATCTCGTGGAGTCGCGCGGGCGAACGATCTCGCGGATCGCGATCGAGGACGACGGCTCGGCGGGGCGGGTCGAGCAGATCGCAGATCTCAGCGGCTCGCAGCCGGACGGCATCGCGCTCGCCACCGACGGTTCGCTCATCGTCGGGCACTACCGGCCGGACCGCGTGTCGGTGATCCGCCCCGACGGTTCCGTCGAGGTGCTCGCCGAGGACGCCGACGGCGTGGTGTTGAACCAGCCAGCGAACATCGTGTTCGTCGGTGAGGCCCTGAGCGAGATCGTGGTCTCGAGCCTCGGAGGCTGGAGCCTGATGAGGGCCGACGTCGGCCTGACCGGCGTGCCGTTGCGGTACCCCAAGCTCGCGCGATAGCTCAGGTCGAGACCCGAGACACGCTTACAACCTGATCAGTCCCACGTTCGTGGGCTCGAATCCGCACCCGTCGAAGTAGAACGCGCGGAGATGGTCCTCGAAGTCCACGCGCCAGTCGTACGTGATGGTCATGTCACCGATCCCTGAGGTCGGGCAAAGGCCGCCGGCCGTCAGGACGCGGGCGGGATCTCGACGACGCGGCCGTCCTGCAGGCCGAAGTCCCAGACATCGATGGCCGGCGGTTCCACGCCGAGGGTCGTGAGGACAGTGCAGATCTGGCTCCGATGATCGGTCCCGTGATGCAATGCTTGCGCGAGGCGGATACTCATCGGGGCGTGGGTCTCGGACCCATCGTCGCGGTGACGCTCGAGGACGGCATCCGGATCGATGTCCTCTCCCAGAAGCCGAGACCAGGCGGCGCCGTGACTCTCCATCTGGGCCCGGAGATCGGGGAGATCCATGTGATCCTCGTCGATCTGCGTAGTTCGACCACCGCTCGTGACGAACAGGTACGACGCGTCGGCACCGACGATGTGACGCTGCGTCTCCAGGATCGAGCCGTACGTCCCCGGGACGGCGGTCGCTCGCTGCTCCGGTGTGAGCCCGAGGCACACATCGAGCAACCGCAGCGTGGCCCACACGTGGTGGCCAAACGCATCCGCCAGCAAGGACCTGTTCATCCGCCCACGATAACAACCCCGGTTACACGATGGTCGAGCTACGCGTCGGACGCCAGCACCCACATCTCCTTGAACGGGGTTGTGATGTGCCACGTGGTCTCAAGGCCGGGCGGCAGCGAGAACAGATCGCCCACGCCGAGCTCGAGCGGGTCGCCGTCCCCCAGCTCGATGCGCACGGACCCCTCGAGGATGATCGCGACCTCTCGCTTCTCAGGGGTCCACGTCACCGGGCCATCCACGCTCGTGAAGCGGGAGAGCCCCGCCCACACGCCGTCGGCGTGCACGAGCTCGTGCATCTGGCTTCCGGACACGTCGGGGTCGGGCTGCCACTCGTCGGCCGATGCGTTCGCGACGAATACCCCCGGATACGCTTCCATGTTCCTGCCCCCTTCCTCACATGAGCCGAGCCGCGAGCAGCGCTGCGGCGAGCAACGGAACCGCAGCCGACAGCCATCGGAGCGCGCGCTCGGGCGCCGACCGGAGGGAAGCCGCATCCAAGGGCTCCATCGTCCCGTCGGCCAGCTCGAGCTCGCCGTGCACCTCGCGGACCGAGCGCCGGAGCCGGCGGACCGGTGTCGACAACACACGCTGCGCGGCCGAGAGCATCGCGCATGCGGCCGCAGCGCCGACAGCCGGGATGGTGATCCTGCCTGTCTGCGCGAAGAACGCCGTCAGCGCCGGGAACGCGCCCCACGCGAGCGCGAACCACAGATCCGAGTGGAATGCCCCGCCGAACAGCTCGAGGTTGTACGCGACCACGATGAACCCACCGGCGACGATGAATACCCACAGCCACGCGGACGCCTCGATCGTCCCATCGATGCCGAGCCCGATCGCCCCGGCGATCCCCACCACCGCGATCGCCTTCAAGACACCGTCGGAGATCTGGGTCCGCAGCGGACGGCCGTTGAGCTCATCGAGCGCGTGGGCGGCGAGGCCCATCGCCAGCAGGAACGCGCCGAGGGTCTCGAGCAACCACCGAACGTTCACCTCGGGCGCAAGCGACGCGCCGATCACCACATACGAGAGATGCCAGACTGTGTACGGCGGATGCAGCAGCGACCAGTAGTCCCTCCACCCGCCGGACTCGAGCGCGTAGAACGCGGGGCGATCGGTCTCAGTCATCGGTCAGCGGGCTCCGCTTCACGCCCCACGTGACGATGGCGACACCCATCGTCATCACCTTCGTGCGAACGCGACGCATCTCTGCCTCCTGCCACATCCGCACCTGCGCGGGGAGCGGGTACTGGCCATAGAACGCCTCGATGTTCGGACCGAGGAACCGCCCCGTGCGGTACCACGCACTCGACACCAGCGTGCCGGCGGCCGGCATGAGCGTTCGCGTGTACGCCTTCCACCCCGCACGCGCCCACGAATCCTGCGGCACGTGGAACTCGAGCTCGGCCATGACGCCGCCGGGCCTCAGGACCCGAGCGAGCTCCGCCACGGTGGCGGCGGGATCGTCGACGTACCGAAGCAGGTACGTGAACGTCACCGCATCGAAGGACTCGTCGGCGAACGGCAGCCGCTCCGCCTGTCCCAGCAGGAACCGGATCCGATCCTCGAGCCCCACGTCTCGGATCGCCTCGACGCCCTTGCGCAGCATGGGCTCGCTCTGGTCGAGGGCCGCCACGCGCACGTTCTTGCTCGCCAGCTCGCGCGCCACGAGCCCCGTCCCCGTCGCTACGTCGAGCGCCCAGGACCCCGGGATCGCGTTGACCTTCGAGACCAGGAACCGGCGCCACCGGGGATCTTGGCCGAACGAGAGGAGCGACCCCATGCGGTCGTACTCGGGCGCGATGCCCGAGAACAGACGCTTCGCGAACCGCGAGCGGTCGGTCTCCACGCCGCGAGCCTACGACGGGCGGAGCAGACCCGGGAGTTCGGCGATCGAGTCGAGCTGCACGTCCGGTGATCCGTCGGCGCGCTCGAGATCCTCGGGCCGGAACTTGCCGGTGCGGACGAGCACCCCGGTGAGCCCGGCGGCCTGCGCGCCGAGCACGTCGTTCTCCAGGTCGTCCCCGACCATGGCGGTCCGCTGGGCGGGCACCCCGAGCATCGCGAGCGCCGACGCGAAGTACGCCGTCGAGGGTTTCCCGCAGATCACGGCCGCTCGCCCCGTCGCCGCTTCGAGCCCCGCGATGTACGCGCCGCCGTCGAGCTCCCACCCCTCGGCGGTCTTCCAGTACAGGTTTCGGTGCATGCCGACGAGCTCGGCGCCGTCCATCAACATCTGGAACACGTGGTTCAAGGTCCTGTACGAGAAGTCGTCGCTCGCTCCGCCGAGGACCACAACATCCGCCCGATCCTCGACGAGCTCCACACCTTCGAGGTCGGCGCGCGCGTCGCCGTCGGTGAGCAGGAACACGCGGGCGCCCGGATGATATTCGCGCAGGTAGGTCGCGGTGGCGACGACGGCGGTCACGATCTCAGAGGCATCGACCTCGAACCCGGCGTCACGAAGCGTCGAGGCCAGGTCGGCTCGCGTGTGTGTGGTGGTGTTCGTGATGAGCCGGAACGGAACGTTCTCCGCTCGGAGCCAGGCGAGCGTCTCGACCGCTCCCGGCAGCGCTTCCCACGACACCGCGAGCACGCCGTCGATGTCGAGCAACAGGCCGTCGAACGCGAGGCCTCCCACGATGCCCGAGTCTATCCGGGGCCCGAGATGCTCTTCGCGCGATCGAGGCGGATGCCGGCGCGGCGGTGGGCCTCCTCAAGATCCGGCGGCGGTTCCTTGCCACGCTGACGCATCCGCCACGCTGCGTACGGCGCGATGTATCGATACTTCGGCGGGAGCAGCGGCCGAGCGAACCTCGTTGCCACGAACGTCGCGCGCATCGCGAGCTCTTTGGCCGGTCCGACCCGGAACCCGTAGGCATCGCGCAGCGGTGGTGGCAGCGTGGCGAACGCGAGCCTCGACACACCGCGCAGGATCGGCCTCCACTCCGCTTCCTTGGGCGGGTCCATGAACAGCTCCGCCACCTTGCGGGCTGAGTCGGTGACCCGCAGCTCGTTCCCGGCGGCCATGCCACGGACGTACGCGCGGAGGTCGGCGACCGTCGGCGGGATGATCTCGCGAGGGACCTTCACCATCTCGGCCGCGAGCATCTGCTCCTCGTGGAACCGCTGGCGCCCGGCGGCGTCGAGCTTACCGACCGTGAGCTCCTCGAACAGAAGGGCGCTGTCGACAAGGCAGGCGTGCACCCACAGCAGCAGCTCGGGATCGAGCGCGTCATACGGCAGGCCGGTCTCGGGGTCGACACCCTTGATCCGCGTGTGCACGTCGTTGATGCGTTCGGCCGCGGCAAGCGCCTCCGCCTTCGTGCCGAACGTGATCGTGTACGTGAGGATCAGCGTGCGCTGCAGCCGCTTCCACGGATTGCGCTCGTAGAAACCCGACTCGCGTGCGCCCGCGATCACCAGCGGGTGAGCCGCTTGCATCAGCACGGCACGAGCGCCACCGAACAGCACGGTCACTTCGCGATGGACCTGCCAGGACACGCTGCCGGGTCCGAAGAAACCGAGATCACGCGTCGACTCCATCACACGATGCTACGTCGAGAGAACGGAAAGACCCTAGCCCGCCCCGTCTCGATCGCTTGGGTCTTAGGCGCCCGCAGCGGTCGCGCAGATCGGTACGCCGGCCGCATCGGACGCCCGCACCATATCCTCCTGAGCCTTGTTGCCCTCGTAGTAGTCCTTGGTGAAGGTCTGGCCGTCGCTGCGCGCCGCGGCCGCCTGCTGCTCGACGATGATCCGAACATGGCTCCCGAGCGCTCTCAGGACGTCGGCCCACTCAGCCTGGCCCGTGGGTGGTTGACCCAAGGCCTGCATCCGGGCCATCCACGTCTGGAAGATCTCCACCGTCTTCGCTTCGGACCGAGCGATGTCCGGGAGCTTCGACAGGTCGGGCGCCGTAGGGTTGAAGTCCGGGAACGGGAACGGCCCTAGAGCTTTCTTCTGCGCGAGGGCCGACTCGCACACTGCTACGACTCTGCTCTGGAACGCACTGCCGAGGACGGGCGAGCCGCTGCTGCATGCAACGCTGCTGAGCACCAACACGACGATGGCCGGCACACGACCGCGCGTGGTTCGCCAGCCCTGCTTTATGACGCGCCTCCTCTCGAGATCAACCCGACTAACGCAAGACCTACGGACGGGAGGTTCTCTATTGATCGTGCGAGTCGGTTCGCCGACGGCATAGTTTTGTCCCTCTACCTCACCCGGCGGCCGCCGAACATCACGATCTCGGGCGACCGGAGGAGCGCCGGATCCTCGCGGGGGTCGTGTCGGTACACGAGCAGGTCCGCGGGTGCCCCCTCGTCGAGACCCGGCTCGCCGAGGAACGCTCGGGCGGCCGTGGTCGCGGCCGCGAGTGCGGTCGCGGGCTGGAGCCCGTGGCGCACGAGCGCGTCGATCTCGAGCGGGACCGAGCCGAACGGCAGCGCGTCGGTCCCGGCCAGCACGGGGACGCCGAGGCGCGCGGCCGTGACGAGCAGGGACCGCGTGTTCGCAAGTGCCTCGGCCATTGCATCACCCATCGGCGTGCCCGCCGCCTGCACCGCGAAGCCTTCGATGAACGCGACCGTCGGGATGAGGGCCGTCCCTCGTTCGGCCATCGTGGCGAGCACGTCGGCGGACGTCATGTTGCCGTGCTCGACCGAGTCGACGCCGGCCTCGACTGCCGCGCGTGCACCGATCGCCGAGGGCGCGTGCACGCTCACCCGCGCGTTGCGCTCATGAACGGCCGCCACCACGGCGGCGAGCACCTCGGGCGGGTAGTTCAGCGTGAAGCCGCCCTGCCCCGGCCAATCGGCGATGAGCTTGACCCATCGAACGCCCGACTCGACCTGCGCGATCGCGACGGTGACGGCCTCGTTGGGTTCTGTGTATCCGTCGAGAATCGGGAAGTAACGGTCCCTTGGCGCCAGGAAACGGCCCGAGCGTTGGATCCTCGGCATCTCGGTCCCCTCGGGCACCGACCAGGAGTGCACCGCCGAGCCGATCTCTCGGATGAGGAGCTCGCCGGCCCGCAGGTGGTCGCGCAGGTTCGCCGCTACGAGCTCGGTGTCGCCGAAGGGCAGGTTCCGGCCCGAGAAGTCCATGCTCGGGTGCGAGTGACAATCGACGAGGCCCGGCAACACGAACCCACCGGCCGGAGCGAGCTCCTCGGCGTCGGGCTGAGACTCGAACGTCAGCCTGTCGTCGACGACCCACAGGTCGCGCACGTCGTCGCCCTCGGGCAGGACGGTGGCAGACAGATGCCGAACGCTCACGGCGGCCCAGTATGCGTCACGGACCGGGGGCGCGCGCAAGGTCGCGAAGTTCCTTCGCGACATCCTCGCGGGCGAGCACGATGAGCTCGTTCCGCGCCCGGGAACCGCCCACGTACAGATACCGCGCCAGATCCTCCTGGTGCTTTTCGCCGAGCTCCGCGAGGATCACCACCGGGCGCTCGAGGCCCTTGAACGCGTGGACGCTCGCGATGAGCACCGTGCCCGGCTCGACGGTATCCGAGAGCGTGAAGCCCTTGACGACGCCGCGGCGCCGCAGCGAGCTCTTCGACGGTCCCGAAGGGGTGAGCACCACGATGTCCTCGAGGGGCACGTGCTCCTCCTCGACCAGGTTCGTCAGGACGACGCCGAGCAGATGGGCCAAGTCCTCCTCGTCGCGGTAGCCGAGGATCTGCGGCGGGCGCCCCTCGGGCCCCTTCGCGAGCGGTCGTGTCCGTCCGTCGTAGAAGATCGAAACGAACTCTCCGATCGCCTTCGTGTTGCGCAGGTTCGCCCGCAGCGGCGGGAGCTGCGCTTCGTCGTCCACCGGCAGCACGCCGCCGTACATGTTCTGGTTGTCGTCGGCGAACAGGTACAGCATGCCTTCGTCCGGATCCACGTGGAGCGCGAGCAGCGCGGGCCACCACCACTCGCGGAAATCCTGCGCCTCGTCCACGACGATCGCGTCGTACCGAGGACCGAGCTTCGCGGCCGCCTCCGAGAGCAGCTCGGGCAGGACCCGCTCGAAGTACTCGTGCTCGGTGTCCTCCGAAACCTCGGGCAGCGTGAGCCCGGCTTCGGTCGCCAGGTCAACGCACAGCTGGTGAAAATGCCGAACGTCGAGGGCTGGGAGCTCGGTCGTCGACGCGCGCAGATGCTCGGCGAGTCCCTCGTTGAAACAGGTGAGCAGCGCTCGCTGGCCCGCCGTCTCCAGGCGCTTCGCGATCGAGATCGCGAGCATCGTCTTGCCGCTGCCGGCCGGGCCGGTCACAGCGGCGCGGTGTCGATGCGTGATGAACGCCAGGATCCACGCTTGGTCGTCGGTAAGCTCGACGATCTTCTTGTCCTCGTCGGAGAACGCCAGCTTGAGCGGCGTGCGAACCTCGACTCGGTAGCCGAGCGCCATCGCGAGCGCGTCCATGCCCTCGGCACCGAAGGTCCGCCCCGAGCGGCGCCAGTAGCGCATGACCTCGGGCACACGCTCGGTCAGCCGGTGCAGGTCGCCGCGGTCGATCACGATCTCGGCCGGCGCGCCCGGGTGCGCGGGAGCGTCGTACGTGCCATCCGGCATCGCGACGCCGTATCCGTACGACGGCATCCACCGCTCCCACCACGGCTGAGCCGAGAGGATCTCGACGAGCGAGTGCATCTCATCCTTGGCCTGGTGGAATGGATCCTCGCCCAGATCGTGGGTGCCGCTCCTGCCGGATTGACTCCACCGGCGGGTCGCGGGATCGTACGAAAGCCGCGCGCCCTTCACCTCGAGCGCCAGCACTCCGTCGACGGGATGCGCGATCACGAAGTCGGCTTCCCCTTCCACCTTCTTGCCCCTCGCGTCGGCCAGGACCCAGTCGACGCTGTGATAGACGACGTAGGCGTCGTCGAGCTGCTCGAGGAAGCCTTCGTACAAACGACGTTCGGCGCTGCTGTCGGTCGGCAGCATGGGGAAGGGCACCATCCGCGCCATGGCCGGATGCTAGCCTCTGCGCGCCGAGATGATCCTTTTCGCCGCCGTCATCCTCCTCGCCTTCCTCCTCGGTTATGTGTTCGGCGGTCGCGTCCGCCGGTTCGAGCAACTCCACCTGCGCTGGTCATGGCTCGCCGTCGCGGGGCTCGCGCTCCAGTTCGTCCCACTGCCCGACGGTGCAACCGGGACGGACCTCGTTGTCAGGACCGCCGTGCTGAGCTGCTCATACGTATTGCTGCTCGTATTCGCGGCGCTGAACATCCGCCTCGCAGGCGTGCCGCTGGTCTTCGCCGGCCTCGCGCTGAACCTGTTGGTGATCGCGTCGAACGGCGGGATGCCGGTGAGCCGCGGTGCGCTGGAGTCATCCGGTCAAGGCGACGTGCTCCAGGTGCTGATCGATGAGGGAGCGGCGAAGCACCATCTGCTCACGGACGACGACGTCCTCACACCGCTGGCGGACGTGATCCCGGTGGGAGGACCGATCAAGCAGGTGGTGAGCCTGGGTGACGTGTTCGTCTACGCCGGGGTCGTGTGGCTGATCGTGGCGGTCATGCGAGGACGGATTCCTCAGACGAGTCGAGCGGGGCCGAGGTCGAAGCGGGGGGCCCACCGGAAGCGGCGGGCGTCGACGAGGTAGCCGGAGTTCCCTGCGCTTCCTCTTGCAACCACGATGTGGGGAACCGAACGGTGATCGAGGTCCCCTCGCCCACAGCGCTCTTGAGCTCGTACGTGCCACCACCCACGAGCGCCCGCTCCCGCATCATGGTCAAGCCGTAGTGCCCCTCGGGTCCGGGCAGATCGGAGTCGAACCCGGCACCATCGTCCCGAAGGACCAACTCGACCAGATCGCCGTCGAGCCGCACGTTCAGCCACATGTTCGTGGCGTTCGCGTGCTTCAGGCCGTTCATGACCCCCTCGCGAGCGATGTGGTACAGCAGCAGCGCGATCGGGGCTGGGAGCTCGACCTCGTCGATGTCCGTGTGGAACTTCACGTTCGATTCGCGTCCGGTCTCTGCGATGAAGCTGTGGAGCGCTTCCGCCAATCCCGCCCGTCCCAGCGGTGACCGATGCAGATCTCGGATCAGCGCTCGGATGCGGTCGGACGTCCTGTTCTTCGTCTCTCTAATCTCCTCGAGCGTGAGCTCGGTCTCGTCAAGTTTCCCCGAAGCGAGATGCCGCCGGGCGACATCTACCTGGATCGAGAGACGGAACAGGTGTTGAGCCAGGTCGTCGTGCAGGAAAGCCGCGATCTGGAGGCGCTCGTCCTGCCGCTCCTCGGCCATCCGATTCGACAGGGCGCGCAGGACCACTTCCCGATCCTGCAGTTC
>JBDTYT010000042.1:0-13416 GCA_040005555.1 Actinomycetota bacterium | reverse complement strand
GGGTTCGCGCTCAGGTCGAAGCACTTCACCTCGGTGTTGGCGGCGGTCTCGCGCGCCCCAACCATCCCGGTCACGAATCGGATCGCCGCCTCCCGATTCTCACGCCCCCAGCACGCGAACGCTCCGGCCCAGTGCGAGGGGATCAGCCGGAGGTAGCTCGGAACGCTCGGGGAGCCGATGGCCACGAGCGCGGGCAACTCCGCGAGCACGCCTGCGACGAACGCCTCGCCGGTCTCGGTCATCCCGTACGGACCGGTGCCGCCGGCGAACAGGTTCGTCCCGTCGCGCCACAGGCTGAAGTGCACGTGTCCGCCGTTGCCCACGTGGCCCGCGATGACCGCCGGGGAGAAGGAGGCCCGCATCCCGTGCGTCGCCGCGAGCGCTCGGATCGTCTGGCGGACGAGCACGCTCGTGTCGGCCGCGGCGACGGGATCGGATGGCGCCACGGAGACCTCCAACTGGCCCATCGCGTACTCGGGATGGAACTGATCGACCGCCACGCCCTCGTCCTCGAGCGCGGCGATCAGGTCTCGGGCGTAGTCCGAGATCGTCGCCAGGACGGGCAGCCCGTACGCCGGACCCGTATGGATCGGGTGCTCGATGTCGGAGTCGGTGGCGGCTTGGAACCATTCCAGCTCGAACGCCATCCGCAGCTCGATCCCCGCATCGGCCGCCCGAGCGGCTTGGCGCTTGGCGAACGAGCGCTGGCAGCCCGCGTAGACCTCGCCCTCCTGTGTGTGTTTGTCGACGGGAGCCCAGGCCCACCCGGGCTGCGCGGCGAGCACCTTCAACGCCCACGGATCGGGCATGAGCCGCAGGTCGCCGACCGGACCGCTCACCTCGTCGCTGGAGGTGATGGAGTCGTTCACCATGAAGACCTCGAAGACCGGCGACATGCCGATCCCGTACTTCACCGCCCGCTCCAAGACGGGCACGGGGACGGTCTTCACCCGCGTGACGCCGGAGTTCTCGACCTGGCTGAGCGCGACGGCACGGATCCCCTGAGCCGAGAGCGACTCGGTCAGCTTCCTCGCCTTCTTCGCGCGCCGGGCGATCGAGTCTCGAGCTTCCGTGGTCTGTTCCTCCACCTGTGCACCTCCTCGCGCCGGATCCGCCTGCTGCCCCCGACCGGAGGCCATCATGCCATCCACGGGCCGGATCATGCGATGCCCGCGGCGTGGGCGTCCGACGGACAAGGATTATGCTCGGCGGCGTTCGGGCTCGAGGGAGGCGGATACGCGGTGCTCGCGGATGAGGTGGAAGTTCTCCGGCTGATCGACCACCACTGTCACGGTGTGGTGAAGGCGGACCTCGATCTCGCCGGGTTCGAGCGCCTCATCAGCGAGAGCTACGACCCACCACCCGCGGGGACGAGCCGATTCGACTCCCCGCTCGGCCTGAGCGTCCGGCGCTGGTGTGCACCGGTGCTGGGTCTCGAGCCGTTCGCTTCGCCCGAGGATTACATCGCCCGCCGGGCAGAGCTCGGAGCGGAGAAGGTGGCCCGCTCGCTCCTGTCAGAGGCCGGGCTGGGCGCCCTGCTCCTCGACACCGGCTACCGCTCCTCCGAGCTCCACGACCTGGCGTCGATGGGTGACCTGGCCGCCGTCCCCGTCCACGAGATCGTGCGCCTGGAGAGTGTCGCGGAAGCCGTCGCAGCATCGGGCGTCGATGCTGCCGGATACCCGGCCGCGTTCCGAGATGCCCTCGAGGAGGCTACGAAGCACGCGGTCGGGCTCAAGACGATCGTCGCGTACCGAGGTGGGTTCGCGTTCGACGCGGAGGCGCCCGGTGACGCCGAGGTCGCGCGGGCCGCCGGGCCGTTCCTGGAAGCGGCCGCATCGGGACGGGCCCGGATCGCGGATCCCGTGTTGCTCCGCTTCGGCATCTGGTCGGGCGCGCGGCTCGCGCGCGAACGGGGCTTCCCGATCCAGTTCCACAGCGGGTGGGGAGACGCGGACCTGGAACTGCACCGTTCGAACCCGACGCTCCTCACGGGGTTGATCCGCGCGTTCGACCGGCTCGAGGTGAACGTGGTGTTCCTGCACTGCTACCCGTTCCATCGCGATGCCGCGTACCTCGCCTCGGTGTTCGGGAACGTGTACTTCGACGTGGGGTCGGCGCTGCATTACCACGGGCCGAGCTCGGCGGGCCTGCTCGCGGAGGCGATGGAGGTCGCGCCGTTCTCGAAGCTCCTGTACTCGTCCGACGCGTTCGGCCTGCCCGAGCAATACCACCTCGGAGCCATGCTCTTCCGACGTGCGCTCGTCGAGGTCCTCGGACGGTGGGTCGACGCCGACCACTGCGACACGGTCACGGCCGGGCGGATCGCCGAGGGCATCGCCCGGGGCAACGCATCGAGGATCTACCCGCTGCCGTAACAGCGCGTCGCTTCAGAACAGCTCGATGTACTCCTGGCGCTCCCAGTCCGTGACCCAGTCGGCGTACCGCGAGAGCTCGTGAGCCCGCATCGTCGTGTAGACCTTCAGGAACTCCTCACCGAAGAACTCTTTCGTCGCCGGCTCGCCCGCCAGCTCACCGAGCGCTTCCGGCAACGACGAGGGGAGCGGCTCGAGCGAGGGGTCCTCCTCGGCCGGAACGTCCTTCGACGGCGGGGAAGGCGTGAGGCCCTGCTCGATCCCCGCGAGGCCGGCGGATAGGAGCGCCGCGCCGACGAGGTAGGGGTTCGAGAGCGCCGACGGGCCGCGGTTCTCTGTGTGGGTCGACTCCGGGGTCCCCGCCTTCACGCGCACGAGCGCCGACCGGTCCTCGAGACCCCAGGAGATGTTGGTTGGACTAAAGGTGTGCCTCCTGCGACGGCGATGACAGTTCACCGTCGGCGCGATGAGCGCGTCGACGGCCTTCGCGTAGCGCAGCTGACCGGCGATGAAGGACCGGCAGACGTCGTTGATGCCCTGCGCGTCGGCGGCGTCCCCGAACGCGTTGTCTCCGCTCTTGGCATCGACGAGCGAGATATGCGTGTGGCAACCGCTGCCGGCGGAGTCCGCGATCGGCTTGCTCATGAACGTCGCGAGGTAGCCGTCGTTCCGAGCGATCTCCTTCACGCCGTTCTTGAAGGTGAACGCGAGGTCAGGCCCGGCGAGTCCTTGGCCGGGCGCGAAGTTGATCTCCCATTGCGATCCCGCGTACTCGCAGTTCGAGGTGATGATGTTGACCCCCATCTGCGGCATCAGCTCGAGGATGTGACCGATCGTGGGTACGTAGGAGTTCCGAAGCGTGTTGAAGATGTGATAGCCGCTGAACAGCGGTTCCCGCGTCTGCGGATCCAGCAGATAGAACTCGTACTCGAAGCCGATGACCGGCTCGTAGCCCATCGCCCGGCACCGGTCGAGCACCCTCCGATATACCTGCCGAGGCGTGGCATCGAGGGTCGTGCCCTCGGGCCACCTCGCGTCGCAGATGAACCGGGCGGTGCGGTCGGCCCACGGAACCACCGCGGCCGTTTCCGGGTCCGGGAACAGCAGCTGATCGGAGTACTTGCGCTCCTCGTGGTAGAGCGTGCCCCCGACGACGTCCGAGTTGCTGTCGAGGACGCTCGTCCCGCCGTACATGTTGAGGCCCCGCGCCGCGTATCCGGACGCGTGTCGGATCGGGATCGTCTTGGATCGCGAGGTGCCGTGCATGTCCGGCAGCTCGAACCGGACCCACTCGATGCCGTCCTTCTGCCATCCGTCGAGGATCTTGTCCACACCGTCCACGACACACCTCCGAAACCCTCACAGGGTCCTCGCCGGGCTGCCTCCCCCCTCGGAAGCGAGAAGGGGCAGCAGGATAGCGAACCCGCAGGATGGACGCATCGTCGCTTTGCGGCCGTTCGTAGAGACGCGGAACTGGAGGTAATCTCCGGTTGGCTGCGACCCGCCTCCTGCGCGAAGATGGTCTCGCGCCGAGATCGGAAGGGAGGGCCACGGTGGCCCGGTCGGTGATCGACAGTGGCTCGACCCGCGTGCTCCCGCTCGAGCTCGATCGTCGCTATCCGCTCATCGTCCGCGGCGACGGTGTCTGGGTGGAGGACGCCGAGGGGCGCCGGTACCTCGACGCGATGAGCGGCGGCTCGATGGCCGCGACCCTCGGGCACGGCCGGCGAGACATCATCGCCGCCGCGAAGGCCCAGGCCGAGCGACTCGCGTTCGTCCACAACGAACGGCTCACGAATCCCGCACAGGAGCAACTCGCGAAGGAGCTCGTCGAGGTCGCGCCCGAGGGCTTCACGCGCGTTCGCTTCGTCACGAGCGGGTCGGACGCGAACGAGATGGCCGTGCAGATGGCGCGCAGCTACCACGTGGAGCGCGGCGAGCCGGATCGGTGGCAGGTGATCTCACCCGCGCAGGCGTACCACGGTCCCACGATGGAGACGTTGGCATTGACCGGCCGTCCGGGTCTGCAGGGACCGTTCGGCCCGTACTTCCCCCATCACCTTCACATCCCGCCGAGCACGTGGCGGTTCGACCCCAGCGGTGATGCGGCACTCGCGGCCCTCGACCAAGCGCTCGAGGAGGCCGGCCCGGGAACGGTATCGGCGTTCTTCTGCGAGCCGATCAGCGCCGCGGCCCTGCCCGGATACACCCCGCCACCGCGCTTCTGGAAGGGCCTCGCCGAGCGGCGTGACCGGCACGGCTTCCTCGTCCTGTTCGACGAGGTGGTCACCGGCGTCGGCCGAACCGGGCGCTGGTTCGCCGGAGCCGGCACCGACTGCGCGCCCGACATCATCGCCACGGCGAAGGGTCTGGGCGCGGGGTACGTTGCCATCGGGGCTGTCTTGGTGCGCGACCATGTCTACGAAGCCGTCGCGCGCGGCTCGAGGCGCTTCACTCTCGGCCACACGTGGGACGGCGCGCCCCTCGCGTGCGGTGTCGGTCTCGCAGTGCTGGAGGCCATGCGCTCGGAGGGCTTGGTCGACCGCGTGCACGACCGCGGGACGAAGCTGCTCGAGGAGCTCACGTCCGCTCTCCAGGACATCCCGATGGTTCGCGAGGTGCGCGGGCACGGATACCTGCTGGGCGTGTCCTTCGTCGACCCTCGTGACGGCGATTCGTTCCTGCCCTACGAGCTCCGCGTGGGGGCGAAGATCGACGAGGCCGCCTTCGAGCGCGAGCTGATCGTCCTGTCGACACAGCCCACGCGCGATGGGTACGCCGGGGACCAGACGCTCTTCGCGCCCGCCTTCACCGCGACGGATGACGAGCTGGCCGAGATGATGTCCCGTTTCGTCGACACGGTGCGGCACGTCGCCGACAGCGTGGACCGCGAGCTGGCCGCCCTTGCGGCGCCCTCGGGAGCCGAGCGGTGACGGCGCGGGGGGCCGGCGAGCCCGGTGCGCTCCGAGCCTTGGTCCTGCAGCACGAGGAGCCCACCCCCCCGGGTCACGTGATCGAGTGGCTGAAGGGACACGGCGCGGAGATGGAGGTGCTCCGTATCGACCTCGAGGACGTCCAGGTCGATCCGAGTCGGTACGACCTGATCGTCTCGCTCGGCTCGGAGTTCGCGGCCTACGACGACTCCCACGGATTCGTGAAGCGCGAGGGGGCACTGATGCGACGGGCGCTCGACGCGGACGTCCCGATCCTCGGCCTGTGCTTCGGCGGCCAGATGCTGGCCAGGGTGACGGGGGGCGAGGTGCACCGCGGCGACGGATCCGAGATCGGCTGGCTCCCCGTGCGAACACGCGACCCCGACCTGGTTCCCGAGGGCCCGTGGTTCCAATGGCACTTCGACGTGATCACCGCGCCGCCCGATTCAACCGTGATCGCCGAGACCGACTTGGGCACGCAGGCCTTCGTGACGGGTCGCAACCTCGGCCTGCAATTCCATCCCGAGGTCACGCCCGAGATCATGGACGACTGGGTCCGCACCTATCGCCACGAGCTTGACGCCGAAGGGGTCGACCCGGACGCGCTGCTCGAGGAGACGAACCGCCGCGCGCAACAGAGCAAGGCAACGTCGTGGCAGCTGCTCGACGGCTATCTCGACAGGGTCGCCCGGCTGGGGTCGCGGGCCGCGACGTGAAGGGCCGGATCCGCTCGGACGAGACGAGCGTGTTCCCACGCTTCCTCGACCTGGAGTACCCGAACGTCGAGCGCGGCGAAGGCGTCTGGCTCACGACGACCGACGGCAGGGCGATCCTGGACGCGTGCTCCGGCGGCGCGATGGTGACGTGTCTCGGCCACGCCGTGCCGGAGCTCGTCGCGGCGGCCACCGAACAGGCCGAGCGCATCGCCTACTTCTACAACCATCACTTCACCAGCGAGCCGCAGGAGCAGCTGGCCGATCGCATGCTCGAGGTCGTTGCGCCCGAGATGGCGCGCGTGCGGTTCGTCTCGGGCGGGTCCGAGGCGAACGAGACGGCGCTGCAGCTCGCGCGGATCTACCACGTGGACCGGGGCCAGACCGAGCGCTGGCGCGTCATCTCGCAGGCGCAGGCGTATCACGGCTCGACGATGGGCACCCTGGCGCTCACCGGCCGTCGCGCGCTGCAGGAGCCGTACACCCCGTACCTCGCCGATCATCTGCACATCCCGCCGAGCACGTGGCGCTTCGACCCGAGCGGAGAGGCCGCGCTCCGGGAGCTCGATCGGCTCATCGAGGACGCCGGTGCGGACACGATCGCGGCGTTCTTCTGCGAGCCCGTCAGCGCGGCCGCGCTCCCGGGCTACGCACCTCCGGAGCGCTTCTGGCTCGGCCTGGCCGAGCGTCGCGATGAGCACGGGTTCCTGATCTGCTTCGACGAGGTCGTCACGGGCATCGGCCGGACCGGAACGTGGCTGGCCGCCCATCAGCTCCCCATCGAGCCGGACATCGTGGCCGTCGGGAAGGGGCTCGGCGCCGGCCACGCGCCGCTCGGCGCCGTTCTGTGCGGGCAACACGTCTACGACGCCATCGACCGGGGATCGCGGGAGTTCGACCTCGGTCACACCTGGGACGGCACGCCGCTGTCCTCGGCCGTCGGTCTGGCCGTCCTCGATCTGATCCAGGAGCGTGGGCTCGTGGAGCACGTCCGCGAGCGCGGGCCGGAGCTCCTCAAGGATCTCGACGCCGCCGTGTCCGGTTCCGACATCGTCCGTGAGGTCCGCGGCCGCGGATTCTTGCTCGGCATCGAGCTCGTCGACCCGCGCGACGGGACGTCCTTCCTGCCCGATGAGCTGGACGCCGCATCGCTCGTCGACGACGCGGCGTTCGAGCACGGGCTGCTCGTCACCTCGACGCACCCCCAAGCGGACGGGTACGCGGGGGACCAGGTGCTGCTCGCCCCGGCCTACACGAGCACCGACGCCGAGCTCGCCGAAATGGTCGAGCGGTTCGCCACCACGATCGAGGACGTGGAGCGCACGATCAAAGGCTCGTTGACGAGCGCCGTGGCGGGATCGTGAGCCCAGAGGGCGACGACGGGTTCGTGCTCCTCGGGATCCCCGACGTCAACGGGTCGATCCGTGGCAAGGCTCTGCGCCCGGCCGCCTTCGCGTCGGCCCTGCGCCAGGGAACGGTGATGACGGACCTCATCTTGGGCCTGGACCCGGTGGACACGCCGATCACGGACTTCGCCCGGTTCGGCATCCGGACCGGAGCCGCGGACCTGCACGTGCTCCCGGACCCGGAGACGCTCCACGACCTGAGCTGGCGTCCGGGGTGGCGGGTCTGCCTGGCGACGCCGAGCTGGCCCGACGGCTCCCCGTGCGACTTCGCGTCGCGAGAGACGTTGCGGCGCGTGCTCGACGGGGTGGGGGAGCTCGGCTTCGAGGTCATGGCCGCGCTCGAGTACGAGATCCGGCTCTGGGACTCCGAGGGTCAGCCCCTGTCGAGCGGCATCAGCTACAGCCTCACCGAGATCGGGCGCTACGGGGAGTTCGTGTCGCAGCTCGTTCCTGCGCTGGAGGGGTTGGGGATCGAGCTGTCCGCGGTGCACACGGAGGCCGGCCCCGGGTTGCTGGAGCTGAACCTGGAACCTCGGCGCGGCCTCCGCGCCGCCGACGACGCCGTGCTGGTGAAGTTCGCTGTGAAGGAGCTCGCGGCGACGATGGGCCTCCGTGCGAGCTTCCTGGCGAAGACCGCGCCCGGCGAGGAGGGATCGAGCGGCCACGTCCACATGTCGTGCTGGGAAGGCGAGACGAACGCGTTCGCCGCCGATGAGCGGACCGACCCGTTGCCATCGGTCCTCGGCTCGGCGATCGCGGGTGTGTTGGATCACCTGCCCGCCGCCTCGCTGCTGCTGAACCCCAACGTCAACTCGTACAAGCGCCTGGTCCCGGGATGGTTCGCGCCGATCAACGCCACCTGGGGGTACGAGAACCGCTCCTGCGCGGTCCGGGCCATCAGCTCGGACCGGCCCGAGCTGTGGCGGCTCGAGTGCCGGAGGCCGGGCGCCGACGCCAACCCCTACCTGGCGCTCGCCGCCGGCGCCGCGTCCGCGGCGGACGGCCTGCGGAACAGGGCGGAGCCACCGCCGGCGATCGAGGGCGACGCCTACGCGTTGGAGGACCTGCCCGAGCTCCCCGGCTCGCTCGAGGCCGCCCTCCGCGCGTTCGACGAGGACCAGGTCCTGCGGACGGCGCTCGGGGACGGGTTCAGTGACTACTACCGGACGTCCCGCGCGTGGGAGCTCAAAGCCTGGCGCGAGACCGTCACCGACTGGGAACGCGAGCGCTACGGGCGCTCGGTTTAGCTACACCTCCGAGAAGTAGACGTTCTTCACCTCGGTGTACAGGTTCACCGCGTGCATCCCCATCTCCCGGCCGAAACCGCTCCGCTTGTAGCCGCCGAAGGGCGCCTCGGTGTGGACGCTGTGCGAGGAGTTCACGCTGATGACCCCGGTGCGGATGGCCTTCGCCACTCGGATGGCCCGTCCCACGTCGCGCGTCCAGATGGAGCCGGACAGGCCGTATTCGGTCTCGTTGGCCAGGCGGATGGCCTCCTCCTCGGTATCGAAGGGGATGACGCATGCGACCGGGCCGAAGATCTCCTCCTGAGCCACTCTCGAATCGTTGCGAACGTCGGCCAGCACGGCGGGCCGCAGGTAGAACCCGTTCTCGCCGCCGGCGATCTGGGGGATCTCGCCGCCGGTCACCAGCCGCGCCCCCTCCTTCTGGCCGATCTCGAGGTACTCGAGGGATGTATCGCGCTGCCCGGCCGAGATCATCGGCCCGAGGTCCGTCTCCTCGTCCAGCGGCGGTCCCACCTTCAGTTCGTCGGTGCGCTTGGCCATCGCCGCGACGAAGTCGTCGTACGCGGAGCGCTCGACGAAGATCCGGCTCCTGGCGCAACAATCCTGACCGGTGTTGGCGAACACCGCCCCCACGGAGCGCACGACCGCGGTGTCCATGTCGGCGTCGGCGAACACCACGTTCGCGGATTTGCCTCCCAGCTCAAGGGAAACGCGAGTGATGTTCTGCGCGGCGAGGGCCATGATCTTCGACCCCACCTCGGTCGAGCCCGTGAACCCCACCTTGTTCACGCGTGGATCGGTCACGAGGGCGTTGCCGACGGCCGAGCCCGGCCCGGGAAGGACGGACATCGCCTCCGGGGGCAGGCCCGCCTCGACCAGGACCTCGGCCAGGTGGAGCACCGTGAGCGGCGTGTAGGAGGCCGGCTTCACCACGATCGTGTTCCCGCAGGCGAGCGCCGGCGCGATCTTCCACGTCGCGATCACCAGCGGGAAGTTCCACGGGGTGATGAGCGCACATACCCCCACCGGTTCGCGGAGGGTCACGTCGAGCCCAGGGTCTTGGACCGGTACGGTCTCGCCGAAGATCTTGTTGGCCGCTCCACCCCAGTACTCGAGCGTGTCGGCCACGATCCCGATCTCGTCTCGGGCGTCCCCGATCGGCTTGCCCACGTTGCGGGCCTCGAGTCGCGCCAGGTCCTCCAGGCGCTCCCTCACCAGGACCGAGGCTCGGAGCAGCACACGCCCGCGAGCCGTCGCGGATGTCTTCGGCCACGGCCCTTCCTCGAAAGCCCGGACCGCCGTGTCGACGGCCCGGCGGGCGTCCTCCGGACCGGCCTCGGCCACCTCGGCCATGGGCGCGCCGGTCCCCGGCTCGATCACGGTGAAGGTCGTGTCCTCGGCAGCGGGCCGGCGCTCACCGCCGACCATCAACTGTTCGGTGATCATCTTCCCTCCCCCTCGAAACTCGACGTGCATCGGAAGCGGGTGTTGCGCGATGATACTCGTCCGACCTTTCGAGGAGGCTTCCCATGTCGCCCGCCGAACTGGACGTGCCGCACAGCTCGGACCACATCCGAGGCATGGAGTTCGGCACGATCCGTCGTCGTGGGTACGACCCTGAACAGGTGCGCGACTACCTCGAGCGGGTCGCGACGCGGGTGGCGACCCTCGAGCTCGAGCTCCGCGAAGCCCGCCTGCACGCCGCCCCGCCGGCGCAGGTGGACCCCGAGCAAAGCCCGGCCGACGATCCGTACGAGCGTCTGGCCGCTCGCTTCGCGGAGGCGCTGCGCTCCTCGGATGAGCAGGCCGAAAAGCTCCTCCAGGACGCTCGCGAGGAAGCGGCGCTCACCCTCCTCAAGGCGACCACGGAGGCCGGTCGGATCCGCGTCGACGCTCAATCCCGTGCCGACGATGCCCGTAAGCAAGCCGATGAGATCCTGCAGAACGCGAAGGAGGAAGCCGAACGCGTGCTCTCCCGTCTGTCGGCCCGCCGAGATGCGCTCGTGGATCAGCTGCAAGAGATGCAGTCCCGGCTGGTTGGTTTCGCGCTACAACTGGAGGCCGCGATCGTCGGGCCCTCTGACGGCGACGAGCCGCGTGCGGCCTCTCCGGAGGCCGGAGCGCACGAGTCTGACCTGCCGGACACAACGTTCGAAGAGCTGGTCGCCACGGACGCGATGGGGACGGAGTCGTCCGCAACCGAGCCGGCCAAAGGGAGTCCCACCACCGAGGCGAGGGCCGAGGACGACCCGATCGATCCCCATTTCGAGGATCTCTGGGGGTCCCGACAGACGGTCGCGCGCCACACCGGCGACCTCACCCTCGGTCAGAAAGACAAGAAAGAGGACTAACACTTGAGCGTCGCGTGAGGGACCCCGCGGCCCCTTCCGCCGGGAGTAGCAGGCCCGACTTTCCACCGGATTTGCCAGCCGCGGGAGCATCCTCGCGAACGTCCCAGTCTAGCCAAGCACACCACTCGTCCGGATGCGTAGCGGAAACTACGTGGCTCGGCGCATGACGAGTCCAACGCGCCAGCCTAGGGTCGTTGACTTCCACCGGGGGGAGTGCCCGCCGCTGGGTGGTGAGACCGGGGGCGAGTGATCGCGGGAAGCTCGGGTACATCGATGCAGCTCGAAGGGGATGATCGATGGAGTCGGTCCGAAGGGCGATCTGGCACGTTCGATACTCGTTCGGCCCGATCCCACGGGCGATCTCGCGCCTGCAGCATCGATCCCGACGCCCGATCCGAAGGGCGATCTGGCGCCTCCGATACTCGGTCGGCCCGACGCGACGAGCGATCTCGCACCTCGAGTACTGGCTCCGCCCGATACGCAAGGCGGTTTCTCGCCTCCAGCGTCGATACGTGGGACGACACTCGATAGGAGGGATCGTTGTCTTCGCCCTGTCGGTGACCATGTCGATCGGTCTGGTGGCGTTCGGGATCGCGAATATGCCGGCCACGCCGGGACTACCGGCAGACGCCCAACGCCCGGTCGTTTATCCGACGGGAGGCATCCCGGTTCCCGGCCCCTCCATGGGTCCGAGCACACAGAACGGGTAGGGCGGCCCGCCGGGTTGCCGCTTCAACTTCCGGTGTTCGATGACGCAGGATGTCTGTCTCCAGACGGAGCCTGATCTGGAGCCTGGTCAGCCCCAGCTCGACCGTGCCGTAGCATGTCATTTCGCCTGAACCGAACCGGATTCGCCGCGCTCGCTCTCGCCTCGCAGGACTCGTGATGATCGCGCAGAGTTGGGACCGAGAAAACGTCCGACCTCTTAGGACTGGAGCGACGGATGGACCTACAGACGCGTGATGCGCGTTCGATCGCGGGCATAGAAAAGCTGCGGTTCGCGCCGCTGTCAGTTATCGGCGGGGATGGGAGCTACCTCCTCACGGAGGACGGCCGTCGACTCCTCGACCTCTCGGCGTCCTGGGGAGCGGCGAGCCTCGGTTACAGCCATCCCGGTCTCTGCGATGCGGTGAACCAGGCGGTGCGCTCGATGCCGGCCGCGAGCATCTTGTCCTCGGTCAACGCTCCAGCCGTTGAGCTGGCAGAGGCCCTCCTCGCGACGTTTCCCGCGGGCGCCGAGCGCAGGGTTTGGCTAGGGCATTCTGGATCAGACGCGAACGAGACCGCCGTTCGGGCGATCGAAGCCGCGACCGGCCGGCACCGATTCATTTCGTTCGTGGGCGCGTACCACGGTGGCACGTCGGGGTCGATGGCTGTGTCCGGCCACACCGCTCAGCTGCACAGCTCGCCGATGCCCGGCTTGACGCTACTTCCCTACCCCGACCCATACCGCCCTCCGTTGTCGGGGGACACAGCCGGACAGGTCCTTGAGCTCTTCGACTTCCTGCTGACGACGACGTGTCCTCCGGAACAGGTCGCAGCCGTCCTGATGGAGCCGATCCAATCAGACGGCGGCATGATCGTGCCACCGCCCGACTTCTTGGGGGCAGTCGCGGAACGATGCTCTCGCCACGGGATCTTGCTGTTGTGTGACGAGGTGAAGGTGGGGCTCGCCCGCACCGGACTCCTCCACGCGTTCCAAGCAGAGAACATCGACCCGGACGTCGTGACATTCGGCAAAGGCCTCGGAGGCGGGCTCCCTCTGTCGGCGGTCGTTGCTCCCGCGGGGATCCTCGACTTCGCAACGGGCTTCGCGATCCAGACGACGGCCGGGAATCCGGTCTCAGCGTCGGCGGGGCTCGCCCGTTCTTGGAGCGATCAAAAAAGAGGGCCTGATCCGGAACGCACAGGAACGAGGGGAATCATTACTCAACGGCCTCCGAGACCTCGCGTCGCGACATCCGCTCGTCGGTGACGTTCGCGGGCGCGGCCTGGCGATCGGTGTCGATCTCGTGTCAGACGAGGCGACGCGCGCACCAGCGTCTGCACAGGCCGCGAAGGTCGTGTTCCGCGCGATGGAGTTGGGGGCGGTCCTCTTCTACGTTGGGATGCACTCCAACGTTCTTGAACTGACCCCCCCGTTGACGTTGAGCGCGGATGAAGTCGCCGAAGGTCTCGCCATCATCGAAGCTGCCATCGACGACGTCGAGAACGAACGGGTGCCAGACAGCGCGGTCGCTCCATACGCGGGGTGGTAACGGCGTCGGCTGGAATCCCCGTTCCTGCTGGTCAGGTTGAAGCTCGTGCACCGGAACTCGGTGCTGCTGGTCGGATCAGGTAGTCCCAACGGGATTCGAACCCGTGTCTCCACCTTGAGAGGGTGGTGTCCTA
>JBDTYT010000041.1:0-13557 GCA_040005555.1 Actinomycetota bacterium | reverse complement strand
ACATCGACCTCCTCCGCGAGCAAGCCGACGGCGAGGTCGGCGAGGAGCCGAAAGCGCCGGAGTAGGCCGACGAATTCGATCGAGGCACGTCAACGACCCGATACAACGCGTGACCTGCGGTTATGTCGAGTGCCCTCGGCAGGAATCGAACCTGCGACACCCGGTTTAGGAAACCGGTGCTCTATCCACTGAGCTACGAGGGCGCAGGCACCGACCCGATTGGAGTCTAAGGGAACATCTCAGCGGAACAGCCGAACCTGACCGCGGGCGTGCATGAACTGGAGATCCTCACTCTCGTCTCCAGCCGGCGAGGAATGGTCCGTCTTTATCCGCGCGCGTAGACCCAGAGACTGACCAACGGGAACGAGCTGTTCGGCACGACCTGGAACGTGTGGTTACACCGCCCATGATTGCCGAGCCCGTAGCGCACGAGCCGGAACGTCGTCCCGCCGTCATTCCACGTGTTGTCGTAGTGGTATCCGTCCCTGCAATCGATGGTGATCGCTACATGGACCCTGGTTCCCTTGTGGTCTGCCACGAAGGCGACCTGGTTGTAGTTCTTCGTCCACGCGCGGATCGTGACACGCCCGTGGCCGCTCTTTTGAGCGATGGAGTCCCAGGCCAGCGCGGTCCCGGTACTCGCGAAGACCAACCCCGCCGAGATGGCGAGCACCAACACGCTCTTGCGTAGCATGGCTCCCCCTTCCCTATCGGCCCGACTCTAGGACCTCGGCTGGAGGGTCGCAAGCAGTCAAGACCCCTATTGGTGGCGCAGCTCGTCGGTGTGCCAGGAGAGATCTCGGTGCTGTCCTCTTCCTTATGGTGATCGGGGAACCTCGCCGGCTTCGTGGCCGTCGAAGCCCGCATCTACGGACCAGAAGGAGATCACGATGCTCCGACGGATCACGCTCGCATCGTCCTTCGCGCTCGGACTCTCGCTCGTCGCGACACCCGCGCTCGCATGCGGGGGATTGGTGAACCCGAACGGATCGGTGAGCCTCGTCCGGACAACGACGCTCGCTGCCTATCACAACGGCGTCGAGCATTATGTCACCTCCTTCGAGTTCGCCGGCGGCACCGGTGAGTTCGGATCGATCATCCCGCTGCCCGGCATCCCCTCCAAGGTCATCCGAGGCGGCGATTGGACGTTGCAGCGCCTCGTGCAGGAGACGCAGCCCCAACCGAAGGCGTTGTTCTTCGCCGAGGATGCCGCCGCGGCCTCTCCCGCTGCAGCGCAGGTGATCCTGAAGACGAAGATCGACGCGCTCGACATCGTCGTGCTGAAGGGCGGCGGCACGGCCGTCGGGACATGGGCGCGGGAACACGGCTTCCTGCTCCCGCCCGACGCTCCCGAGATCTTGGACTTCTACGCCGAACGCAGTCCGATCTTCATGACGATCCGGTTCGACGCATCGCGAGCGCAGGCCGAGGGTCTCGGCATCGGGGACGGTACGCCGGTGCACGTCGTCATCCCGACGACGAACCCGTGGGTGCCACTGCGGATCCTCGGGCTCGGTGCACCGTCGCAGGCGCCCGTCGAGGCCGACGTGTACCTGCTCACCGACCGCATGCCGGCCCTCCTGCCCGAGCCGATCGACGCGACCGACGCGCCCGTGAAGGCCGGCGCGGGGCTGGAGCTCCTGCGGAGCGAGCCCGCCTCCACGTCGCTGCTCACCGACCTTCGCTCGGACAAGGGGATGGGGTGGCTCCCGAACTCCGACGTGTGGCTCACCTACCTGAAGGTGGACACGAACGCGGGAGCGCTCACGTACGACCTCGCGATCGATGCGACGGGCGCGGGCCACCCCTCGCCGGTGGCCGCGGGCCTCGTCCCCGCGCAGCCGACCCCCCTCGACGTTGCCGCGCCGGCCATCGCGACGGCGCTCCTGGCCGCGCTCGTGCTGCTGTCGGGGCTCGCGATCGGCGGGTACCTGGAGCGGCGCCGATTCCAGCGGCCGGCGGTGTAGCGATGGTCTCGCGGTTCCGGACCGCGATCGCGCTCCTCGCCCTCGCGGCGGTGGGCGCGACCGCGTGCGGGACCGCATCGGCGGATCCGGGATCTGCCGATCCGGTGCTCCGCACGGTCAACGTCACGATCCACTATTCGCATTTCGACCCGTCGTCCTTCTCGTTCCCGCCCGGCACGACGGTGCGGTTCGTCGTTCGCAACACCGACCCGATCGATCACGAGTTCATCGTCGGCGATCAGGCGGTGCAGGACGCTCACGAATCCGGCACCGAGGCCTACCACCCGCCGCGCCCCGGCGAGATGACCGTCCCGGCGGGAACCACCCGCGCGACGATCGTCACGTTCGCGCGGCCGGGATCGCTCATCTTCGGGTGCCACCTGCCCGGGCACTACGCGTACGGCATGCACGGTGTGATCCTCGTCGGCTGAGAGCCGAAGCTTGTCTCACCGGCCGAGCGCGGTGGCGATCTCGCGGATCTCGGAGGGCCCCACCCCGCAGCAGCCGCCGATGAGGCGGGCGCCGTGCTCGGCCCACTCGTGTGGACGGAGCGTCGGCCGCGGGTCCTGCCGCGGCGGGTCGACCCACGAGTGTCGAACGGCGTCCCAGAAGGCGCCGCGGTTCGGGTAGACGATGATCGGCAGCTCGGTGGTGGTCGAGGCGATCTCGATGAGCGAGGTGATGTCGTGCGGTGCGGTGCAGTTCGCGCCCACCGCGACGACCTGTGGCGAGGAGCTCGCGGTTCGGACCGCCTGCTCGAACGGTGTCCCGTCGCAGATACGGTCACCGTCTCGACAGCTGAAACTCATCCAGGCTCGAGCATCGGGGATCTCGGCGAGCGCGCGGACGAGCGCTTCGGCCTCGAGGATCGACGGGATCGTCTCGATCGCCAGGACGTCGGGCCCGGCTCCGGCGAGCACCTGCATGCGGGGCAGGTGGAAGTCCAACAGCTCCTCGATCGTGCGGCCGTAGTCCCCGGTGTACTCGGCGCCGTTGCCGAGCACCGCGCCGTAGGGGCCGACCGATGCAGCGACCAAACGACCGTCGGCTCCAGCGGCGTCGCGCGCCTCACGAGCGAGCATGATCGACAGGCGCATCAGATCCTCGGCTTCGTCGTGCTGGATGCCCCGCTCGGCGAAGCCGATGAAGCTCGCCTGGTAGCTGCTCGATATGGCGACATCGGCGCCCGCGTCGAAGTACCCGGCGTGCACGTCGTGGATCAGACTCGGGTTCTCGACGAGGAGCCTTGCCGACCAGAGCGGATCGCGCAGATCGGCGCCGCGGGCTTCCAGCTCGGTCGCGAGCCCGCCGTCGAGCACGACGGTCCGGCGATCGGAAATCAGATCGGACAAAGGGTCAGCCAGCACGACGACGACCAGCCTACCCCTCGTCTCCGCGGAGGAGCCTCCCTCGCCGCCCGCTAGGCCAAGTGACCGCAGGCGGTGCACTCGAACCACGTGCCCGCGGGGTCCAGCCTGAACAGCGTGTGCTCGCCGCAATTCGCACAGGTGCGGATGTCGAGGCCGAGCGAGAGATCTTCCTCAGGCTCATCCGGGTCCCCGTGATACCGGAGCGCGCCCATATAGCGGTCGAGCAGGCCGTTCATGTCCTCGGTCCTGGTCGCCATGGCTCCCTCCTTCGGGTGTGTCTCCAGCTCGGCCCATACCCACGGGGACTGAGCACAAACCCCGCTACGCTCGTTCCCGATGAGCATCTACGACCTCTCGCTCGCTGAGCTCACCGACCGGCTTTCGGCGTGGGGCGAGCCGGCGTACCGGGCCCGGCAGGTGTACGCGCAGCTGTGGAAGCGATCGGCGACGTTCGCGGAGATGACCGACCTGCCCTCGGGGCTCCGCGATCGGCTCGAAACGGAGTTGCCCATCGAGGTCGAGATCCTCGAGGAGCGCACCGCGGATCGAGGGGCGACGCGTAAGAGCTTGTTGCGGCTCGGCGGCCGACACGTGATCGAGTCCGTTCTCATGGGGTATCGCGACCGCGTGACGGTGTGTATCTCGTCGCAGTCGGGGTGCGCGATGGGGTGCGGGTTCTGCGCAACCGGCCAGATGGGGCTGAAGAACAACCTCACCGCCGGCGAGATCGCCGCGCAGGTCGTGTGGGCGCGGCGCGAGGCCGACAAGCTTCCGTCATCGACGCCGCGTCGGCTCACCAACGTCGTGTTCATGGGGATGGGCGAGCCGCTCGCGAACGAGCGCAACCTTCACGGGGCGCTCGCGAGGCTGACCGACCCAGCCGGGATGCGCCTGGGGCAGCGGCACATCACCGTGTCGACCGTCGGGATGGTGCCCGGTATCCGCCGACTCCCCGACGCGTTCCCGCAGGTGGGGCTCGCGGTGAGCTTCCACGCCGCCGACGACGAGCTCCGCAACCAGCTGGTTCCGCCGAATCGCCTCTGGCCCCTGGACGTGCTCGAGAGCGCGATGGGCGACTGGCGCGTGCGCACCGGTCGCCGCCCGTCGATCGAGTGGGCGATGATCCACGGCGTGAACGACGCCGACCGCCAGGCGAGCTTGCTGGCCCCGATCGCGAAGCGGCTGCACGCGCACGTGAACCTCATCCCGCTGAACCCGACGTCCGGCTCACCGTCACAGCCTTCGACACCGGGACGGATCCGGCGCTTCGTCCGCGTCCTCGAGGACGCCGGCGTGAACGTGACCGTGCGCGATACGCGCGGCCGCGAGATCGAGGCCGCCTGCGGCCAGCTCCACCTGGAGTGGCAGCGCGGCGAGCCCGCGCTCGCCACCTGAGCTATCGCGAGGGGGCGACGAGCTGGAAGACCGCCCGCGCGAACGTCCCTCCGCCCGCCGCCGAGAGCCCACCGCCCGGCAGCTCGACCACGAAGGCCGTCGTTCCGCGGTACTCGTGGTTCTGCCACCGGGTGGCACTGCCCGGTTCGCGCCCGACGGCCTCGAGGGGGAGCCCGACGAGGCGTGCGTACCGACGCTCGATCTTCACGTTCCCGCCGGATGTGTCGACGAGCGCGAGCGGTTGGTGGAACCAGATCGTGACGTCGGGCGTGATGCGGTCGATGAGGCGTGTGGCGATCCTCGTCTCGGGCTCCGAGAGCGGACGGCGGCCGGAGTAGTAGCGACCGCGGGGCAGCGGTTTCCATCGGTACGGGAAGTTGCGGTTCAGGTCGACGCCGCGCGC
Organism: Actinomycetota bacterium; assembly: GCA_040005555.1. Classification (GTDB taxonomy): domain Bacteria; phylum Actinomycetota; class UBA4738; order UBA4738; family HRBIN12; genus JBDTYT01. Next base: position 8,422 of record JBDTYT010000041.1, on the reverse strand, counting down.
GTTGCCGCGGGTGTGCGCCGCGCGTCCGTCGGGGTTGAGGTCCGGCACCACCCACAGGTCGACGTACCGGGCCGGGGGATGGGCGGTGAGACGTTTCGCGATCGCCACGCCGGCGCACTCGTCGCCATGGATGCACCCGACGACCAGGACGGTAACGGGTGCGCTCGGGTCGCCGAGCTCGAACGCGCGGATCGGCCGTCCGTCCACCGAGGTGCCGAGCAGCTCGCGTCGGTCGACGAGTGGATCCGCTCTCGCGGTGCCGGCCGCGATGGACGCCGTTGCGGCGACGACCAGCAGGAGCCGCGGCATCCCGCCGGATCCGACCACGTCTCGAGTCTAGGGCGTCGACCGGTACAGTCGGCGCGATGGGATCCTCGCGCCCGGCATCGCGCACCATGGCGCTCTCTGCGTCGGCCGCTTCGATCCTGTTCGTGGCACTCGTCGCGGCGACGCCCGGCTCGCCGTTCCAGCCCCTGCTGCCGGCCGATGCCCAGCCGAGCGGTCCGCTGCGCTGGCTCGCCGGCGTCGTGGGGCTCGACCGGCTCGGGGCGGGCGCACTCGCAACGGTCGGGATCCTCGCCGTCGCGTTCGCCGCGATCGCGTTCCTGCTGGTGCTCCGAGCTGCGTGGCGCGCCGAGGTCTCCGTTCGGACGGTGATCGGGCTGGCCGTCGCGTACCACGTGGTCGTTCTGTTCCTGCCGCTGCTGTTCTCGCGAGACGTCTACTCGTACGCCTACTACGGCAAGATCGCCGCCACGTACCATGCGAACCCGTACGTTCGAACTCCCGCGGATTTCCCGAGGGATGCTCTCGCCGCGTTCGTGGGGCCGAAGTGGTTCGCGACGCCGGCGGTGTACGGACCGTTGTTCACGCTTCTCTCCTCGCTCGTCGACAGGTTCGTGGACTCGGTCGCGGGCGCGACCGTCGCGTTCCGGCTCGTGGCGGTGGCGGCAAGCGTGGGAACGATCGCGATCGTGGCCCGGCTCGTTCGCCGCGAACGGCCCGAGCGAGCGGCCTTCGCGGTCGCCCTCATCGGCCTGAACCCGGTCGTCGTGTTCCAGTCGGTCGCGAGCGGCCACAACGATCTGCTGGTGATGCTGTCGATCGCGGGGGCGCTCTCGCTGGTGTTCGCGGGGCGCGAGCTTCCGGCGACGGCGGTGCTGGCGCTCGGAACGCTCGTGAAGGCGACGGCCGCGGTGCCACTCGTGCTGCTCATCGCGGTCGCGGTCGCTCGCCGTCCGAAGGGTGAGCGCGGCCGAGCGCTCCTCGCGCACCTCGCGGTTGCGGGAGGGATCGGCCTGGCCTTCGCCCTGCCGTTCCTGCAGCGCGAGGATCCGAGCCTCGGGATGATCGAGCTCGCGAAGCACGAGGGCTGGCTCGCGCCCTCGAGGTTCTTCCGCCGACTGTTGGACGCCGTATCCGGAGACGCGCTCGGTGTCCTCGCGCGGATCGCGTTCCCGATGTTGTTGCTCGCCGCGGTGGTCCTCGTTGCGCGTGCGCTCGTGCGCCGTGGCGGGACGGTCACGCCGTTCGCGCTCGGGGCAGGATGGGGATGGGGGTTGCTGTTCCTGATGCTCCTCGGGCCGGTGCTGCTGCCGTGGTACGTGACGTGGGTGTTGCCGCTGGCGTGGGCGCTGCCCTCGGTACCGCGTGGAGTGATCATCGGAGCCAGCACCGCGCTGACGGTGTCGCAGTTCACCGCGGAGCCGGGCCGGTTCGCGGCCGCGTACGACGCGAACCTGTTCTGGGGACATTACGTCGTGACGCCGGTCGTGATCGGGCTACTCGTGTGGTTGTCGGTCGATCTCCTGCGTCGCGTCCGAAGCGGCGCGCCGCTCGAGGACGAACCACGCGAGGTAGCCGCTTCCTCCCGACAGCACTGACACGATCGTCGGCCCGGTCGCGCCGGAGAGCGAGAGGCCGGCGCGCTCGAGCGCGATCCCCAGCACGACGATCACCGCGGCGCCGAACGCCGGAGCGAGCGCCAGCGCGTGCCTCGGCTCGCTCGATGCGGCGCGCGCCCATCCGAATCCGACTGCTCCGAGCGCCCCGAACACAGCGAGCGCCGCGAGGGCGATCCGGGCCGGAGAAGAGGGCTCGAGCGGATCGGTCACGGGGCGCGGGGCGATGGACGGCGGCGTGACGAAGACGCCCTCCGACGCGCGTCCCGCTCCCGACGGGAGGTCGAGGCGATCGAAGGGCGCCAGCACGAAGGTCGCAGTCCCATTGGCCGCCTGCTCGGCGGCGAGGACGTCGTCGCGCGTGAGGTGCGCGAGCTTCCAGCGCTCGATGGGCGCGGGCGGCTCGGGCCACGGCACGCGCAAGACGACGTCCCGGATGCGATCCGGTGGCATGCCGGCGCGGATCACGTTCGCCGCGCGGGTGGCGAGGAACGTGATGCTCGGCTCGGCGTCGTTCACGGTGAACACGAGCGCCGTACCCGGCGCGGTGCCGGCTGCGTACCGCGCAGCCGTCGCGACACGCGAGACCTCGAGCTCGGACAGGAATGGCTCCTGGCGCCCCCACGCGATGAGCGCGCCCGCGAGCATCGCCGCGGTGAGCGCGCCCGTCACGGCGAGGGCGAGCGCCCGGCGCGCACCGAGCGCTCGGTAGAGCCGCACGAGTCCGAGCGCCGCGAGGATCGGCACCACGTATCCGAACGTGATGAACCGATCGGCCGGAGCGACTCCCGTCGCGAGGGCAACACCCACGCCCGCGGCGAGGGTGATGCCCCAGGCGCGCAGGAACCGTCCTTCGAACCCGGTCGCGTCGCGCAGTCCGCCGATCGCGAGCGGCAGCGACGCCCACTGCACGTACCGCGTCCACCGGTGCACGAATCGGTCGAGGTAGATGCTCCGCAACGTATCGCCGAGGCCCGCTCGCCGCAGGAACCCGTCTCGCGATGTGTCGACGCTCAGAGGACCCGGCCCGATCGAGAGCAGGAGCAGGCCGGCGCCGAGCATCGCCCCGCCTGCCACCGTGGCGGCAGCCACCCTCGCCGCCTCCGCGCGATCGATGCGCCACGCGAGCGCAGCTGAAATCGCCAAGATCGCGACCCCGAGCAAGAAGAACAACGGGTGGGCCAGCCCGCTCGCGCCGAGGAGCACCGCCGCCGCGACGGTCGCCCGGTGCTCGGCGCGACCAAGCGTCACCGCCGCGGCGAGGAACAGCGCGGCGAAGGCAAGGTTCGCGAGGTACCCCGCCGCGAGGTGCACGGCGAACGTGCCCGCGAGGATCCCCGCCAGCACCCACGCAGCCCTCCCACGCTCCATCCCACGGACCAGCGCGGCCGAGCCGAGGCCGATCGCGACCCCGAAGACGCTCTCGAGACCCGCGAGCGTCGCGACGAGCGGAAGGTGCAACGTGCCGTCGAGCACCGAGGCGAGGGCGGGGATGCCGGGTCGGTTCCCCACCGCCGACAGACCGTTGTACCCGGCCAGGCGGGTCCACCACAGGTACACGGGCGCATCGGGGCCGAGGGGGAACCGGAACCCGTGGATCACGAACGGCCCGAGGAACCAGAGGAAGAGCCCGGCCGCCAGCGCCGAGAGGAGCCACCCGTCGGCGCGCCGCCCCGTGCTTCCTTCCGTAGTCGACCTACCCGCTCGCTTGGAAGGTGCCCGAGACGTCGACGGTGACGCCGCTCGTGGTGTGCAGCCCTGTGCACGCGAAGCTGCCGGCGATGTTCGCGGCCCCCGCCGAGTCGACCGTGATGCTGCACTCGCCGTCCGTCGAGGTGAACGACGCGGACGTGTTCCCGATCGCGACGAGCGAGAGCACCAGCGTCGGCGAGGTCGGCCGGGTCCCGACGAACGAGGTCCCGCCGAGCCCGACTGTCGTGGCGTTCGCCCCACCGGCCGTCCACACGAGCGCCATGCCTCCCGGCGGTGGCGAGTACACGGCCGAGAGGAGCTCCGTGAGCGTGGCCTGCGCGTGGATGTCGCCGGAGACGTCCTCGGTGATCCGACCGCTCGAGATGTTGCCCGTCCCGGCGCCCGGCGACGTCGAGGGCAAGACCCCGCCCGATCCGAGCGCACCCGTCGGCACGCCACCGATGACACCCGAGGGGATGCCGTTGTCGCCCGTGGGTTGCGCGGTCCCCGACGGGAGCGCCGAGGAGGGCGATGCCGCGGGACCGGCGCTCGTGCTACATGCACCGATGAGCGACATCAGCGCGAGCGCGGTGACGAGCATCTTCACAGGTGGGCGCATCCGGCTCCTTCGGCGCGGACTCTAGCAAGCCACCGTTGATAGCATCGGCCGCATGCTCGACCGGGACCTCGTGCGGGACGTCCTCAGAGCCGCTCGGTCCCGAGGTGGTTCCTTCGCCGAGCTCTTCGTCGAGGAGCGCGCCTCCGTCTCCATCAAGCTCGACGACGGGAAGGTCGAGGAGCTCACCACCGGTCTCGATCGCGGGGCGGGGGTTCGCGTGGCGCTCGGGACATCGTTCGGGTACGCGTTCTCGAACCGGCTCGATCGCGGCGCCTTGCTCGAGGCGGCCGGTGCTGCCGCCGCGGCGGTGAAAGAAGGCTCGCCCGGCGAGGTCGTCGACCTGCGGACGCTCGAGCCGGGTGTCGTGCATCGCGCCGAGCGACCGGCCGCCGACGCGGGGGCCGCCGACAAGGTCTCCTGGCTCCGAGCGGCGGATGACGCCGCCCGATCGGTCAGCCCCGAGGTTCGTCAGGTCGTCGCGAGCTACGGCGACTCGGTGCAGCGTGTGCTCATCGCGACGTCCGACGGGCGATGGGTCGAGGAGCATCGGCCTCGGGTGCGGTTCTACGTGACGGTCGTCGCGGGCCGCGACGGTAACATCCAGACCGGCTCGTACGGCCCCGCCGCGCTCTCAGGGCTCGAGTTCTTCGACGCTCACCCGGCCGTCGCTACCGCCGAGGTCGCCGCGAAGCGGGCGGTGACCATGCTGGACTCGGTGCCGGCTCCCGCAGGCGAGATGACGGTCGTGCTGGGGCCGGGCATGGGCGGGGTGCTGTTCCATGAGGCGGTCGGACATCCACTGGAATCGGACATCGTGGACAAGGAAGCCTCGGTGTACCGAGGCCGCATCGGGCAGCAGGTTGCCTCCACCCTTGTCAACGGCGTCGATGACTCCACGATCGCGAACGGCTGGGGTTCGTTCTCGTTCGACGACGAGGGCGCGCCCGCCGAGCGCACCGTGCTGTTCGAGGAGGGCGTGCTGCGTGGCTGGCTCTACGACCGGCTCCGCGCCGAGAAAGACGGCGCGCCCTCGACGGCCAACGGGCGGCGCCAGTCGTACGCCCACCCCCCCATCCCGAGGATGACGAACACGTATATCCTAAACGGCGCCTCGGACGCCGCGGACGTGCTGGCTTCCACGGATCGCGGTGTGTACGTGACGAACCTCGGCGGAGGGCAGACGAACCCCGCCACCGGCGACTTCGTGTTCGGCGTCTCGGAGGGCTTCCTGATCGAGGGCGGCGAGGTCACGACGCCGGTCCGCGGCGCGAACCTCATCGGGCGGGCGTTGGAGGTCATGTCCGCGATCGACGCCGTTGCCGACGACTTCGGCACGTGGGAAGGCGTGTGCGGCAAGGATGGACAGGGGGTGCCGGTCGGCAGCGGCTCGCCCACGCTGCGGATCTCGCGGCTGACCGTCGGTGGCACGGGTGTCTGACCTGCACGAGCTCTGCGAGGTGGCGATCTCGGCCGCGAGCGACGGCGAGGCGGTGGAGGCGTACGCGGAGGAAACCCGTCGCGTCGAGGTCGAGGCGCACAAAGGCGAGGTCGAAGGTCTGACCTTCGCCGAGTCGCGCGGCGTCGGGGTCCGGCTCACCGCCAGGGGTCGACTGGGATACGCGTACGCTGCCGATCCCTCCGAGGATGAGGTGCGCCGGGCGGTCGCTCAGGCTCGCGAGAACGCGGGCTTCGCCTCCGAGGATGAGCATCAAGCGCTGCCGTCGTCCTCGTCGATCGAGCCGATCGACGGCCTCTTCCACGAGGACCAAGCGGCCATGGATACCGATCGCCGGGTGCGGCTGGCCCTGGATCTCGAGCGGGTCGCGACCTCGAGCGATCCTCGGGTGGGCAAGGTCGAGAGCGCGCAGTACGGCGACGCCGTCTCCCGTGTCGCGATCGCATCGACCACCGGGGTGTCCGCCGAGTACGCGCGCACCGATTGCTGGTGCGTGGTGGTCACGCTCGCCGAAGAAGATGACGAGACCCAGACGGGCTTCTCGTTCCGCGTCGGACGCAGGCTCGCCGAGCTCGACTGGCAGGACGTGGCCCGCGAGGGCGTGGAGCGCGCGGCGCGGATGCTCGGCGCGACGAAGCCCCAGACGGCGCGCGTCCCGGTGGTGTTCGATCCGTTCGCGGGGTCCTCGTTCCTCGGCGTGCTCGCGGGCGCGCTCGCCGCCGAGGCGGTGCAGAAGCAGCGCTCGCTGTTCGCGGAGCTCGTGGGGGAGCAGGTGGCCGCCGAGATCGTGACGCTCGTCGACGACGGGCGATTGCTCGCAGGCCCCGCCGCCGCTCCGTTCGACGACGAAGGGGTGCCCACGGGCCGCACCGAGCTGATCGGGAGCGGTGTGTTGAACGGGTTCCTGCACAACACGTACACGGCCAGGCGCGGCGGGACGGTCTCGACGGGGAACGCGAGCCGCGGCGGCTACCGCACGACACCGGGCGTGGGCACCTCGAACTTCTTCGTCGACGCCGGGGGGTCGAGCTACGAGGAGATCCTGCGCGCTGCCGAGGGCGGTGTGCTGATCCAAGACGTGTCGGGCGTGCACTCGGGGGCGAACCCGATCAGCGGCGAGTTCTCGGTGGGGGCGACCGGCCTGCGGATCTCGGGCGGTGCGCTGAGCGAGCCCCTGCGTGAGATGACGATCGCCAGCACTATCCCCGAGATGTTGCGCTCGGTCGCGGCCGTCGGTAGCGACCTGCGGTTCTTCTCCTCGGTGGGCGTGCCCTCGCTCCTCATCGGCGAGATGACCGTCGCGGGGGTCTGAGGGACACCCGCCAAGAGTCGGTCGGTCCGCGATACGAACCGTCCCCTGCCCGAGACCGAACTGGCAGCGATGACCACCGCCGCAACGACCGCTCCGACCGTGACCGTCTCGGGCTCCCGGGCTCCCGCCGTGGCCGGGCTCGCCGGCATGGCCGCGCTCACGGCGTGCCTGGCGGTGCTCTCCACGCTCTGGACGAGGGTTCCGTTCGTGCCCGTGAACATCGCCCAGCGCCTGGTGCGCGTGACCTCCGGACAGGTGAACAGCTTCTTCATCGACCGGCTCGGACACTGGGCTCAGCGACTGGCGCTGCTCGGGACGTGCCTCGGTTTCGTGGTGGCGGGGCTGCTGGCCGGGATCGCCGTTCGCGCGTTCGCCCGTGAGGGGACGCGCGGCTCCGCGCTGTGGTGGATCTCGTTCCTTCCGTTCTGGGCCGTCTCGGCGGGCCTGTACGTGACGTATCCGCAGTCGCTCAGCAGGGTGCCGTTCGCGCTCGTCACCGCACCGCTGTACGTGGCCGCCGGTGGCGCCGCTCGGTGGGTGCACGAGCGGATCACGTCTCCTCCACCCCGGAAGGCCACCGAGCTCACCCGCCGCTTCTTCCTGCGGTCGGCGATGCTCGGGGCGGGGGCGATCGCGTTCGGCGTCGCGGACCTCGGACGACTCCTGTACCGACGGAGGGATCCGGGCCTGGATCGGCTGCATCTGGCGAACGTCACCGAGGTCACGCTGCCCTCGCCGGCGCCCGGTGACGCGGCGTTCGACGACATCGCCGGGCTCACACCGCTTGTCACCTCGACCGCGCACCATTACGTCGTCGACGAGGAGCTCATCGACCCGGACATCGATCCGCTGGCGTGGCGCTTGCGGGTCGGGGGTCTCGTCGACCACCCGCTCGAGCTCACGTACGACGAACTGAAGGCGTTCCCCGCGATCGAGCGGTACCAGACGCTGGAATGCATCAGCAACAGGATCGGACAGCGGTTGATCTCGACGGCGAAATGGACCGGCGTTCCCTTGCACCTCATCCTCGAGCGGGCCGGCGTATCGGCGCCTGCCCTCGAGGTCGTCTTCTCGGCCGCGGGCGGTTACTCGGACAGCCTCCCGATCGCGAAGGCGATGGACCCCTCGACCCTCATCGCCACCGGGATGAACGGCAACGTGCTGCCGCGCGCGCACGGCTTTCCCGCGCGAGTCCTCTCAACCGGCACCTACGGCATGAAGAACCCCAAATGGCTCGTGGCGATCGACGTGGTGGACCGGCCGTACCAGGGGTTCTGGGAGCAGCGCGGATGGGTGAAGGCGGCGATCGTGAACACGGGCTCGCGGATCGATGTCCCGATAGATCACGCCATGCTCCCGTCAACCGTCACCGTCGCGGGGATCGCGTTCGCGGGTGATCGAGGTATCTCGAAGGTGGAGGTGTCGACCGACGACGGGGCGAC
>JBDTYT010000040.1:0-13842 GCA_040005555.1 Actinomycetota bacterium | reverse complement strand
ATCACCGGTGTGGACGACATCGATGTTGCGGCGCAGGCCCTCGCCGGGCACGGGGGGGTCGTGGCGATCAAGTTCGGACAGGGAGGTGGACTCGTCATCCAGGGGGACGAGGTCGTTCGCTCGGAGTCGATCCCCGCCGACGTGGTCGACACGACCGGGGCGGGTGACAATTTCGACGCCGGCTTCATCGCCGGGCGGCTCCGAGGATGGCCGCTGGCGCGCTGCCTCTCGGTTGCTGTGGCGTGTGGATCGTTGTCGACGCGCGCGGCCGGAGGGACGCAGGCCCAGCCCACGATGGACGAAGCGCTCGCCGCGCTGGAGACCGTCGCGTGATCGTCTGCGTCGCCTCCAGCCCCTCCGTCGACAAGCTCTTCGAGGTCGAACGCGTCGAGGTCGGCGCGATCCACCGCCCGCTCGCCTTCACGCAGGTTCCCGGCGGCAAGGGGTTGAACGTGGCCCGCGCCGCGCACCTGCTCGGTGCCGAGGTGCACGCGACCGGGATCCTCGCCGGTCACACGGGCAGATGGCTCGAGGAGGCGCTCGCCGCCGAGGGCGTGCCCGGCGTGTTCGCGTGGTCCGACGGCGAGACGAGGGCCTCGCTGTCGGTCGCCGACCGGACGGATCGCGGTCTCACCGAGTTCTACGAACGGGGCACCGACATCGGGCCCGGCGGCTGGGAGCGCCTCGAGGCGGTCGTGATCGAGCTGCTGCCGGGCGCCGCATGGGTCACGCTGTCGGGAAACCTTCCCGTCGGCGCGCCCGATGACGGCTACGCGCGACTCATCGAAGGTGCGCGTTCGACCGGGGTCCGCGTGGCGCTCGACGCCAGGGACGAGGCGCTCGCCCGAGGGGTCGCTGCTCGTCCCGACGTCGTGAAGGTGAACGCCGAGGAAGCCGCAGGACTGCTCGGGCGCGAGGTCGCGACGATGGAGGACGCCGGCGCCGCCGCCCGCGAGATCCGTTCGCGCCTGGAGCCGGAGGGGGCCGCGATCGTGACCCGCGGGGCGGACGGGGCGATGATCGCGACGCCGGAGGGTTCGGTCCTGCTCGGGCGGCTGTACGCGCGAGGGTCGTACCCGGTGGGCAGCGGTGACGCCTTCCTCGCCGGGCTCGTCGTCGGTCTGGAGCGTGGAGGCGATTGGGCGGCGGCGACATGCCTCGCCCTCGGCGCGGCGGCGGCGAACGCGGAGCGAGCCGGGGCCGGCCGGTTGGACGCCGTCCGGGCCGAGCAGCTCGCCGCGGGCGCGGAGGTGCTCGAGGCTCGAGCCTCGGGACTCCCCACGTGACGACGTCGTCGATCGACGAGTGCCTCTCGGTTCGCGATGGACACCTGTTCGTCGAGGGGTGCGACGCGGTGGAGATCGCGAGCCGGTTCGGCACCCCCGTGTACGTCATGTCCGAGGACCAGCTGCGGCGCAACGCGCGGCGCTTCAAAGAGGCGTTCTCTTCGCGCTGGCCCGAGGGCCCCGTGAACGTGCTGCCGTCCATCAAGGCGAACTTCTCGCTCGCGCTCAGGCGGATCCTGACGCAGGAGGGGATGGGCTGCGACACGTTCGGCCCGGGCGAGCTCGAAGCAGCGCTGCGCTGTGGTGTCGAGCCCTCGCTCATCTCCGTGAACGGGACGGCGAAGGACGAGGGCCTGATCGACCGTGCGGTCGGCGCCGGCGCGCGGATCACGCTCGACAGCGTCCGAGAGATCGAGCTCGTCCGCGCCGTCGCGCGGCGGCGGGGCGTGCGCGCGACCGTCCGCTTCCGCGTCCGGCCGGACTATGCGGAGCTCACGCAGTCATCCGAGTTCGTCGAGGAGGACGTCCCGATCCGCGTGTTCGCGCAGACCTACAAGCCCGGGATCCCGACGGTCGACCTGCTCGCGTCGGGCCCCGACGCGCTCGCCGCAGAGGAGCTCGACGTGTCGGGCGTGATGGCGCATCTCGGACGCCATCACCACGACACCGAGGTCTGGCGCGGCATGGTCCGCGGCGTCGTGGCGACCCTCGGTGAGCTCTCGAAGGCCTGGGGCGGATGGCGGCCGCGCGAGATCGACCTCGGAGGTGGGTTCGCCAGCCCCCGCGATCCCACCGGGCGAGGTCTCGTGAGGGGCGCCGGTCGTCCCGATCGCGGGCCATCGGTGGAGGACTACGCGGACGCGGTGACGGCCACGCTCCGCGAGGAGCTCGCCAGGGTGGGCATCGCCCCCGATGGCATCACCTTGGAGGTCGAGCCGGGGCGAGCGATGTACGCGGACGCGGGCATCCACATGGCGAGCGTGCGCAACATCAAGGAGGAGTCGGGGCGGGTCCCGCCGAGGTGGGCCGAGCTCGACACCACCGAGATGTTCCTGCCCGATCTGCTCATCGAGCACAACGCGTGGATCACGCTCGTCGCGAACAAGATGAGCGTCGCGCCCGGCGAGCCCGTCGACCTCGCGGGCATCAGCTGCGGGTTCGACGTGTTAGGCACCTCGCTCTCGCTTCCCGAGGTCGAGGTCGGCGATGTGATCGCGTTCCTGGATACCGGGGCGTATCAGGACGCGAGCAGCGCGAACTTCAATGCGCTACCTCGGCCCGCCACCGTGTTGGTGTCCGGTGGAAGGGCGGAGGTCATCAAGCGCGCCGAGACGGTGGACGACGTCTTCGCTCGCGACGTCGTCCCGACGCGGCTCGAGGCCGAGCCGTGACGCGAACCCGGCCGGATCAGGTCAGCGCCGTACCGGTCCGCGCGTCGAACACGTAGACGCGCTCGGGCGCGACGCGCAGCGGGAGGCGGTCGCCGGGGCTCGGCCGCGCGGACGGGTCGAGCCTCGCGGTGATCCGCGCCCGGGAGCCTCGCTCGAGGGGGAGGAGCTCTTCGTCGAGCTCCGCCCCGCTGCGCGCGGGCTCGCCGCCGATCGACCCGTGCACCAGGACCTCATCCCCGAGGGGCTCCACGATCTCGACCGTGAGCTCCGTCGATGCCGCTCCATCGGGGGCGATCAGGAACGCCTCGGGGCGCACGCCGACGACGACCTCGCCGTCGGGCAAGCTCGGTCGCTCGACCGCCAGGTCGCCCGCCTCGATCCGACCGCGGCTCACGACGCCGCGCAGCATGTTCATCGGCGGGCTGCCGATGAACCCGGCCACGAACAGGTTCGCCGGTCGGTCGTAGACCTCCTGCGGGTCACCGAGCTGCTGCAGCGCACCTTCGTTCATGACGGCGATGCGATCGCCCAGCGTCATCGCCTCGACCTGGTCGTGCGTGACGTGGATCGTCGTGATCTCGAGACGCTGGTGGAGGCGCTTCAGCTCGGCGCGCATCGCGACCCGCAGTTTCGCGTCGAGGTTCGACAGCGGCTCGTCGAGCAGGAACGCCTTCGGCTCCCGGACGAGCGCCCTGCCCATCGCGACGCGCTGGCGCTGGCCGCCCGAGAGCTCCGCGGGCCGGCGCTTGAGCAGGCCCTCGAGCCCGAGCATGTCGGCGATCTCGCCCACCCGGCGGTCGATCTCCTCCTTCGGCGCCTTGCGTTGTCGCAATCCGAAGGCCAGGTTCTTCGCCACCGTCATGTGCGGATACAGCGCGTAGTTCTGGAACACCATCGCGATGTCACGGTCGCGGGGCGAGACGTCGTTGATCACGCGATCGCCGATCACGATCCGTCCGCTCGTGATGCTCTCGAGCCCGGCGACCATCCGGAGCGCCGTGGTCTTCCCGCACCCCGAGGGGCCGACGAGGATCATGAACTCGCCCTCGGCGATCTGAAGCGAGAGGTCGTTCACGGCGACGGTTCCTTGCGCGAACGTCTTCGTCACGTGATCGAAGGTCAATCCCGCCACGCGCTCATCCCTTCAGGCCCGTCGTCGCGATCCCGCGGATGAAGAAGCGCTGCGCGGCGAGGAACAGGACGAGCATCGGGATCATCGTCATCACGTTGCCTGCCATGAGGAGGGGCCAGTTCGTGGTGTGCGACGTCTGGAACACCGTGAGCCCGAGCTGGAGCGTGAAGTTGCGCTCGGAGAAGATCGCGATGAGGGGCCACAGGAAGTCGTTCCACGTCCACATGAACTGGATGACCGCGAGCGTGGCGAGCGCCGGGAGCGAGAGCGGCAACACGATCTTGAACAGCACCGAAAGCCGGGACGCCCCATCGATCCGGGCGGCCTCCTCGAGCTCCACGGGCAGCGTTCGGAAGAACTGTCGCAGCATGAAGATACCGAAGACGTTCACGAGGTTCGGGACGATGAGGGCGGCGAGGCTGTCGAACATGCCGAGGGCCTTCACGATGAGGAACGTGGGGATCATCACGACGGGGAAGGGGACCATCAGCGTGGCCATGAGGGCGAGGAACGTGACCTCGCGTCCGAAGAACCGGATCCGAGCGAACGCGTAGCCCGCGAGGCTGCACAGGAGCAGGTTCGAGATCACGACGGCGACCGTGACGATCGCCGTGTTCAGGAACCACCGTCCGAACGGGGCAGCCGACAAGGCGTGCGCGTAGTTCGAGAACTCGAGCGACTTCGGCACGAGCGTCGGCGGAAACACCAGTGACTCCTTCTGCGTCTGCAGCGAGGTCACGACCATCCAGATGAGCGGCAGCAGCATGAGCAGGGAGAACGGGACGAGGAACAGGTGCCAGGGCGAGAACGGGAGCCATCGGCGAGGGCGCGGCGACGCGGCGTTCGACTCCTCGGGCCAGGTGATCCGATCGGCGAGGGTCTCGGCGCTCACGAGCTGTAGTGCACCACCTTCTTGCCGATCCAGAACTGGATGATCGTGAGGATCAAGATGGCGACGAAGAGCACGTACGCGATCGCCGTCGCGTAGCCCGCGACCCCTTGCGTGAAGGCGAGCGTGAACAGGTAGAACACCAGCACGTAGGTCGAGTGCAGCGGGCCCCCGTGCGTCACGAAGTACACCTCATCGAACAGCTGCAGCGCGTTGATCGAGGACCACACGATCAGCAACAGCGTGGCCGGGCCGAGCCACGGCACGATGATGTTGCGGAAGACGCTCCACCGGCCCGCACCGTCGATCTCGGCGGCCTCGATGAGCTCCCGCGGGACGCCTTGCAGTGCAGCGAGGTAGATGATTACGTCGAACCCGATCCACCCCCACACCGTCATCGCGACGATCGAGTACAAGGCGTCGTGCGTACTGTCGAAGAACCCGAAAGGCCCGAGGCCCACCTTGCCGAGCACGAAGTTCGCGAGCCCGTAGGTGCTGTCGAACAGCCACAGGAACATGAACGACGTCGCGATGGTGGACGCCACCACGGGGACGAACACCGCGAGCCGGTAGAAGCGGACGAACCAGATCTTCCGGTTGAGGGCGATCGCGACGAACAGCGACCCGACCACCGATATCGGCACGAAGAGTCCCGTGTACAACAACGTGTGCCGCGCGGCCTCCCGAAACGTCGGGTCCTTGAGGAGGTACCGGTAGTTGTCCAGCCCCGTGAAACGGGGCGGCGCGATGAGGTTGCTCCGCTGGAACGACAGCAGGAACGACCAGGCGATCGGGACGAGCCCGAAGACGATGACCAGCAGGACCGCCGGTCCGGCGAACGTCCATCCGATCGCGTGGTCGGATGCGAGCGCCCGCCGGATCCGCATGCTCGAACCCTACGCGGGCAACCCGAGGATGTCGTTCGCCTGTTGCGCCGCCTCATCGAGCGCCTGCTGGGGCTCCTTGTCGCCGAGCATCACCGCCACGATCGCCTGGCCGAGCGCCTGCGAGACCTGCGGGTAGGAGGCCAGGACGGGGCGCGCCTTCTGCACGTTCGCGACGTTCGCCGCGAACACGTCGATGCCGGGGTACTTCGTCGCGAACTCGGAGAACTGGGGCATCTGCGAGACCGACTGCCGCGTGGGGAGGTGGCCGTCGGCGAGCGAATCCTGGAGTACCTGCTCCGGTGCCGTCAGCCAGGACACGAACGTCCACGCGGCTTCCCGGCGGTCCGTGCCGTTATCGAAGATCACCCAGTTGTCGGGACCGGCGATCGTCTGGTGGGTGCCGCCCGGGAACGTGGGCATGAACTGCACCCCGTAGTTCGCATCGGGGTACCCGGCGAGCTGATACGGCGCCACCACGAGCATCCCGATCTTGCCGCTGTTGAACAGGTCGTCGGACTTCCCCGAGTTCTGGAAGTCCAGGTAGATCGACTTGTCGGTCACGGCCATGTCGCGAAGCGCGGTCAGTGCGGTCACGCCCGCGGGCGAGTTGAACGCCGCCTGGGTGTTGTCCGCGTTCAGGATGTCCCCCCCGGCCTCCCACAACATGGCCTCGAAATGCCAGACGGTATCCTCGCTCGCGTCGGCGGGCAGCGACCACCCGAACTGCTTCGTCGCCGGGTCGGTGAGGGCCCTCGCATCAGCGCGGAACTCGTCCCACGTCCAATCGGCGGTCGGTTCGGCGAGGCCGGCCGCGGCGAACAGGTCTTTGTTGTAGACGACGGCGAGGTTATCCACGAGCGCCGGAACGCCGAGCACCTTGCCATCGATCGTGGCGGCGTCGCGCTCGCCGGGATAGAAGTCGTCCCAGTTGAACGCCGGATCGGCCACGCGGTCGGTCAGGTCGACGATGCCCGGAGCCTGCGCGAGCTGCGGCATCGACGACCCGTACTGGTAGGTCACGTCCGGCGGCTCGCCCGCCTGCAGCGCCACGGTCAGCTTCGTGAGCGCGTTGTCGTTGCTGTAGTTGATGAGATCGACGTGGATGTCGGGATGGGTCGTGTTGAACTTGTCGACCAGCGCGTGCATCGAGTCGCCCTCGAGCGACGGAACCTCCCCCGGTTGCGAGACGGCTCCGTAGCCCTGCCATAGGACGATGTTCACCACCCCACTCGGCTGCTCCTGGTTGTCGCCTCCGCCGCCGGTGCACGCGCCGGCGACCATCGCGAACGTCAGCAACGTCACCGCCAGGCTCCGCTTGTTCATCGCGCCTCCCCTTTCACGACAGGACCACCGAGCGCGTGAGATGCCTCGGATGGTCCGGGTCAAGACCCTTCATCTCCGCGAGCGCGACCGCCATCCGTTGCACCTTCACCAGCTCGGCCATCGGATCCAGATCGCCCCGCACGACGGTCGCGCCGGTCCGCTCCACGTCGCGCAGGACATCGTCCTCGACCTCGCCGAGCCCCCAGACCAGCGAGTGCGTTCCGGCCACGCTGATCGGTCCGTGCCGGTACTCCATCGCCGGGTAGGACTCAGCCCACGATCCCGCGGCCTCGCGCATCTTCAAGGCGGCCTCGTTCGCGAGGCCGACGGTCCATCCTCTCCCGAGGAACACGAAGTGTTGGAACGATCCCGGATCGGCGGGAAGCCCCGATCCGAGGGCCTTCTCACCGTCTGCGATCACTCGGGTGAGATCCTCGCCGAGGTGGCAGCGCAGCAGCGCAAGCGCGCTCGTCGCGAAGCGAGTCTGCACCACGGAGCGCTCGTCCGCGAACTCGAGCACCACCACCGAACCTGCAGCCGTCGCGATCGGCGTCTCCGGCACGGCCGAGATCGCCACCGTCACGGCACCGTGTCCGAGGCGATCGAGCAGTCGGACCACCTCGGTGGTGGTCCCGCTCCGGGAGAGCACCAGGACACGGTCGTAGGACCGGCCGAAGGGGAACTCCGACGCGGGGAAGGCGTCCGTCGGCCCGTGTCCGGCAGCCTCCCGGGCGCCGGCAAAGGCCTGCGCGACGAAGAGCGACGTGCCGCAGCCGACCGCAGCGACGAGCTCCCCTTCGCCGGGTAGGCGCTGGAGGGCCTCCTGTGCCCTGAGCACGGCCTCCGTCCAGCAGGCGGGCTGGCTCTCGACCTCCTGCGCGATGTTGCTCATTCGGGCAGACACTAGATCGGAATCGCTCACGGACGCAACCCGAAAGCGACACTCCTATACTCCGAGCGTGCGGCAAGCGGGCCGGCTCGGGGCGATCTTGGAGCGTCTTTCGAACGGTGGGTCGGTTGCCGTCACCGATCTGTCGCGAGAGCTCGGCGTCTCCACGGCGACCGTTCGCCGCGACCTCCACCTGCTGGAGGATCAGCGGCTCCTCGCGCGCACCCACGGGGGCGCCGTCGCTCAGGGGCTGGTGTACGAGCTGCCGCTCCGCTACAAGGGCGCGCGTCACCAGGACGAGAAGCGCCGCATCGCGGACGCGGCGGCAACAAGCGTCGCGGCGGGCGCGGCGATCGGGCTCACCGGCGGGACCACGACGACGGAGGTCGCGCGCGCCCTCGCGACGCGGGAGCGCCTCACGATCGTGACGAATGCGCTCAACATCGCGTCGGAGCTCGCGGTGCGTCCGAACCTGAAGCTGGTCGTGACCGGGGGCGTGGCTCGCGCCGAGTCCTACGAGCTGGTGGGCCCGCTCGCCGAACAGAGCCTCGCCGGCGTGAACCTCGACGCTGTGTTCCTCGGCGTCGACGGCATCTCGCTCGCAGCCGGTCTCACCACGCACCACGAGGTCGAGGCCCACACGAACCTCGCCCTCATCGCTCGAGCCCGGCGGACGGTGGTCGTGACCGACTCCTCGAAGATCGGGCGGGTCGCGTTCGCGCGGATCTGCGCGCTCCAACTGGTCGACGAGCTCATCACCGACACCGCAGCGGACCCCGAGATGCTGCGAGCGATCGAGGACGCCGGCGTGGCCGTCACGGCCGTATGACGCTCGAGGGCCAGTCGCTCCGGGATCTGCGGCTCCGCGACTACCGGCCTCGGTCGCGGCTCCGGGTGCCCGAGCACCGCGTGGAGCGCCCGCGGTTCCCCGCCGTCGACGCGCACAACCACCTCGGCACGTGGCTCACGGCCGGGTCGGCCTGGCCGGACCTCGACGAGGTGTTGGCCGTGATGGATGCGAGTGGAGTGCGCGCGATCGTGAACCTCGACGGGCGCTGGGGCGACGAGCTCGAGGCGAACCTGGACCGCTACGATCGTGCGCATCCCGGGCGCTTCGCGACCTTCTGTCACCTCGATTGGGCCGAGGCGGCATCGCCGGGGTTCCCCGAACGGTTGTGCGGGAGCCTGGAGCGGAGCGCCGCGGCAGGTGCGAAGGGCGTGAAGGTCTGGAAGGACCTCGGCCTGCACGTCCGGGACGACGTCGGCGAGCTGCTGCTGCCCGATGAGCCCCGGCTGTCCGAGGTATGGACGGCGGCCGGCGTGCTCGGCCTGCCGGTGACGATCCACGTCGCCGATCCGATGGCCTTCTTCGATCCGCTCGACGCGGCGATCGAGCGGCTCGAGGAGCTCCTAGACCATCCCGACTGGTGGTTCGGCGACCGCGAGCGTTTCCCCACGTTCGAGCAGTTGGTCGCCGCCCTCGAGGCCGTCGTCGCCGCCCACCCGGGGACGACCTTCATCGGTGCCCACGTCGGGTGCGCGGCCGAGGACCTCGGCTGGGTGGGTCGCATGCTCGCGACCTACCCGAACTTCCACGTCGACATCGCCGCCCGCATCGCCGAGCTCGGCCGTCAGCCCCGCGCCGCCCGCGCGTTGATCCAACGCTTCCCCGACAGGGTGCTCCTCGGAACCGACGCGTTCCCGCCCGACCCGGCAACCTACGCTGGTCACTTCCGCTTCCTCGAGTCCGGTGACGAGCACTTCGCCTACTCCAGCGACGAGATCCCGCCGCAGGGACGCTGGGCGATCTCCGGCCTCGACCTTCCCGACGACGTCCTGCGCGCCGTCTATGCGGGCAACGCGGCGAGGTTGATCCCGGGGCTCACGGCGTGAGGCACCGACCGGCTCGATCAGCCGCGCCGGATGCCCTCGGGCATCAGGTCGCCGTGCGCCTCGATCAGCTCATCGGCCATCGAGACGATCTGCTCGGTGGTGAGCGTGGCCGCTGTGTTGGGATCGACGAGCGCGGCCTGGTAGACGAGTTCGCGGCGCTCCTCGAGCGCGGCGCGCACCGTGAGCTGGACGACGTTCAGGAAGGTTCTGTTGAGCGCGAGGCACTGCGCGGGGAGCGCGCCGATCGCCGCGGGCCGGAACCCGTGTCCGTCGACGCTGCACGGGACCTCCACGCAGGCATCCTCGGGCAGGCCGTCGATCAGGCCGTCGTTGCGGACGTTGCCGTACACCTCGCGCGGCGTACCGGTCTCGAGCGAGTGGATGATCTCGGACGCGAGCTCGGAGGTCGGCTCGATCTCGAGCTCCTCGCCGCGGTCGAGAGCAGCCTTCGTCGCCTCCCAGTCGGCGAGGTTCTCCTCGCTGCGACGCAGGTACTCGTCGATGGGGATGCGGAACCGCGCCACCTGGTCGTCGTGATGGAGGAACCACGGCACGTACTCACTCGAATGCTCGCTCGACTCGGTGGGGAAGAAGCCGAACCGCTTGAAGAGCTCGACGCGCACACGCCGCCCGAGGCCCTCCGGATCGGCGTCCACGACCTGACGGAGCATCGGGTACAGATCCTCGCCGGTGCTCGTGCGCCGGAAGTCGAGGACGAAACACTGGTGGTTGAACCCCGCCGTGCGGAACGTCACGTCCTCCTCGGGCACGCCAACGGTCTGCGCGAGGAAGTGATGCGTGTCTCGGACCGAGTGGCACACGCCGACGACTCGCGTGAAGGGCGTGCCCGCGTACACGGCCCACGGGATCATCGCCATCGGGTTCGTGTAGTTCAGCAGCAGGGCGTCCGGGCACAGCTCGTGCATATCGCGACCGATGCCCACCGCTACCGGGATCGTCCGCAGGCCGCGGAAGATGCCGCCGATCCCGATCGTGTCGCCGATCGTTTGGCGAACGCCGTACCTCGCGGGGATCTCGAAGTCGGTCAGCGTGGCCTTGAACCCCCCGACCTGGATCTCGTTGATCACGTGGTCCGCACCGAGCAGCGCGCCCCGGCGGTCGGCGTGTTCCTCGAGGGCATAGGCGGCGTCGGTGCGTCGCACGATCGACTCGGCCGCGAGCTTCGCGTACGCGAGGCGCTCCGGGTCGATGTCGTGGAGCGCGATCGTGAGCTCGCCGTGCAATTCGCCGTACGAGCAGAGGTCCGCCACGATGTTGCGGGTGAACTCGACGCTTCCGGCTCCGATGATCACGATCCGTCGCACGCCGCATGGTTCCACACGCCTGGAAGGCCGACAACGCGATGCCTACTTCCGCCGGACCGCTCCGATGTGCGACGATGCGCTCATGACCGAGATCCGCCTCGACCACGTCTCGGTGACGTGCGCCGACCTCGACCGCTCGATCGCCTTCTACCGTGACGTGCTCGGCCTGGCGTTCCTGGGCCGGGGAGCGTCCGACGGCAAGGACCTGAGCCAGATCACGGGCTTGCCGGACGTCCGTCTGCGGTGGGCCGAGCTCGACCTCGGTGGCGGTCAGCTCCTCGAGCTCCTGCAGTACACGTCACCCGTCGGCGGCGCCGTCCGCCAGCAGACGAACGAAGCCGGGAGCGGCCACATCGGTCTCGCCGTGGACGACATCGACGCGGCGTACCGCCGGCTCGTCGGGGCCGGGGCCACGGTGAGATCCGAACCGGTCGAGATCAGCGAGGCGGGCGATTGGGACGGCGTTCGCAGCATCTACCTCCTCGACCCGGACGGCGTCACGATCGAGCGCGTCGAGCGGCCGAGCGTTGAGATCGTCGTCGAGCTCCCCGAAGCCGAAGCGCTCCGCACCGAGTCGAGCTGACGCGCGCAGTCCGGGCCGTCCCGCCCCGGATCGAACGAGGGCCGGGAGACCACCCCGTACAGTGACGTGATGCGCCGACAGGTCCCGCCCGCCACCTCGCTCCAGGTCCTGTTCGTGTTGTTCGGGATCGCGATCGCCGCGTTCTTCCCGTTCTTCGCCTTGTTCTTGAACGGGCGCGGCCTGTCGGCCGGTGAGATCGGGGTCGTGATCGCGACGACGGCGGTCGCTCGCGTGCTGTGTAACCCGGTCTGGGGACACCTCTCCGATAGCACGCTCGGGCGTCGGCGAGCGCTGCAGCTCGGGACGTTCGGCTCGGCGATCGCCGCGTTCGCACTGTTCTTCACGTCGTCGCTCGCATCGATCCTCGTCGTCGCCTTCGTGTTCGCCGCGATGTCGTCCACGACGGGTCCGAACATCGACGCGCTCACGCTCGTCCACCTCGGGGACGACCAGATGCACCAGTACGGCCGCATCCGCGGGTGGGAGTCCCTCTCGTACGCGGCCAGCTGTCTCGTGTTCGGGTTCGTGCTGCAGATGGCGGGGGCGCGCTGGGCGATGCCCATCTACGGCGCGGCCGCGATCCTCGTCCTCCTCTGGAGCTCCACGCTCGTGCCGGACCGACCGACGCGCTCGGAGCAGCACCACGGGCGCCTCGGCACGGTGGGCGCCGCGTTCCGCGCCGCCCCGAGGTTCTGGCTCTTCCTCCTCGCGCTGCTGTTCGTGTGGATCGGGTTCAACGCGGCGTGGAACTTCATCTCACTGAAGATCGAGGCCGCGGGTGGTGGTCCGTTCCTCGTCGGCATCGGGACCGCGCTCGGCGGGCTCGTGGAGGTCCCGGTCATGCGGAGCTCCTCGAGGCTCGTCCGGCGGTACGGACTGCGTGTGCTGTACGTGTCGGGCTGCTGCGTCTATGCCTTGGGGTTCTTGCTGTGGGGTCTCATCTCGAACCCGACGATCGTGTCGTTGTTGACCGTGCTCGAGGGACTCGGATTCGGGTTGCTGTTCACGACCGGGGTGCTCGTGATCGGGCGCATGCTGCCGTCGTCCCTGTACTCGACCGGTCAGTCGATGGCCGCAACGGCGAGCTTCGGGCTGGGGCCGATCCTGGGCGCAGGCATCGGTGGGTTCGTGTTCGATCGGTTCGGCTCGGTCACGCTGTACACGGGAGCGTCACTGCTCGCGCTCACGGGGGCCACGGTGGCGTGGTTCGCGCTGTCGCCCTCGGCCCTGTCCGCCTCCGAGCCCGCTCCGGTTGTCGCCCCGATGTGACCACGCGCCTTCCCGCATTCGCGACGGCCCGGCGGATCGACGTTCAGGCCTGTGGCGGTCGCTCGGGCTCCGGCAGCGGGGTCGGCGGGACCGGCGGCGCGGGGGAGGGCCCCGGAGCCGGCTCGGGCTGCGGGGGTGTCGGAGCCGGCTCGGGCTCCGGTGGTGGCGGCGGCATCGGCGGCTCGGGCTGTTGGAGCGACGGGCTCGATTCGGGGCTCGGCATGATGGCGTCCTCCTTCGGTCAGCTCTCGCACGATACCCGCTGAGGGGAGTCGAGAAACGCGCCCACCCGGTGCAGGTTCGCGCCGCGGGCGAGGCTCGCGTACGATAGCCGGAGCCGTCCGGACGAGGGGGTAGTCGTGGTCAGCGCGTACATCCTGATCCAGACCGAAGTCGGTAGAGCGAGCCACGTGACGCGTGAGATCGGCAACATCAAAGGCATCACGACCGTCGACGGCGTCACGGGGCCCTACGACGTGATCGCGCGCGGCGAGGCCGCCGACCTCGACGAGCTGGCGAAGACGATCGTGATGCCGATCCAGGCGGTTGAGGGAGTGACTCGCACGCTCACCTGCCCGGTGCTCCAGTTCTGACGCGCTCACGAGACCCGTCGACCCCGTGATCACGATCCGGCGCGACGCCGAGATCTCGGACGTGGACGGCGGGTGGTTCCGCGCTCGCTGGCACTATTCGTTCGACAGTTACCACGACCCGGCGTACGTGCAGTTCGGGACGCTGCGTGTCTTCAACGACGATCGTCTCATCGCCGGGGCGGTCTGGCCGATGCACCCGCACCGCGACATCGAGGGCCTCACCTACGTCGTCGAGGGCTCCTTCCGTCATCAGGACGACGTGGGCGGCCCGCCCGGCCCGTTGCGGGCGGGCTCGGTGCAACGGATGACCCTCGGGAGCGGCGCGTTGCACTCGGAGCAGAACGCCTCGGAGACCGAGCCGATGCGCTTCATCCAGATGTGG
>JBDTYT010000039.1:0-13947 GCA_040005555.1 Actinomycetota bacterium | reverse complement strand
GCGTGCTACGCTCCGCGCCGCTCAGGCACCAGGAGGACGCGTTGGCAGAGCAAGGCACCGTGAAGTGGTTCAGCAACGAGAAGGGCTTCGGATTCATCTCGCGCGAAGGTGGGGAGGACGTGTTCGTCCACTTCTCCGCCATCGAGGGCGAGGGCTACAAATCCCTCAGCGAGGGCCAGTCGGTTGAGTTCGAGATCGTCGACGGACCCAAGGGCAAGCAGGCGGCGAACGTCAAGCCCCTTTGATCCCGTTCTCCGGGACATCCGCTTCATGTGGAGCGTCGACACTCCCCAGACCCGCACTTATACTCTGCGGGAACGGTTCACCGTGTTCCATCGCGCACCGGCGGGCAGTCGGTGCGTTCTCGTCGATAGGGAGGTGATGCGGGGTCTCGGCTGATCCGCGGATCAACGACAGGATCCGATCGGCGCAGGTCCGGCTGGTCGGCCCTGATGGGTCGCAGATCGGGATCGTGTCGACCCAAGACGCGCTCCGGCAGGCCCAGGAGCTCGACCTCGATCTCGTGGAGGTGGCGCCCCAAGCCAGCCCTCCGGTGGCCCGGATCATGGACTACGGCAAGTTCAAGTACGAGCGGGACATCCGCGCGAAGGAAGCCCGCAAGCGCCAGTCCAGGATCGAGGTCAAGGAGATCAAGTTCCGCCCCAAGATCGACCCGCACGACTACGCCACGAAGAAGGGGCACGTCATGCGGTTCCTGAAGGCCGGATCGCGGGTCAAGGTGACCATCATGTTCCGCGGACGCGAGATGGCCCACACAGAGCTCGGTCGCAAGATCCTGGACAGGCTCATCGAGGACCTACAGGATCTGGCGGTCGTCGATTCCGCGCCGAAACAAGACGGCCGCAACATGATCATGGTGATGGCGCCGTCCAAGAAACACGCGGTGTCCGAAGTCGCAGAAGGACAGGAACAACGATGAAGCAGAAGACGCACCGTTCGGCCGCGAAGCGGTTCAAGATCACCCGGACCGGGAAGGTCATGCACCGCAAGGCCACGGGCAACCACATGCTCACGAAGAAGAGCGGCAGCCGTCGGCGCCGCGTCGAGGGGATGGCTGCGGTCACGGCCGAGGCGCGCAACATCCGGCGTCTGCTGGGGAAATAGCCTCATGGCCAGGGTCAAGCGCTCGGTTCACGCGAAGAAGAAGCGCCGCGAGGTCCTCGAGCAGGCCAAGGGGTACTTCGGGAGTCGCTCTCGCCGCTACAAGGTGGCCAAAGAGCAGGTCATGCACTCCGGTCGCTATGCGTACAACGACCGCAAGGATCGCAAGGGGCAGTTCCGGCGGCTGTGGATCACGCGGATCGGCGCCGCATGCCGCCAGAACGATTCCACGTACTCGCGGTTCATCCACGGCCTCTCCAAAGCCGGCATCGAGGTCGATCGCAAGATCTTGGCGGACATGGCAGTGCGCGATCCCGCCGCCTTCAGCAACCTCGTCCAGGCTGCGAAGGACGCGCTCGCGGCTTGAGCTCGGCTCCCGGGTCCGTCGTCCTGCCGCCTTAGAATCGCCCCGGGCCCGAGCGTGCCCAACCGGAGGACTCCGTGATCACCTCGCTCCGCAATCCGAAGGTCGCGGCAGCCGTGAAGCTGAAGAAGCGCGCAGTTCGCGAGCAGGAGCGGCGGTTCCTCGTCGAGGGCGCGCAGGCGGTCGCTGAGGCCCTCGAACACCCGCTGGGCCTGTCCAGCTTGTTCGTGACCGCGCCCCACCATCCGCTCGCAGAGCGGGCGCGCGGTCGTGGCGTGGAGGTCGTGCACGTCGACGAGGGCGTCATGGGCAAGCTGACGTCCACGGTGACACCGCAGGGTCTCGTGGGGATCGCGAGCTTCGTCGACATCGAGCTGGGTGGCATGGCCGAGTCACCCAAGTGCGTCGCCGTCCTGCATGCGGTGCGCGACCCAGGGAATGCCGGCACGGTCCTTCGATCAGCCGATGCCGCCGGAGCCGACGCGGTCGTGTTCTCATCCGAGTCCGTCGACCTGTACAACCCAAAGACGGTGCGGGCCTCGGCGGGATCGCTGTTCCACGTGCCGGTCGTTCGTGAGACCTCGACCGAAACCGCCCTCGCAGATCTCCGCGCCCGGGGATGCGCTGTCTACGCCGCGGCCGCCGATGGCGAGGCCGACCTGTTCGACCTCGATCTGTCGCAACCGGTCGCGTTCCTCTTCGGCAACGAGGCGTGGGGGCTGCCGGCCGAAGCCGCCGCTCTCGCCGATGCGCGCGTGCGCGTACCGATCCAGGGCCGCGCCGAATCCTTGAACCTTGCGGCGGCCGCCACGGTCTGCATGTTCGAGTGGACCCGGCAGCAGCGCGAGGACGGTCCAGGTGCGCTCGAGACCGTCATCGCGGCGGCGGCGCACGACATCCGCTCGCCTCTCACCGCCATGAAGGGATTCGGCTACGCGCTCTCGACGCGGTGGGAGCAGATGGCCGCCGAGCAGCGCTCCATGATGCTCGAGGGGATCGTGTACGACACCGACCGCCTGAACACGATCCTCAAGCAGCTCGTCGACGCCGCGAGGATCGCCGCGGGCACCCTCGAGCTCTTCCCCGAACGTGTTGACGTCGGCGACGTCGTGGGCAAGGTCGCCGCCTCGCTCGCGCGGGACCCCGAGCACCCGGCCCTCGTCTGGCAGGGCGGCCAGGTGACGACGTTCGTGGATCCGGAGCGCCTCCGGCTCGTCCTCGAAGCGTTCATCGAGTCCCTCGTCTGGTGGACGAGTGAGGGGCCCGTGGTGGTCACGGCGCAGGTGCGGGACGGCAGGTTCACGCTGGAGACGTTCCGCTCCGCCACCGAGATCACGCTGTCGGGCGCGGAGGACCTGTTCCGCCCTCGGGCGCCCGGGACGGGCGCCGGAAGCAAGATCGGGCTCTTCGTCGCCGAGGGCGTTGCTCGCGCGCAAGGGGGGACCACGATCGTCGAGGTCGACGGCGGGCTGCGCTTCCGCCTCGATATCCCCTCCGCCGAGGGCTGAGGGCACAGCGGTGTTCCCGAGCGACCGCGACGGGAAGGCGGTCGCTCCGAGGGCCCTTGCTAGACTCGCCAGACCATGGAACCGGGCGACGCGCGACGCATCCTCGAGGAGGAGCGCGCTCGCGGGCTCGACCTGATCGCTCGAGCCGACTCGCTCGAAGATCTGGAGGCGGCGAAGGTCTCGGTCCTCGGGCGCAAGGCGCGGTTCTCCGAGGTACAGAGGTCCCTCGGCTCGTTCGCGGACGGTGACCGCCGTGAGCTCGGTGCGGCGGCGAACGAGGTTCGCGCCAGCCTCGGTTCGGCGCTCGACGACCGTCGCGCGGAACTCGACCGCGACGCCGAGGCCGCATTGTTGTCCGCCGACGGCGTCGACATCACGCTCCCGGGCCGACGGCCTCGCCCTGGATCGCTGCACCCCCTCACGATCGTGGAGCAGCAGATGGTGGAGGTCTTCACGCGCATGGGGTACCGGGTCGCGGAGGGCCCCGAGATCGAAGACGAGTGGCACAACTTCGAGGCGCTGAACATCCCACCCGATCATCCCGCCCGGACGCTGAAGGACTCGTTGTACGTCGATGTGCCGGGCATGTTGCTGCGGACCGAAACCTCCGCCGTCCAGATCCGCACGATGGAGTCGCAGGCGCCGCCCGTCCACGTCGTTGTCCCCGGACGCGTGTATCGGCGCGAGGCCGTTGACGCTTCCCACTTGTCCGTGTTCCATCAACTCGAGTGCCTCGCCGTCGACGAGGGGCTCTCGCTCGCGGACCTGAAGGGGACGCTCGAGGCCTTCGCTCACGAGATGTTCGGCCCCGATGTCCGAGCCCGGATCACCCCGGACTACTTCCCCTTCGTCGAGCCGGGGGCCCAGATGGCGGTGTCGTGCTTCGTGTGCGGCGGTGTCGGCTGTCGCCTCTGCGGGAACGGGTGGCTCGAGCAGGGTGGCGCCGGCATGGTGCATCCGACGGTGCTCGAGAACTGCGGCTACGACTCCGAGCGCTACACGGGGTTCGCGTTCGGGTTAGGCATCGAGCGCGTGGCCATGGTGCGGCACGGCGTGAACGACATGCGACTGTTCGTCGAGGGCGACGTGAGGTTCCTCGAACAGTTCGAGGGCGTGGCGTGAAGATCGTCCTCTCGTGGCTCCGCGAGTGCTGCGCGACCGACCTCGGCGCGGAGGAGCTCGCCGATCTGCTCACGAGCAAGGGAGCCGAGGTGGAGTCGATCGAGCGCCCGTGGGCGGGCTTGTCCGGCGTCGTCGTCGCCAGCGTGCTCGAGGTCCGCGACCACCCGAACTCCGAGAAGCTGTGTCTTGCACGCGTCTCGAACGGGGCGGGTGACCAGGAGGTCGTCGTCGGCGTACGCAACATGCGGGCGGGGGACCTCGTGCCCCTCGCCGGACCCGGGGCATCGGTACCGGCTCTGCCCGAGCCGCTGGGCCGTCGCGAGATCCGCGGCGTCGTCTCGAACGGCATGCTGTGCTCGCCGATGGAGCTCGGGATCGCGCCGACCCACGAGGGGATCCTCATCCTTCCCGCCGGCCTGGAGCCGGGGCAGGACGTCAAGAGCGCGCTCGGGCTCGACGACGTGGTGCTCGACATCGAGGTCACCCCCAACCGTGCCGACTTCCTGTCGGTGATCGGCATCGCGCGCGAGGTGGCCGCGGCGACGGGTGTCCCCTTCGTGCACCCCGATACCTCCATCACCGAGGACGCCGAGCCAGCCGAGGGCGTGGCCACCGTCGAGGTGCTCGACCTCGATCGCTGCCCCCGGTACCTCGCGCGCATCATGCGCGGCGTCCGGCACGTGCCCTCGCCGCTCGCGGTACAGGCCCGGCTGACAGCCGCGGGGATGCGCCCGATCTCGGCGGTCATCGACGCGACGAACTACGCCATGCTCGAGATCGGTCAGCCGTTGCACCCGTTCGACCTCTCGCTGCTGAAGGGGCCCGGCATCGTCGTCCGCCGCGCCGAGGACGGAGAGCGTCTCGTGACCCTCGACGACGTGGAGCGCTCGTTCACCGTCGATGACCTGCTCATCTGTGACAAGGAACGCCCGGTGGCGGTCGCCGGCGTCATGGGGGGCGAGCTCGCCGAGGTGTCCGAGCAGACCTCCGATGTCCTGCTCGAGAGCGCGACGTTCGAGCGTGGAGGTATCCAGCGCACGCGCCGCCGGATCGAGCTGTCGACCGAAGCATCTCAGCGGTTCGAGCGCGGCGTCGACCCCGAGGCGGTTCCTCGAGGCGCGGACCGCGCCGCTGGACTCATGGCCGCGTGGTGCGGGGCGCGCGTGCTGGCGGGCGTCCTCGAGGCGGGCTCGGCACCGGAGCGGCGACGGATCGCCATGCGTCCGTCTCGCGCCACCCTGCTGCTCGGCTACGACGTGGCTCCGCCCGACGCCGCCCAGGTGTTCGATCGGCTCGGCATGGCGCACGAGGAGGAGCACGATCGCATCACCGTCGAGGTGCCCGGCTACCGGGTCGACCTCGAAAGCGAGGTGGACCTCATCGAGGAGGTCGGGCGCGTGCATGGTTACGATCGCGTGCCCTCCACGCTTCCCGCCGTCCGCCAAGCGGGAGGTGTTCCTCCGGCGTACGCGTTCACCGGTCGCATCCGGTCGCTGCTGGAACGCGCGGGCCTGCGCGAGGTGCGGCTCATCCCGTTCGTCTCGGAGGCGGACCTGGAGCTCACCGATGACCGAGATGCGATCCGCGTTCTCAACCCGCTGGCGGCCGATGAGGGATGGCTTCGTACCCGGCTGACGCCCGGCCTGCTGCGGGTGCTCACACGCAACGCCTACCGACAGGTCCGCACCATCGCCGTGTTCGAGGTGGGCACCGTCTTCCGCCTGGCGGACGGTGCGCCGCAGGAGCGGCCGAAGGCGGCGTTCGCGATGACGGGCGACGCCGAGTCGGGATGGACCGGTTCGACCCGCGGGTACGACGTCTTCGACGCGAAGGGCGCGCTCGAGGCGTTCCTGGCCGGCTTCGGCATCACGTGGAGCCTCGGCGACCCGGTGGGGTCGCCGTTCCACCCCGGGCGTTCCGCGTTCGTGATGGTCGGGGAGGAGCCGATCGGGGTCCTCGGCGAGATCCATCCCAAGGTGGCCGAGGCGTTCGACCTGCCCGGCCGCGTGGCCGCCGTCGAGCTCGAGGTCGAGGCGTTGATGCGGCACGCTCCCGCGGTCCTGCAGATCCGCGACGTGCCTCGGTTCCCACCCGTGCATCGCGACCTGGCGTTCACGCTCCCGGCCGCGACGCCCGCCGGCGCGGTACATGCGTCGCTCGTTGAGGCCGGAGGCGACCTCGTCGGAGAGGTCACCGTGTTCGACGTGTTTTCGGGGCCGCCGCTGCCGCCCGCCACGAAGAGCCTGGGATTCTCCGTCGACTTCCGTGCTGCAGATCGCACGCTCACCGACGCCGAGGTCGACGAGGTGTGCTCCCGCATCGCCGAGCGCATCGAGCGCGAGTTCGGCGGCTCGCTCCGTACCGCCTGATCAGCGCCCGGGCGTTCGCGGCCGGAGTGAGGCACCCGATAGACTCCGCGCTGTGGACAAGGATTACCTATCCGTGAGCGATCTCACGCCGGATGAGCTGCTCGGGCTGCTCGATCTCGCGGCGAAGGTGAAGGCGCAACCCGAGGATTATGCGGATCGTCTCCGTGGCAGGGCCGTCGCGATGCTCTTCGAGAAGCCCTCCACGCGCACGCGGGTCTCGTTCGAGATGGCGATCGTCTCGGCGGGCGGACACTCGCTCCTGCTCTCGCCCGCCGAGCTGCAACTCGGGCGTGGCGAGACGATCGAGGACACCGGCCGCGTGCTGTCACGATACGTCCATGCCATCGTGCTCCGCACGTTCGAGCAGGAGCGGCTCGAGCTGCTGGCCCGCGCCGCGACCGTCCCGGTCGTGAACGCGCTCTCGGACTTCGAGCACCCCTGTCAGTGCCTGGCGGACCTGCTCACCGTACGGGAGACCAAGGGCGAACTGGCCGGGCGGACGCTCGCGTACCTCGGCGACGGCAACAACGTCACGCACTCGTTGCTGCTCGGCTGCGCGATGGCCGGCATGCACGTGCGGGTGTCGACCCCTCCGGGCTTCGAGCCGATCCCGCAGGTCGTCCACCGAGCGGGCGAGATCGCCCTCGAGACGGGCGGGAGCGTCACCATGCTGACCGATCCTCTGGAGGCCTCGACCGATGCGGACGTCCTCTACACGGATGTTTGGGCCAGCATGGGCCAGGAGGCCGAGACGGGCGAGCGTGCGCTCGTCTTCCCCGCGTACGCCATCGACCAGCACAAGGTGGAGCTCGCGAAGCCGGACGTGACCGTCATGCACTGCCTGCCCGCCCATCGGGGCATGGAGATCACGGACGAGGTGCTCGACGGTCCGCACTCCGTTGTGTGGGACCAGGCCGAGAACCGGATGCACACCCAGAAGGCGTTGCTGCTCCGGCTGCTCGGGGCCGTGTAGCCCGAGCCTGGCGGGCCGTCGGCGGTAGGATTCGCCGGTGCCCCGCGCGAACGACACGGTCGAGGCGGTCCTGCTCGAGTACGCGGACCTCTTGTCGATCTCCTCGGGCGACCCGTTCAAGCCCAGGGCGTACGAGAAAGCAGCCCGTGCCGTCGGCGGATACCACGCCGACGTCACTCAGCTCGATCTGAAGGGCATCCTCGAGATCCCGAGCGTCGGCCAATCGATCGGGGAGAAGGTCGAGGAGTTCCTGCGCACCGGAACGATCGAGTCGCTCGATGAGCTCCGGTCGAAGATCCCGGCGGGCGTACGCCAGATGATGTCGGTGCCGGGCCTTGGGCCGAAGAAAGCCCTAACGCTCTACACGGATCTCGGCATCTCGAACGTCGAGGACCTGCTGCACGCCGTCGACGCGGGGCAGCTCTCGGACCTCAAGGGCTTCGGCCCGAAGACCGCCGACAACATCCGTGCGGGGATCGCACGGCTGCGCGAGTCGAGCGACCGCGTGTTGGTGAGCGTGGCCCTCGACCTCGCCGAAACGCTCCTCGCCGAGCTCCAGGGCTTGAAAGGCGTGAAGCGCAGCGCCTATGCGGGATCGCTGCGACGGATGGCCGAAACGATCGGCGACGTCGACCTGCTCGTCGCGGCGTCCGAGAAGGACGCGCCCGCGATCATGGAGGCGTTCGCCGAGCTGCCGCAGGCCGAACGCGTCATCGCGCAGGGCGACACGAAGACATCGTTCATCTCGACCCTCGGACCGCAGGTGGACCTGCGGGTCGTGCCGCTCGAGGTGTGGGGCGCGGCGATGATCTACTTCACTGGCTCGAAAGCGCATAACATCCGGATCCGCGAGATGGCGGTGCGCAAGGGCCTCAAGCTCTCCGAGTACGGATTGTTCGAGGCGAAGACCGGCACCCTCATCGTAGCCGAGACCGAGGAGCAGGTGTACGAGAGGCTCGGGCTGCCGTACTTCGAACCCACCCTGCGCGAGGATCGCGGCGAGGTGGAGGCGGCGCTCGCGGGCGAGCTCCCCGACGTGATCGAGCAGCGGCAGATGAAGGGCGATCTGCACACGCACACCAAGCTCACCGACGGGCTCGCGACGCTCGAGGAGATGCTGCAGGTCGCCGCGGCGCGGAAGTATGCCTACTACGCGGTCACGGACCACGCGCCCAACCTGTTCATGCAGCGGATGACCGATGCCAAGATGCTCGCGCAGCGTGCGCAGCTCGAGAAGCTCAGGGGGAAGTACCCGAAGATGACGCTGCTCCAAGGCTCCGAGCTCAACATCGACGCCGAGGGCGCCGTCGACTGGGAGGCCGACTTCCTCGCGGGCTTCGACCTCCACGTCGCGTCCGTGCACTCTCTCTTCACGCAGTCCAAGGACGAGATGACCCGACGGATCGTCCGCGCGATGGAGAACCCATACGTGAACATCATCGGGCACCCGACGGGCCGGAAGATCGGCCACCGTCCGCCCATCGAGTTCGATCTCGACGAGGTCTTCAAGGCGGCCGCGCGCACCGGGACCGCGCTCGAGATCAACGCGTTCCCCGATCGCCTCGATCTCAGGGACGAACACATCCTGTGGGCCAAGCGCCATGGTGTGCGGTTCGCGATCGACACCGACTCGCACGCGACGACGCACCTGGATGTGATGCGCTTCGGAGTCGCGACCGCGCAGCGAGGGTGGCTCACGAAGGACGACGTGATCAACGCCTGGCCGCTCGCGAAGCTCCGCACCTTCCTGCGCAAGGGACGTTGATGGCGGGTCGGCTGCCGCGCTCCTTCTACGCTCGCTCGGCGCTGCGGGTCGCTCCCGAGCTCCTCGGCCGGGTCCTGGTGCGTAGGCTCGCCGACGGGACCCGGCTCGCCGCCCGACTCGTCGAGACCGAGGCATATCTGCCCGATGATCCTGCGAGCCACGCGTTCCGCGGTCCGACGCCGCGCAACGAGGTGATGTTCGGTCCGCCGGGGCGGCTGTACGTGTACTTCACCTACGGCAACCACTGGATGATGAACGCCGTGACCGGCCGTGCCGGCGAGGGAACCGCCGTCCTGCTACGCGCCGCCGAGCCGTTGCAGGGACTCGAGGTGATGGCCGGCCATCGCGGACGCGACCATCCCCGAGATCTGTGCTCCGGTCCCGGGAAGCTCGCGAAGGCGTTCGGTATCACCGGTGTGCAGAACGGCCACGATCTCGTCGCGGGCTCCGACGTCTACGTGCTCGAGGGACGCCCGGTCGCGCGCTCCCACGTGTCGAGGACGACGCGCGTCGGTGTGACGCTGGGGGCCGAGCGGCGATGGAGATTCATCGTGACCGGGGACCCGTTCGTCTCCCGTGCCCGGCCCTCGGGAGCGTGAGGTTAGGGGTTCACCACGATCGTGACGGTCGAGCCTGTCGAGGCCCCTCGCTGGCCGACCGGGTTCTGCGACCAGACGACGCCCTTGCGGTAAGTACAGTTCGGATCGGTCGGGTCACATCCTTGCTGCAGCACGACCGAAACGACGAACCCGGCGCGCTGGAGCTCCGCGGAAGCAGCGCCTCCCGTCAGCCCCACCACGTCCGGGACGGTCGCGGCAGAAGGCGAGGGAGACGAGGAGGTCTTGACGACCGTGATCGTGACGGTGGCCGTTTGCAAGAGCTGCGCACCCCC
This sequence comes from Actinomycetota bacterium, assembly GCA_040005555.1. Classification (GTDB taxonomy): domain Bacteria; phylum Actinomycetota; class UBA4738; order UBA4738; family HRBIN12; genus JBDTYT01. The sequence goes on along the minus strand of JBDTYT010000039.1, from coordinate 3,832 downwards.
CGGCGGATCTTGCGAGATCACCGTGCCTTCCGGCTGATCCGACGAGGCCTCGAACGCGATCGAGACGTTGAACCCCGCGTTGCGTACCGCCGTGACCGCCGCCTCCTTCTGGAGCCCGACGACCGATGGCACGGTCAAGCTCTGGTATGAGCTCGGCTCCTTGCACACCTTCAGGGTGGGCTCGGTGCCCGCGATGTACTGGAAGGTCTTCACGTGCGCCGGCGGGGTGAACGGGTTCGCGAGGCACCCCTGGGTCACGTCGACGCGCTGCGTCACGTATTGCACCGCCGGCGCGGTCGGGAAGCTCTTGACGGGCATGTGGGCCGTGGCGGCCGCCATGAACGCATGCCAGATCTCGGCCGGCCATGTCCCCCCGAACACGGTGATGCGGGTCGTGGGGGGCTGCATCGAGATCTGGCCCTGCGGGAAACCGACCCAGACCGCGGTCACGAGTTGGGGGACGGCCCCGACGAACCACGCGTCGCGGTACAGGTCCTCGGTCCCCGTCTTGCCGATCTGCGGCCGGCCGATGTTCGCGGCCGTCCCGGTGCCGTACTGCACGACCTTCTGCAAGATGCCGTCCGCGATCGAGATCACCGACGGGTTCACGACCTGCTTCGGCTTGGGTTGTGACTCGTACAGGACCTTTCCTCCCGGTTCGGTGATGCGGATGACAGGTGTCGGCTGCGCGTGCCGGCCGCCGAACGCGAGGGTCCCGTACCCGGACGCCATCTCGAGCGGACTCACCTCGTTCGCGCCGAGCACCGCCGCCGGGACCGCGATGAGCGGCGTACTCGGCTCCGTCGTCCGAGGGCAGCATCGGATGCCCATGCGCTTGGCCACGTCGATGATCTTCTGGGCGCCGGCGAACGCGTCCCCGCCCCCGAGCTGCACCTCGAGGTTGGCGTACGCGACGTTCACCGAGTTGACGGTGGCACTCTCGAGCGAGATCGTTCCGTACCCACCCCCCTCGGCGTTGTGCGGCTGCCAGACGGTTCCGTTCGGGAGCGGGATGCTCACCGTCGAGCCGTTGAGCGGGGATGAGGGCGTGAACCCGTTCTCCAACGCCGCAACGAGCGCGAACGGCTTGAACGAGGACCCCGTCTGCCGTCCGGTGCTTCCCCCCGTCGCGAGGTTGATCCTGGCGAACGGATCACGCGTATCCCAGTAGTTGCGCCCTCCGACCATGGCTTTCACCTCGCCGCTCCGAGGATCGATCACGGTCATCGCTGCGTACGGGTCGCTCTTATAGGGGAGCACGGTGTGGACCGCGTGTTCGGCCTGCGCCTGCATGCCGAGGTCGATCGACGTGGTGATCCGAAGGCCGCCCTTGAACAGCAGGTCGTAGCGCTCCTGTGGGGTCGCACCGAAGCGCGGGTTCGACAGGAACCACTCTTTGAAGTAGTCGACGAAGTACGGCGCCGGGTAGCGCTGCTCATCGACCGTTCCCAGATCGAGCTCCACGGGCGTCGCGACCGTCTTGGTAAAGGTCGCCTCGTCGATCATGCCCTGCTCGAGCATCTGCTGGAGCACCTCGCTCCGACGCTGGCGCGCGTGCGTCGGGTGCGTGACGGGATCGTAGTTCACGGGTGCCCTCACCAACCCCGCCAGGAGCGCGGCTTGCGACAACGTGAGTGACGTGGCGGCCTCGTTGAAGTACGTCTGCGCAGCGGCCTCGACACCGTACGCACCGTTGCCGAAGTACACCGTGTTCAGGTATTTGGTGAGGATCTGATCCTTCGTGAGCTTGTGCTCGAGTTGCCAGGCGAGGTAGGCCTCCTTCAGCTTGCGACCCAGCGTGTCGGCGCTCCCGACGTAGAGTTGTTTCACGAGCTGCTGCGTGATCGTCGAGCCGCCCTCGACGATCCTGCCCGACGTGGCGTCGATGTACGCAGCGCGCAACACGGCTCGCAGGTCGATGCCGCCGTGCTCGTAGAACCGCTGATCCTCGATCGCCACGACGGCATCCCGTATCACCTGTGGCATGTTCTTCGTCTTGACGATGACCCGGTCCTCCCCAGCGTGCAGCGCGGTGATCAACGTGCCGTCGGACGCGTAGAGGAACGAGGTCTGCGGGAGGGCCGTCGCCGTCCGCCGCTCCTCCTTTAGGCTCGGCAGGTTGCACGCCGACGCCACGAGGGCGAGCACCATCACGCCGGCCACGAGGGCCCGGGAACGAACGGCCATGGTGGAGCCATCTTCGCACGCGCCCGCTGGGTTGGTGCTGCTAGCATCCGCTCGCGATGGGTCCCGACGATCTCGACGCGCTTCGAGCCGGCGCCGCAGAGGTCGTACCCATCGATGGCCTTCGCGACAAGCTCGCCCTCGAGCGTCCGCTTCGGGTGAAGCTCGGCCTCGATCCCACCGCTGCCGAGGTCACGCTGGGCTGGGCGGTGGTGCTCCGCAAGCTTCGCCAGTTCCAGGACTCCGGACACGTCGCGGTCCTCATCGTCGGTGACTTCACCGCGCGCGTCGGCGATCCCTCGGGAAAGAGCGAGACGCGGCCGCGACTCGAGAAGGACGTCGTCCAGACCTTCGCTGATCATCTGCTCGATCAGTTCTGGCGGATCCTGGACCGCGAGCGCACGGAGGTGCGGTACAACGCTGAGTGGCTCGAGGTCATGGACATGGAGGACGTGCTGCGGCTCACGGCCTCGACCACGGTCGCTCGCATGCTCGAGCGCGACGACTTCGCGAAGCGCTTCGCCGAGCAGCGCCCGATCTCGCTCCTCGAGTTCCTGTATCCCCTCTTGCAGGGGATGGACTCGGTCGCCGTCCAGGCCGATGTCGAGCTCGGCGGCACCGACCAGAAGTTCAACCTGCTGGTGGGTCGCGACCTCCAGCGCGACCACCGCCAAGATCCACAGATCGCGCTCACGATGCCCCTCCTCGTCGGCACCGACGGCGTGAACAAGATGGGTCAGTCGCTCGACAACTACATCGCGATCGACGAGCCGCCCGATGATATGTACGGCAAGCTCCTCCGCATCGACGACGAGCTGATCCCGGAATATCGCCTCCTCACGCTCGACTTCTTCCAAGATCCCTCCGAGACCGAGCGGGTCACCACGGGCTTGGCCGACGGCTCACGCGATCCATGGCAGGAGAAGCGGCGGCTGGCGCGTCAGGTCGTCGATCTGTATCGGGGACCGGGTGAGGGCGCCCGGGCCGAGGCTCGATTCGACGTCGTGCACAAGGAACATCGGATCCCCGACGAGGTGCCGGAGGCCCAGATCCCCGCCGATGCGATCCGGGAGGGGGCGGTGTGGTTGCCGAGGTTGCTCGTCGCGCTCGAGCTCGCGACCTCCAACGCCGAGGCGCGCCGACGGATCGAGCAGGGGGGTGTCCGGATCGACGGGGAGCCCGTGCCCGCCGCCGAGACCGAGATGGCCGTCGACCAGCTCAAAGGCAAGGTGCTCCAGGTGGGAAGGCGGACCTTCCTGCGATTGCGGTAAGGCGGCCGGACAGGGCCGCACCGGAGCTTGGACGTGCGTTTGTTGACGGTCCGTGATGGCTGCGCCTACTATTGCGGAGCAGCGCGCCCCCGTTCCCGGAGGTTCTTCTTCCGCTGGGCGTTGCTCGCACCTTGAGAACTGAACAGTGTGTCAAAAGCCAGTGCGTTTCCCCGTCAGCTGGGAGGCGCGGTTCGCCGCGTCCAAGCAGCATGACGGTCGTACGACAAACGAGACAAGGAAGGCGGATCGGGACGATGCCATGTCCTGTGATGCCGACTTTCCACACGAACCCAAAGCCGGCCCTCGGGCCGGATCTGGAAGGTTCTCTACGGAGAGTTTGATCCTGGCTCAGGACGAACGCTGGCGGCGTGCTTAAC
>JBDTYT010000038.1:0-14189 GCA_040005555.1 Actinomycetota bacterium | reverse complement strand
CGGCGGCGGACTCGTCGAGGCGAGCGTCGTCCTGCTCGCGGGAGAGCCCGGCATCGGCAAGTCGACCCTTCTCCTCCAGTTGGTGACCAACCTGTCGGCTGCCGGGCTCTCCTGCGTCCTCGCTTCCGGTGAAGAATCGCGCGACCAGGTGGCTGCACGCGCGGCTCGCCTCGGCGTCCCGGGAGAAGCGGTCTCGTTCGTACCGGGTCGTGAACTGGAGGACGTGATCGGCTCGGCCCGCGCCTCCCATCCGTTCCTGCTCGCCGTGGATTCCATCCAGACGCTCCGCGACTCAGCCGCCGGCCAGATGCCGGGTGGCCCGTCGCAGGTGCGAGGCTGCACGGACGCGCTCGTGGGGCTCGCGAAGTCCGAGGGCATCTCCGTGCTCCTCACGGGGCACGTCACGAAGGACGGAGATCTCGCGGGGCCGAGGACCCTCGAGCACGCCGTGGACGTGGTCCTCACGTTCGACGGAGATCTGCGGTCGGGCCTGCGCGTGCTCACGGGCGGCAAGAACCGGTTCGGGCCCGAGGGCGAGGTGGCGTGGTTCGAGATGACCGGAACGGGCATGCTCGAGGTGGACCCGACGGCCCTCCTGCTATCGGGGGCGGGCGAACCGGGAGCAGCCACCGCGCTCCCGCGCGCAGGGCGGAGGGCCCTCGCGGTCGAGGTGCAGGCCCTGGTGGCACCCACCGAGGGCCCGGCTCGGCGCCAGGTCACCGGGCTTGACCCCCGCCGCTTTCAGCTCGTGGCCGCGGTCCTCGAGCGCTCCGGGGTCCCGCTCGGACGCTCGGACCTGTACGGGGCCTCCTCGGGCGGGGTGCGGGTGGACGATCCCTCCTGCGACCTCGCGATCGCGGCGGCGCTCGCCTCCGCCGCGACGGGGGTCTCACCGCCCGCTGGCTCGGCCTTCGTGGGTGAGGTCGGGTTGACCGGGCTGGTGCGCCCCGCGCCGGCGATGGAGCAACGCCTCGCGGCGGCTCGGATAGCGGGTGTTTCGACGGTCTTCGCTCCGTCGGATAGAGGGTCTTCGCACGGTCCCCGGGTGGTCACGATCCGGGACGTCAAAGATGCCCTGACCTGGGCTTCGAGTCGCTCAACGCGGCGTCCGGCCTAGGCCCCTCGCCGGCTCCGAGGGCCGGAAATGGGCCTCTGACCAGGGGTTTCGGTTTGCGAGGGCCGAGGGTCGCGTGCTACGCTGTAGACCGATTCAGCCGACCATCTAACCCGTCCATCGAGGGGGTTCTGTGTTCCGCAAGGGCGACACGGTTGTGCATCCGGAACATGGGGCAGCAGTTATCGAAGATCTCTGTGAACGAGAGTTCCTCGGCGAGACGCGCAGGTACTTCAAGCTACGGGTCTCCTACGGGGATCTCACCTTGATGGTCCCCGTCGAGAGCACGGAAGAGGTCGGTCTTCGACAGGTCGTCAGCAAGAACGAGGTCAAGAAGGTCCTCAACGTCCTCAAGGAGGACGAGTCGAAGATGGCCGCGAACTGGAGCCGGCGCTTCAAGAACAACATCGAGAAGCTCCGTTCCGGTGACATCTACCAGGTCGCCGAGGTCGTCCGGAACCTCTCCATCCGCGAGCGCGAGCGGGGGCTCTCGGCCGGCGAGAAGCGGATGATCCAGAAGGCACGCCAGATCCTCGTCTCCGAGCTCACCTACGCCACCGGAGGCACCGAGGAGAAGGCCGAGGCCATGATCGACAAGATCTTGGACGAGTCGCATCAGTCCAGGGTGCTCGCAGGCGCCTAGCTAGGCACGAGCAAAGGTTCTCTTCCGCCTTCCAGACGGCCTGCCTGACCTCGGCCGCCCTTTCCGCGCTCAAGGGTCAAGTCGCCCCGCCCGCAGCCCGAGGCTACTAGGGAGATGTTCGCGCTGCGGTCGGTGACCGCTCGTCGAGGCTTGGGTAGCCGGGCCGATATCGCCACGCCAGCACCCCTACGGGGGCGACTGGTGGAGTTCGTCCGGCTGCTCTTCGTGGTGCTGTTCACCGCGGCCGGGTACACGGTCGCAACCCGGGTCGGCACGCAGAAGACGTCGCACACGCTCGTCGGGATCCTCCTGGGCGTTTCGGTCGGCTTCGTCTTCGGAGGGGTGCTCGGGCGCCAGACATCGAGCGCCGTGGACTCTTTGGAACATGAGTTCAAACGCGTCCCCGCCGCTGAGGTCGTTGCAGGCGCCGGCGGGCTGATCCTCGGTCTGGCGGTGGCCGCCCTGCTCTCCGTCCCGATCTTCCGCCTGCCCGCCCTCGCCGCGTGGACCACGGTAGCGTTCGCGTACGTGACGTTTGGCTACGTGGGATTTCTCATCGGACGCACGAAGCACACAGAGCTCTTCGGGCTCATCGGGTTGAAGCCCCGGGCGGCCGGTGTGAGCCGCGGCGAGGTGAGTGTGGTCGACACGAGTGCACTCATCGACGGGCGCGTCGTCGACCTCGCCAAGACCGGGTTCATCTCGGGCGACGTCTTGATCCACCTCGGCGTCCTCGAGGAGCTCCAACGGATCGCCGACTCCTCGGATCCGAAACGGCGCGGCCGAGGGCGGCGCGGGCTCGATGCCGTCGCCGAGCTCCAACAGACGGCGACGATCCAGGTTCACCTCATCGAAGACCGCGGTGATGGCGATGTCGACGCTGCGCTCGTGCGGTTGGCTCGCGATCGCAGCGCATCTCTCATCACGACCGATCACAATCTCTCGAAGGTCGCCCAGGCGCTCTCGGTGCCGGTGCCGCAACTGAACCAACTCGCGGTGGCCTTCCGCCTCCCCGTCTCGGTCGGGGACGAGCTCACGATCGACCTCGTGAAGGAGGGGCGCGAGCACGGTCAGGCCGTCGGGTACCTCGAGGACGGCACGATGGTCGTCGTCGAGGCCGGCAAGGACCGCATCGGGGACCAGACCGAGGTCCTCGTTCGCAACGTCATCCAGACCACGACGGGGCGGATGGTCTTCGCCTCGTTCCCGTCCTAGCGCGTTCCGCGAGCTCGAGGGCCGTTTCCGGGCTCCAGTACGCTCAATGCGTGGACGCGCGGACGGTCGTCATCGTGCCGGCGGCGGGTAGCGGAGAGCGGCTGGGTCGCACCGAGCCGAAGGCCTTCATCGAGGTGGGAGGTCGAGCGATGCTCGTCTTGGCCGCCGAATCTGCCCTCGCGTCCGGAGCCGTCGACCTGGTCGTAGTAGCTGTTCCGCCGGGCCGCGAGGCTGAGGCCGCGGAGCTGCTGGCCCCGCTCGGAGGGCGTGCCCAGACCGTGACCGGCGCGGCGACCCGGCTCGCCTCGGTCCGAGCCGCCCTTGTGGTCGTGCCCGATGCCGCCGAGATCATCCTGTGTCATGACGCGGCCCGTCCGCTGGCCACGCCCGCCCTCTTCCGGGCCGTGATCGACGGACTCGTCGACGCGGATGCGGTGGTGCCGGCGCTGCCCGTGGCCGACACGGTGAAGCGCGTCAGACACGGGTCCGTCGTCCGCACGGAGCCGCGTGAGGAGCTCGCCCTGGCGCAGACCCCTCAGGCGTTCCGGGCGGTCCCGCTCCGCGATGCCCATTCGCGCGCCGAACGCGCCGAACTGGACTTCACCGACGACGCCTCGGCCCTCGAGTGGGCCGGGTACCGTATCCGGGTGGTGCCCGGCGAGCCGGGCAACTTCAAGATCACCTCGGCGGAGGATCTCGCGAGGGCGGAGGCGGCGCGTGGGTGAACGGCTCATCGGGCTCGGCTTCGACGTTCACGCGCGAGATGCTTCTCGGAAACTCTTCCTGGGTGGCGTGCGGTTCGATGGGGAATCGGGTTTGGCCGGTCACTCCGACGGCGACGCGGTGTGTCACGCTCTTGCGGATGCTCTGCTCGGCGCGGCGGGACTCGGCGACGTCGGCCAGCGCTTCCCTGACACCGATCCGAAGGTCGCGGGGATGGAAGGCATCGAGCTGCTGTCCCGGACGGTCGCGACGGTGCGGGCCGCCGGCCGCTCGCCCGTCTCGGCCGATGTGACCGTGATCGCGGACCGACCCTTGATCGCGCCGCGTCGTGATGAGATGCGCACGGCCTTGGCCGCCGCGCTCGGGATCTCGATCGAGCGGATGTCGGTGAAGGCGTCGAGGCCCGAGGGGCTCGGGCTGTCGGGCGACGGGGCTGCGTGTCTCGCGCTTGCGGTGCTGGCCGAGGGGTGAGCGCGGCGCTCGTCGTGGGGGGGCGGCGCGCCGTCCTGGAGGCGGTGCGGGCCGGGCGCGCGACAACCGTGCTGCTCGCACGGGGGGCTCGTGCGACGCCAGGACTCCGCGAGCTGCTCGACGCCGCGACGGCCTTGGCCATCTCCGTGACCGAGGTCGAGCGCTCGGAATTGGACGCGCTGGACCCGGACCATCACGGCGTCGCGGCCCGCGTGCACCTGGCCGAAACCATCGACGAGCGAGGGCTCTCGTCGTGGCCGTACGCAGACGATGCTCTCGTCGTTCTGCTGGACGGCATCACGGATCCGCAGAACCTCGGCGCCTCGGCTCGCTCGGCCGAAGCCGCCGGCGCGGAGATGCTCGTGACCCGCACCCGCCGGGCCGCCGACGTCACCTCGGTCGCGCTGCGGGCTTCCGCCGGTGCGCTGTTCCACCTCCCGCACGCTCGTGTGGCGAACCTCACGCGGGCCCTCGAGCGGCTGAAGGACGCCGGGTTCACGGTGGTCGGGCTCGACGAGGCCGCGGACCCGGCCGCGTTCGAGCGGCCGTGCCCCGAGGGCCGCGTGGCCGTCGTGCTGGGCGCGGAGGGCGAGGGGATCTCGCGGCTCGTGCGCGAGAGCTGCGACGTGCTCGTGTCCTTGCCCGTGCGCGGGCGGGTGTCCTCGCTCAACGCCTCGGCGGCCCTGGCCGCGGCCCTGTACGCGTACGTGCTGCCGTCGCGCCGCACCTGATCGAGCGGTTCGACCGGTCGAGCGTGATCCGGGTGCTAGGCTCGCCGGCAGGCCGGCGTGGCGCAGCCCGGTAGCGCAACCGACTTGTAATCGGTAGGTCGTCGGTTCGAATCCGACCGCCGGCTCCGAGCTTCTCGTACGTCGATCCGGTTCGCGAACCCAGCGAGTCGCCCGTGAGCAGCACCTCGGACCGTGGGGAGCCTGCCGGGCAGAGCGAAGGTCAAGTTCGGGGGCTCGATGGCCCGATGATGTTCGGATGAGGCTCAGGCGCAGGCTCGAGGGGACGATCGCCTTCGCGATACTCACCGGATCGGTCGCGGTGGCGTTGGGAACCCCGGCGTCCGCTGCGCCCGTGCCCGGGACGAGTTGCGACGTGTTCCCGGCCGACAACATCTGGAACACCCGCGTCGACTCCCTCCCCGTGAACCCGATGAGCGATCGGTGGCTGCGCTCGGCCGATGCCGCCACGACGAACCTGCACCCGGACTTCGGCCCACCGAGTTACGGGATCCCGTTCAACGTCGTCGGGAAGACTCACGCGACGGTCTCGGTCGACTTCCTCTACGCGGACGAGAGCGACCCTGGCCCGTACCCCTTCGACGCGCGGACGCCGATCGAGGGTGGGACGGATCGGCATGCGCTCACCGTGCAGAAGGGCACCTGCACGCTCTACGAGCTGTACGACGCGCGCTGGAACGGCGGGAACCCCAAGGCGGCGAGTGGAGCGGTCTTCGATCTCGGCTCGAACGCGCTTCGGACCGACTCGTGGACGTCGGCGGATGCCGCCGGGTTGCCGATCCTTCCCGGGCTCGTTCGGTGGGACGAGGTGGCGGCCGGCAAGATCGCGCACGCGATCCGCTTCACCGTCGGTTGCACGAAGGATGAACACATCTGGCCGGCCCGGCACGACGCGGGGGTCAACGACCCCGACTGCCCCCCGATGGGCGCTCGGTTCCGGTTGATGTCTGACTTCGACCTGAGTGCGTTCAGCCACACGGCGCGAGTGATCTTGCGGGCGATGCAGCGCTACGGCATGTTCGTCGCCGACAACGGCTCGAACTGGTTCTTCCAGGGGACGGTGGATGACCACTGGAAGAACGCGCTGCTCGACGAGCTGAAGTCGGTTCCGGCCTCCGCGTTCGAGGCCGTGGACGAGTCGGCCTGCATGGTCAGGGCGAACAGCGCGAAAGCTGGCTGCCCGTAGCCCTAGGACTCGGGCAGGAACACGCGGAAGCTCGCGCCGCCTCCGGGACGGTCTTGCACCCAAGCGCTCCCGCCGTGAAGCTCCGCGAAGCGCGCGACCAGCGATAGACCCACTCCCACCCCCGGGGACGGGTTCCTCGCGGCCAGGTCCTGCACCTGCCGGAACGGTTCGAAGACGGCCTCGCGCATCTCCTCGGGTACGCCGGGTCCCTCGTCCTCGACCACGATGAGGATGCCGCCGTCCTCGCGGGTCGCGCTGATCCAGATGCGGCTGCCGGCAGGCGTGTGCCGGACGGCGTTCGAGAGCAGGTTTTCCAAGATGCGCTCGACCTTGGCCGCGTCGACCGAGGCGACGAGCGCATCCACCTCGACCTCGACCGGCCGCCCGGCCAGGAGATCGGGCTCCTCGACCGTCTGGCGGATGAGCGCGCCGATGTCGGTCGGCCGGCGCTGCGGCGAGATGATCCCGCGCTGCAACCGATCGAGGTCGAGCAGATCCGAGAGCAAGCGTTCGAGCTTGCGCGCGTTCGCCGCGATCCGGCGCAGGAGGTCCTGCGCGTCGTCCTTCGGGAGGTCCAGCCCCGACTGCTCCAACGTGAGCGCCGACCCGAGGATCGAGGTCAGCGGCGTGCGCAGGTCGTGCGACACGGCTTCGAGGAACGTGTTCTTCATGTCGTCGAGCGCGCGCAGTCGGTCCGTGGCCTCGCGCTCGCGCCGGAACGCCTCCGAGTACTTCTGCTCGCTGCGGCGGAGAGCCTGCTCCGCGCGCTTGCGCTCGGTGACGTCGACGATGAGTCCGCGGAGGGTGCGTGTGCCGCGCGCGTCTCGCACCACGTGGATGAGATCGCGCAGCCAGATCGTCTCGCCCTCCCGTCCGAGCGCGCGGTACTCGATCGAGTTGTCGCCGCCTCCTTCGATCGCGGTACGAAAGGCGAGGGTCGCCGCGTCCCGGTCCTCGGGATGGATGTGCTCGCCCCACGAGCCGGGATCCGACGAGCCGTCACCATCAGCGCGTCCGAAGACCATCGCGGCGCGGCGCGACAAGAACGTGAAAGCGAACGAGGTGGGGTCCGCTTCCCAGAAGATCGCCTCGAGGCTCTCGACGAGCTCGTGGAACCGCTCGAGCTCATGTACCCGACGCGCGCTTCCGATCGCGAGCGAAGCCATGTCCGCGATGCCGCGCGCAAGCGCGATGTCGCGATCTCCGAACGAGGTCTCGTCATCGGGCGCGAGGATCGCCACCGCGCCGAACCCATCGGGGTCCCATCGCAGCGGGGCGATGAGCGCCTCGCGCACGGTCTCGAGCAGGTTGTACTGGCGGGGAACGTCCTTCACGAGCTCCTTCGGCAGGACGAACGGCTCGTTCACCGAGAGCAGGAACCTCGCAGCGGTCTCGGACGTGATGTCGGTCTCACGGGCCGCCAGGACCCGCTCCGGGTCGCCTCCCCGCTCGTGGAGCAGACGGAACGAGCCGGTGGCTGGGTCGTGGAGGTAGGTCGCTACGACCGAGCACGGCACGATGAAGGGCACCGCCGCCACCACCCGTTCGAGGACCGTCCCGAAGTCGTGCGCCCCCGTGAGTGACTGAGACAAGCCGAGCAGGGCCGAGGCGGTCTCGGCCGCCTCGCGCTCCTTCTGGAACAGGCGAGCGTTCTCGAAGGCCACCGCGGCGTGCGAGGCCAGCACCTCGACGAGCCGCTGGTCCTCGCCATCGAATTGGTCGAGCCCGAGATTGGACAGCACGATCACACCGGTGACGTTGTCGCCGTACTTCAGGGGCACGCACAGGATCGACTCCTCGACCTCGTCGGTCCCTTCGATCTGCACGCCGATCTCATCCCGCAGGGCGTCGGGGGCGTAATAGGTCTCCCCGGTCGCCGCCGCGTGCCCGGTGAAGCCCTCGCCGACCTCGGTGATGAGCTCCTCGTAGGTGTCGCTTTGGTACTCGGTGAGATCGCCGCGGAACACGATGGGGATGAGCGTCACGCCGTCCTCGGCCAGAAGGTAGACCCGGCAGCTGTGGTAGTCGATGAGGGTCTTCAGCTCGGCGGTGATCGCGTCACCGATCTGCTTGAGGTCGTTCAGGCGATTCAGGCGCAGGGCGAGGCTGTGGAGCATCTTGAGCTGCGCCACCGAGCGCAACTCGTGCTCCTCCGGTTGCTCCGGCGGCGCTCCGACGCGCCGCCACGGTTCGGCGTTGACCAATGACCTCTCCCGGGAGTCCCGACGGTCATTGTCCCATCATCGGCACGCACTCCCGAGAGCACGAGCCGGCATGGGAGCTCCTCACCGCCGGTACGATGTGGCTGTGAGCACCACCGATGAGGCGTCGCTCGCGCGTTCGGGTGAGCCGCTGGAGCAGCTGTCCGAGCGGATCACGGCACGGGTACCGGCCGAGCGGGTGGCGACGGTACGGGCGTTCGCCGAGGCGTACACGCGCCGGCTCGGCCCGGAGGACCTCGCCGGGCTGACGGTCGAGGAGCTCCTGGGACAGGTGCTCGGCGCGTTCGAGCTCGCCGACGGGCGTCTCGTGGACGAGGTCGCCGTGCGGGTGTTCAACCCGTCGCTCGCCGAGGACGGCTATCAGAGCTTGGGAACGGTTGTGGACATCACCACCCTTGACTCTCCGTTCCTCTTCGACTCGGTGAACGAGGAGCTCGAGGCCCGTGAGCTCGCCATCCGCCGGGTCATCCATCCGGTCATCGGGGTCGTTCGGGGGGCCGATGGTCGCATCGAACGGATCGCGCCGGTCCGAGAAGCCGAGATCCGCGAATCGGTGATGCACTTCGAGGTCGACCGGCGCCTGTCGAAGCCGGAGGCAGCCGACCTTCAGGAACGCATCACGGCGATCCTCGGCGACGTCCGGCTCGTCGTGCGCGACTTCGAGCCGATGCGCCAGGGCGCCCGTCGCATGATCGAGATCGCCCTCGCGGGCTCGGCGCTGTATGGAGCGGACGAGGTTGCGGAGACCGTCGCGTTCCTCGAGTGGTTGCTGGATCTGAACTTCGTCTTCCTCGGCTATCGCGAGTACGACCTCGTCGACCTCCCTGATGGTCGAGCGCTCGCGGCGGCCCGCGGGTCGGGCCTCGGCATCTTGTCGAAACCTGGGTGGTCGGCGTACGAGCAGCCCGTGTTGCTCGACTCGATCGAGCCCGCCCTGCGCGCACGGATCGAAGGCGGCGATCTCCTCATCTATTCGAAGACCAACCGGTTCTCGACGGTGCACCGCCGCGCGCGCATGGACTACATCGGGGTCCGCAGGGTCTCACCCGAGGGCCGCATCGCCGGCGAGGCGCGCATGATCGGTCTGTTCACGTCGAAGGCGTACATGGAGCCGGCGTCGAAGACCCCCGTGCTCCACCGCAAGCTGCAGCAGATCTTGGAGGCCGAGGACCTCATCGAGGGTTCGCACGACTACAAGACGGTCGTCTCGATCTTCGAGTCGTTCCCGAAGGACGAGCTGTTCGCGGCCTCCGTCCAGGAACTGCGAACCCAAGTGATGGGACTCCTTGCCTTGCAGGAGCAACAGCATGTCCGGCTCTTCGTGCGGCGCGATCTATATGGGAGGAGCGTCTCGCTGCTCGTGGCCTTGCCGCGGGATCGCTTCAACGCCGACGTGCGCCGCAAGCTGCAGGACCTGTTCCTCGAACGGTTCGCAGGGTCGAGCATCGATGACCACCTGTCCATCACCGAGAGCGGTCTCGCGCAGATCCACTTCACCGTGCACATCGCGAAGGGCGAGATCCCGGACGTCGCGTTCAACGAGCTCGAGCGCGAGGTGGCCGAGATCGCGCGAACGTGGGACGACCGGCTCTTCGCCCGGCTCGAGGAGCTGTACGGCGATCTCGGACGCGGTCTCTTCGAACGCTGGGCTCCGCGGTTCCCCGATTACTACAAATCCTCGACCGGCGTCGACCTCGCCGCCGAGGACATCGTCCGGTTCGAGAAGCTCGAAGAAGGCGACGAGTCGTTCGTGGTCGGGCTCGCGAACGAGACCGACGAGGGCGAGACCCTCACCCGGGTCCGCCTGTACAAGGTCGGGGGCAAGGTCCAGTTGTCGGACTTCGTGCCGATCCTCGAGGCCCTCGGTCTGCGGGTCGTCGAGGAGTGGGCCACGCACCTCGTGGGTGGGGACGAAGAGCTGTTCCTGCACGACTTCGGCGTCTTGGGCGCCGATGGGCTGCCGCTCGACGTGGCGGCGTGCGGCGCCCGCATCTCCGCGTGCATCTCCGCCGTGTGGCGCAGCGAGTGTGAATCCGACTCGCTGAACCGGCTCGTGGTGAGCGCGGGACTGGACTGGCGGCAGGTGGAGATCCTTCGGGCCTACCGCAAGTATCACCATCGCGTGAGCGCCGGGTTCCCCGTCGAGTACAAGAACGACGCGTTCGCCGCCTACCCGAACATCTCGGCGCAACTCGTGCAGCTGTTCGAGCTGCGGTTCATCCCCTCCCTCGAGCGCGATCCTGAGGCGGTCGAGACCCTGCGCGCGAAGCTCCTCGTGGACCTGGATGCGGTGGTTTCCCTCGAGCAGGACCGCATCCTGCGGAACGCGCTCGGGCTGGTCGATGCCACCGTTCGCACGAACGTCTACAAGCCCGGGCGAACGGCGCTGGCGATCAAGTTCCGATCCGAACTCGTGCCCGAGATGCCCAAGCCGACCCCGATGTACGAGATCTTCCTGTACTCGCCCGAGATGGAGGCGATCCACATGCGGGGCGGGAAGGTCGCCCGCGGTGGGATCCGGTGGTCGGAGCGACGCCAGGACTACCGGACCGAGGTCCTCGGCCTCATGAAGGCGCAGATGGTGAAGAACGCGGTGATCGTGCCGACGGGTTCGAAGGGCGGTTTCGTCTTGAAGCGCGCCATCAGCGAGCCGAAGGCGTTGAAGGAGGAGGTCACGCGGCAATACGTCACGTTCATGCGCGGCTTGCTCGATCTCACGGATAACCTCGTGGACGGTACGGTCGTGCACCCCAAGCACGTCGTCGTGGACGACGAGGACGATCCCTACCTCGTTGTCGCTGCCGACAAGGGGACCGCGACGTTCTCCGACACCGCGAACGCCGTGGCCGCCGAGTACGGCTTCTGGCTCGGGGACGCCTTCGCATCAGGCGGTTCCGCCGGCTACGACCACAAGGCGCTCGGCATCACGGCACGTGGGGCGTGGGAATCGGTGAAGCGACACTTCCGCGAGATCGGGACCGACGTGATGACGACGCCGTTCACCGTGGTCGGGATCGGCGACATGTCGGGCGACGTCTTCGGCAACGGGATGCTCCTGTCGGATCAGATCTGCCTAGTGGCGGCGTTCGACCATCGTCACGTGTTCGTCGATCCGAACCCCAACCCGGCGCTCGGCTTCGGTGAGCGCACGCGCCTGTTCGGCCTGCCGAGCTCGACCTGGGACGACTACGACCGCTCGGCGATCTCGACGGGCGGGGGCGTGTGGCCGAGGACGGCGAAGCACATCCCGCTGTCGCCCGAGGCGCGTTTGGCGCTCGGTGCAGACGGGGAGTCCCTGACGCCGGACGAGCTCATCAGCGCGATCCTCAAGGCGCCGGTCGATCTGCTTTGGAACGGCGGCATCGGCACGTACGTGAAGAGCGCCCACGAGTCGCATCAAGATGTCGGCGACCGCGTGAACGACGGCCTGCGCGTCGACGGCGCCCAGCTGCGTTGCCGCGTCGTGGCCGAGGGCGGAAACCTCGGGTTCACCCAACGCGGCCGGATCGAGTACGCCCAAACCGGCGGACGCATCAACGCGGATTTCGTCGACAACTCCGCCGGCGTGGACTGCTCCGACCACGAGGTGAACCTCAAGATCCTCATGGGGACGGCCATTCGTCGAGGCGACCTCTCGGTGGAACAGCGGAACGGGTTGCTGCACGATGTCGAGCAGGACATCGTGCGGCACGTGTTGTACGACAACTTCCTGCAGGCGCAGATCCTCTCGCAGGAAGCCGAGCTCTCGGCGGGACGGATGGAGGCCTTCGAGGATCTCATGCAGTCGCTCGAGAGCGAGGGTTCGCTCGAGCGCGACCTCGAGGCCCTCCCTGGCGGGGAAGAGATGGCCGAGCGCCGGCGCGTGGGCCGCGGCCTCGCGAGACCCGAGCTCGCCGTCCTGCTCGCGTACGCGAAGCAGAGCCTGGCGAACGCGCTCCTGCGCTCGAGCCTGCCCGACTCGCAGTACCTCGAACACGATCTGCGGGGCTATTTCCCACCGCTCGTCGTCGAGCGATTCGGTCACCTCCTGCCGGAGCATCCCTTGCGCCGTGAGCTCATCGCCACGATCGTGGCCAACGACGTCGTGAACTCGCAGGGCATCACGTTCGTCTCCCGGCTGGTGGCCGAGACGGGGGCCGAGGCGTCCGATGTCGTTCGCGCGTACCGGATCGCCCGCGACGTCACGGGTGCGGTGCAACGGTGGGAAGCGATCGAGGGGCTCGTGGGACAGCTCGAACCCGCGGTGCTCGATGAGCTGCTCGCCGGGGTCGACCGTCTGGTCGAGCTCGTCTCGCGCTGGTATCTCGTGAACGCTCCTGGTCAGCTCGGGCGAGCGATCGACGCGGCGGAGGAACCGTTCCGGCTCCTGGCGGAGGTCCTGCCCACCGTCGTCACGGATCAGTGGCGACACGACCGGGAGCGCGAGGCCTGGCGCCTGATGGATCGCGGCGTCCCCGAGGATACGGCGATGCGGCACGCGTTCCAGCCGGCGCTCGTGCACGGACCGAACGTGATCGCGGTCTCGAAGCAGACCGGTCTGGCGATCGCCGATGTCGCGCGTGCGTTCTTCCTCGTCGGGGAAGCCGTGTACGTCGACTGGCTCGAGGGGCGACTCGGTGACGTGGCGACGAGCACCCGGTGGCATCGCTGGGCATTGCAGGCGGTCGAGGACGACCTGCTGCTCGTGCGAGGACAGATGGCGGAACGGGTCCTCAGCGAGAGCCCCGGTGCCCCGGTCGAGGATGCGGTTGCGGCGTTCCTGGCTGCTCGCGCCGAGGTGTTCTCGCGTCTGGCTCGCTTCATGCGTGCGCTCGCGCTCGAGGAGGTCAGCGATCTGGCGGCGGTCACGGTCGCCGTCCGGCAGATCAGGGCCCTCGCAGCCCGTCCCTGAACCTTTCGACCCCCAGGTGCTTGCAGCGTCGGTGGGTGTTGTTAGCCTCGTGTGGTGAGCCCCCCTCCCGAAGCCGTCGCCCCCACGCTGGAGCCGCGACTGCGAGCCGTCCTCGACCTCGAGCGCACCTGGTGGAAGCTTGGTGTCCCGAAGGAGCGCGCGATCCGAGAGCACCTCGGTCTGTCCACCACGCGGTACCACCAGCTGCTGACGAAGGCCATCGACATGCCCCAGGCCCTCGCCTATGACCCGATGCTCGTGCGGCGCTTGCGCCGTCTCCGAGAGACCCGTAGGCGCAGGCGCTTCGAGGGAGGGCTCGGCCTGCGCTCCTAGGTTGGGGGCTCGGGCCGGCCGGGGTACCTTCGCGCTAGGATGTCCGGCAAGCACGAACCACCGACGAACAGGAGCTTCTACCTCTCCGTGGGCACCAGCACCCTGCGATTCGCGATCATCGTGGCTCTCGTCGTGGGAGGCGTCTTGCTCATCAACCAGGCCTTCCCCGTGCTCGGCTCGGAGGGCACTACGGGGATCCCCAACGGTGGCCCGGGCGTCAGCCCCAGCCCCTCGACGAGCCCGTCGCCGAGCAAGCCCCCGAAGGTGACGCCGAGCCCGCAGGTGGTGGGCGTTCGCGTCGCCGTCTTCAACGGCACCAGCGTGACCGGGCTCGCCGGCGACACGCTCGCCGCGATCACGAAGAGGTACGGCATGGTGGCAGCCCAAGACCCTGCCGACGCGCCCTCGACCGTAGCCCAGACCACGCTCTACTACCGCAGCCCGGCGGACGAGGTCGAGGCGCAGTTCCTCGCCGATGACTTCTTCAAGGGACTCGACGTCACGATCGCACGCCTGGAGCCGGGGACCAACGTGTCGAAGGACGTTCAGGTCGCGATCTATCTCGGCAACGACTACGCGGCCCTCAAGGCCTGACCTCGCAGCGTTCCGCGCTCGCGCGTCCGCGGCGGGCGTCCTTCTCGA
>JBDTYT010000037.1:0-14468 GCA_040005555.1 Actinomycetota bacterium | reverse complement strand
ACGCGCTGCACCTTGCCGGATGAGGAGATCGTGAACAGGTCCTGGTCCTTCGATCCGACGAAGGCCCCGGCGAGCAGACCGGTCTTGGTCGTGACCTGGTGGCCGATCACACCCTTGCCCCCGCGACCCTTCGGCGGGTAGTCCTTGAGCGGGCTGCGCTTGCCGTAGCCGTTGCGAGAGACGCTGATCATCTCCTCACCTTCGGACGCCACGCCGAGCGCGATGACCTCGTCGTCGGCGGCAAGACGCATGCCGATCACGCCGGCGGTCTGTCGTCCCATCGGGCGGGCGAGCGATTCCTTGAACCGGATCGCCTGCCCCTTGCGCGAGACAAGGAAGACGTCGTCCTTGCCGTCGGTGAGGAGCACGTGCACGAGCTCGTCCTTCGGCTTCAGGTTGATCGCCGCCAGCCCCGTGCGGGGGGAGTCGTACTCGGGCAGCGTGGTCTTCTTCACCATTCCGCCCTTGGTCGCGAACAGTAGGTACTTGCCCTCGACGTAGTCCTTGAGGTCGATCACGGCGTTCACGCGCTCGTCGCCGGCGACGGCCACCCCCGGCAGGTTCGCTGCGTAGAGGCCTCGGGCAGTGCGGCCGGATTCGGGGATCTCGTGCACCTTCACGCGGTACACCTTCCCCTTGCTCGTGAAGAACAGCAGCCAGTGGTGCGTGGTGGTGGTGAAGACGTGCTTGATCACGTCTTCTTCCTTCAAGTTGGCACCGATGACGCCCTTGCCGCCCCGACCTTGTCGTTTGAACGCATCGATCGGCTGGCGTTTCACGTACCCGGCTCGGCTGACCGTGATGACGACGTCCTCCTCGGCGATGAGGTCCTCGACGTCCAGGTCGCCGACGTCGGCCTTCAGCAGGGTGCGACGCGGGTCGGCGAACTTCTTACGGACCTCGGCGAGCTCCTCCTTGATGACCGCCCGGATCTTCTTCGGGTCCTTCAGAAGGGCCTTGAGGTATTTGATCTCCGCGAGGAGCTTCTTGTGCTCCTCCTCCAGCTCAGTGCGCGCGAGGCGCGTGAGGCGCCGAAGCGGCATGTCGAGGATGTGGTTCGCTTGGATCTCGCTCAGCTTGAACTTGCTCATGAGCTTCGTGCGCGCCTCGTCCGAGTCCTGCGAGCCGCGGATGATCTTGATGACCTCGTCGAGGTGATCGAGCGCGATGAGGAGCCCGAGAACGATGTGGTCGCGCTCCTCGGCCTTGCGGAGACGGAACGTCGTTCGCCGCGTGAGCACGTCGATCTGGTGGTCGACGTAGTAGCCGATCATCTCCGCGAGGTTGAGCGTTCGCGGCACGTTGTCGACGAGCGAGAGCATGATGGCGCCGAAGTTCTCCTGCAGCTGCGTGTGCTTGTAGAGCTGGTTCAAGACGACGTGCGGGTTCGCGCCGCGCTTCGTGAAGATCACCAGCCGCATGCCCTCGCGGTTGGACTCGTCGCGGATATCGGCGACATCTTTGAGCTTCCCGGCGTTCGCCAGGTCGGCGATCTTCTCGGCCACGCGAGCTTTGTTGACCTGATAGGGCAGCTCGGTCACGACGATCTTCGAACGTCCGCCGACGCCCTCCTCGATGTGCGAAACCGCCCGAACCTTGATCGAGCCGCGGCCAGTCGTGTACGCGTCCACGATGCCCTGCTTGCCCATGACGATGGCGCCGGTCGGGAAGTCGGGACCTTTCACGAACTTCATCAGATCCTGCGGCGTGGAATCGGGATGGTCGAGGTAGTGTGCGACCGCGTCGATCACCTCGCCGAGGTTGTGCGGCGGGATGTTCGTGGCCATGCCGACGGCGATGCCGGTGGCCCCGTTCACGAGCAGGTTCGGGAACCGCGCCGGCAGGACGAGCGGCTCCTGCTCGTACCCGTCGAAGTTCGGAGCGAAGTCGACGGTCTCCTCTTCGATGTCCCGGAGGATCTCCATGGCCATCGTCGACAGGCGGGCCTCCGTATACCGATACGCGGCCGGGGGATCGCCGTCGACGGAGCCGAAGTTGCCCTGGCCCGCCACGAGCGGATACCTCAGCGAGAAGTCCTGCGCCATGCGGACGAGGGCGTCGTATACCGACTGGTCGCCGTGTGGGTGGTACTTCTTCAACACCTCACCGACGGCGGCGGCGCACTTGCGGAACGGCCTGTCCGGGCGCAGGCCTGACTCGAGCATCGACCAGAGGATCCGGCGGTGGACAGGCTTCAGACCGTCACGGACGTCCGGGAGTGCGCGGCCAACGATGACCGACATCGCGTAGTCCAAGTACGAGCGCTGGAGCTCCTCCTCGAGCCCGACCGGCTCGATGTGACCGCGAAGCAGGGACACCGAGCCCCCGCCGCCTCCCCCGGCCGCTCGACGCCTAGACATCGAGGTTCTCCACTCGCTTGGCGTTCTGCTCGATGAACTCTTTCCGCGCCGCCACGTCCTCGCCCATGAGGATCGAGAACAACCGGTCGGCGAGCGCGGCGTCTTCGAGCGTGACCTGCAACATCGTGCGCGTCTCAGGGTTCATGGTTGTCTCCCACAGCTGCTCGGGGTTCATTTCACCGAGGCCCTTGAACCGCTGTGGCGTGTCGAGTTTCTTGTTCCCGTTGTTCTTGCGGAAGTCGTCCCACTCTTTCTCGCTGTAGAAGTAGTTCGCCTGACGGTCGACCACGACCTTGTACAAGGGCGGCTGCGCGAGATAGACGTATCCGGCATCGATCAGCTCGCGCATGTTGCGGAAGAAGAACGTGAGCAGCAGCGTGCGGATGTGTGCGCCGTCGACGTCGGCGTCGGCCATGAGGACCAAGCGGTGGTACCGGGCCTTCGTGAGGTCGAACTCCTCGGCGATCCCCGTCCCCATGGCCGTGATGAGCGCCTGGATCTCGATGTTCTCCAAGATCTTGTGCAGCCGCGCTTTCTCGACGTTCAAGATCTTGCCGCGGATCGGCAAGATGGCCTGGCTGGCGCGGTCGCGCGCCTGTTTGGCCGATCCGCCCGCCGAATCGCCCTCGACGATGTAGAGCTCGCACGAGGCCGGGTCCGTGAGCTGGCAGTCCGCGAGCTTGCCCGGCAGGCCTCCCCCCTCCAGGAACGACTTGCGCCGGGTGAGGTCGCGAGCCTGTTTCGCGGCCATCCGAGCCTTCGCTGCCGAGGCCGTCTTCATCACGATGCGCTTGGCATCGCCGGGGTGCTCCTCGAGCCAGGTCATGAGGTGCTCGTTCACGGTGGTCTCGACGAGGGACCGCATGCTGGTGTTGCCGAGCTTGGTCTTCGTCTGGCCCTCGAACTGCGGCTCGCGCAGCTTCACGCTCACGATCGCGATGAGCCCCTCGCGTACGTCCTCTCCGAGCAGGTTCTCCTCTTTCTCCTTCAACAGCCCCTTCGTGCGCGCGTAGCGATTCACGACGTTCGTGAGCGCCTTCTTGAGCCCCTCCTCGTGCATCCCGCCTTCGTGGGTGTTGATCGTGTTCGCGAAGGAATAGAGCGACTCGGCGTACCCCGTGGTCCATTGCATGGCGATCTCGGCCTCGGCGTTGCCCGAGGGCTCCACGGTTTCCATAGAGATGACCTTGGTGTGGATGACCTCTTTGCCGGTGGCGAGATGCTTCACGAAGTCCGCGATGCCGCCCGTGGCTTTGAAGACCTGTTTCGCTGCGGGCGTTTCACGCTCGTCGATGAGCTGGATCTCGATGGCCTTGGTCAGGAAGGCCTGTTCTTGAAGCCATTCGGCGAGCATCGACTCGTTCCAATCCGTGCCCTCGGCGAAGATCGCCGGGTCGGGCCAGAACGTCACGATCGTGCCGGTCTTCTTGCTGGCCTTGCCCTTGGCGAGCTTGGAGGTGGCTTTGCCGCGTGCGTAGGACTGCGTCCACGTGGCGCCGTCACGGAACACCTGGACGATGAGCCTCTCGGACAGCGCGTTCACGACCGAGACCCCCACCCCGTGCAGACCGCCTGAGATCCGGTATCCGTCGCCGCCGAACTTTCCTCCAGCGTTCAAGGTCGTGAGGACGACCTCGACGGCAGGGCGGCGGTCCTTGGCTTTCGGGATGGGTTTCACCGGGATGCCGCGGCCGTTGTCCTCGACCGAGCAACCGCCGTCCTTCAACAGGCGGACGATGATGCGGTCGCAGAACCCGGCCATCGCCTCATCGATCGAGTTGTCCACGACCTCGTACACGAGGTGGTGGAGCCCACGTGCGGCGGTGGTGCCGATGTACATCCCGGGGCGGAGACGGACGTGCTCGACGCCCTCCAACACCTGGATGTCGGACGCTTCGTACTTCGTAGGCTTCTTCGTTTCCTTCGCTGCTGTGGCCAACCAACCTCCGTCCGGGGGGACCGCGCGCGGCGCCCCAGATACCTCGATGAGGGGGCTCGCGAGGTGCGTGAAGTAACAATGAGATTCTACCAACCGGGGGTGACGTTCGGGGCAGTTTCGGGGGCCCGGATCGAGGTCCGCGAAGGGAACGCACGCCTTGCGCTACAAGCCTTTCCGAGGATCATCCCGGACCACGATCTGGACCCGTTGCACGTGTTCCCCGCCGAGGGCCCCATTCACCTTCTTGCGGATCTCCTCCGCCAGGAATCGGACCTGCGCGCCCCACGGCCCGGAGCTCGCCGCGATCACCAATACGCCGCCGTCAAGACTCACAGGTGCCGACTCGGCCGCCACGCGAGCGCCGACGACCGAAGCCCAATCGGCCGAGAGTCGCCCGATGGGGAGCCCTCGCGAGAACGCCCGTTCGAGCATCAATCCATCGAGGACATCACCGATCGAAGAGTCGCGCATCGTGCGCTCGTCCTTGCGATGCTTCCACCCCTTGCTCGAGGGCATCAGGCGTCGTCCCGCGGCGTTACGGACCCGGCGGCGATGTCCCAAACCGCCACCGACTGCTTCGGTACGTGCGTCTCATCGGCCACGGAAACGAACACTTGCCCTCGCGTGGTCAGTCGCTCAGCGACCTGGTGCTGGCGGCGAGGATCGAGCGCCGAGAACGGGTCGTCGAGCAACAGCACCGGAGCCTCCTTGACCTCCTCCGCCACGGCGGTGGCGAGCCCGAGCCGCAGACAGAGGGCCGCGGCCCAGCTCTCGCCGTGCGAGGCGAAGCTCCGTGCGCCCAGGTCGCGGACCGCGAGCGTCAGATCGTCTCGGTGGGGGCCGACCAGCGTGGAGCGGCGGATCAGCTCGTCCGACCGGCGTTCGGCCAATCGCTCGGCGAACGCCTCCTCGAGCTCCAACGAACTCGGCGTCTCGACGTTCGGCGCGTAGGTGCACTCGAGCTCGTAGCCGGCAAGATGCTCGTACTCCTCGGTGGCCGGCCGTGCGAGCTTGATGACTGCCTCCGCGCGCAGCCGTGTCAGGGCCGAGCCGTTCGTGATGAGCTCCGCGTCCCACGCGTCGAGCTCCGGAGGGGCTCCCCTACCCTCCCAGTCCTTCAGCAGGCGGTTGCGCTGGCGCAGCGTGCGGTCGTACGCCGTGATCGCGGACTCCTTGAGCGGCCACAGCGACGTGAGGGCCTCATCCATGAACCGCCGGCGCTCGCCCGGCTCGCCGCGTACGACGTCGAGGTCCTCGGGCCCGAAGAACACCGCGCGCACCTGCCGCTTCACGTCCCGCTTGCGCCGCACCGGCGAGCGGTTCACCAGCACCCGGTTCGCTCCCTTGCCTGGGATCTCGACCTCGATGAGGATGCGCCCGTTAGCGGTCTCGACCTCGCCACGGCTGTACGCCGCCTCCGCCCCTTCCCGGACGAGGGGAAACGTCGAGGACACCCGCGGCGAAGCGAGGAAGAACAGGAACGCGATCCCCTCGAGGAGGTTCGTCTTGCCTTCGCCGTTCGGACCGACGACCGTGATGAGTCCCTCGGGCACGTCGGACACGCGTGTCTCGAGGTGGTTGCGGAAGTCCCGGAGCTCCGCCCAGAGCAGTCGCAACGGCCCTCCGGCGGGCTATCCGACCGGCGTTGGCAGCCGGACCGGCATCACGAGGTACGTGAACTCGTCTGACTCGCCTTTCACCACGCCGGGCTTCAACCCGTCGCGGACCTCGAGCCGCACCGTGTCTCCCGTGGCGGCGGCGAGCCCGTCGGCCAGGTAGTGCGGGTTGAACGCCGCCGTCATGTCCTCGCCCTCGAAGCGCGCCTCCACGGCCTCGACGGCCTGTCCCAGATCCGGCGACGAGGAGCTGAGCTTCACCCCGAGCGCGTTGAACTCCAGGCGCACGGGTGAGGTATCGCGAGCCAAGAGTCCGACCCGCTTCACCGCGTCCATGAGAAGTTGCCGGGAGACCGTGAGCCGGCTCTCGTACGCCTCGGGCAGGAGCTGACGATAGTTCGGGAACTCGCCTTCGATGAGGCGAGAGGTGAGCATGAGCTGCCCGACCTGGAACGTGATCTGGCTTTCGTCGACGAAGAGCTCGACCTCGCCCTTCTCGATCGTCTGGGCGGCGCGGCCTGCCTCGGACATCGCCCGCTCGGGGACGATCGCCTTCGCCTCGCCGGCCGCCGTCGCGACGAGCTCGCGCACCGCGAGCCGGTACGAGTCGGTCGCGACGAGCGTCACGCCCTCGCGGCTGATCTCGACGAGCACGCCTGTCAGCACCGGCCGCGCTTCGTCCCGCGATGCCGCGCGTGCTGCCTGCCCCACAGCCACCGCGAACATGGGGGCGTCGACCACCACACGGGTCCCCGAGGGCGACTGCAGCGCAGGGAAGTCTTCCGCCGGTAGCAGTCGCAATGCACCCTCGTACGCGGCGGATCGGATCCGCGCCTGCGACTGATCCGAGTCGAACTCGACGGGGGCATCCGACAGGCTCTTCACCGTGTCGGCGAGCAGCCGTGCGGGGACGAGCGCAACCCCCGACTCCGTCACCTGGACCTCGATCGAGAGCCGAGCCGAGACCTCGAGGTCGGTGGTCGTGAGGGTGAGCACCCCGTCGGTCGATGCCTCGATGAACACCCCGGTGAGCGCCGGGATCCCCGGACGGGATGACACCCCCCGCTGGACGGTCTGGAGCGCTTCGGACAGGGCGTCGCGATCACACCGGAACTTCACGTTGTCCACCTCCTCACTGCTTCTGATCCCTCTCGATATCTCTTTCAGTAGTAGTAGGTCCTGTGGAAAAGTGCATATCAGCCCGGTTCCGTGAGCGTAGCTGCAACGTCCGACATGTGGATGAGCTGGGGAAAGCGGTGCAGGGACCGGGTGCCCAGGCACGTCCGTCAGTCGATCCGCGCAGGTTTTCCACCGGCCCGTACACCGACTGGGCCGAGAGGTACTGGAGACTCACGAGCCGCTCCTGGCGCGGTTGCGGATCAGGCGGGAGAGGTCCTGAACTTGCCGGTAGACGGGCTCGCGGTCACGCATCTGCTCGTCGATCTTGTTGATGCCATGGAGCGCCGTGGAGTGATCTCGGTCGAAGAACTCGCCGATCTTGATGAGGGACATGCCGGTGCACTCGCGTACGAGGTACATGGCGACGTGTCGAGCGGTGGTGAGTGGTCTCGATCGGCTCTTGCTCACGATCTCTTCGACCGAGAGCGAGTAGTAGCGGGCCGTCTCCTCGAGGATGAGCTGAGGCGGGATCTCGGCCTCGGCCTGAGGGAGGAGGTCCTCGAGGGCCTGTTCCGCGAGCTCGAGCGAGATCGGCAGTCCGGTGAGGTCGCTCCAGGCAACCACGCGCACGAGGGCGCCCTCGAGCTCTCGGATGTTCTGGTCGAACTTGGAGGCCACGAACTCGACGACGTCGTCGGGAACGTGCACGGCCTCGCGCTGCGCCTTCAGCTGCAAGATCGCGATCCGCGTCTCGAGGTCGGGCGGCTGCACGTCGACGCACAGGCCGAGGCGGAACCGGCTCTGCAGACGCTCTTCCATGCCGAGCTCCTGCGGCTGGCGGTCCGAAGCGATCACGATCTGACGCTCTTTCTCGTGCAACGCGTTGAACGTGTGGAAGAACTCGGTTTGCGTCTCCTCGCGCTTGGCGAGGAACTGGATGTCGTCGACGAGCAGCACGTCCACGTCGCGGTGTCGCGCGGCGAACTGGTAGCCCTGACGCTCCCGGACCGCCTTGATGAACTCGGCCATGAAGTGCTCCGACGTCACGTACTTCACGCGTAGGCGCGGGGCCAATCGGTGCATGTGATGGCCGATGGCGACGAGCAGGTGCGTCTTCCCGAGTCCCACTCCCCCGTAGATGAACAGCGGGTTGTACGCCTTCGAGGGCGGAGCCTCGCCGACCGCCATCGCCGCTGCGTGCGCGAACCGATTCGAGGGGCCTGGGACGAACGTGTCGAACGTGTAGTTCGGAAACGGGAGTCCGGGGGCACCGATCCGCGAGTCGGGCCGGGCGATCTCAGCCCGTTGGGGCGGAGAATCGTGCGCTGGGTCATGTTGCACCGCAGGGGTTTCCGGAGGAGGGGCCGATCCGAGATGCACCTGAACCGAGCCGCCGGCCCCTTCGGTTGCCGCGGACCGGATCAGCTCGACATAGTGCTTCGCGAGCCAGTCGCGAACGTACTCCGATGGGGCGACGACTTCGAGCACGCTGTCGTGCAGGCTGATGGCGCGCACGCCGGAGAACCACATCGCGAAGGAGCTTTCCGTGAGCTCTGCGCGGGCGCGATCGAGGACGTGGGACCAGGTCTCTTCAGCTGCTCGTTCGGTCGATGCGAGAGCCATGCGTATCCACAGCGCCTTTCCACATATGTGGAAACCCTTTGGGGAAGGGGTTGGCGACCCGTGGGGAGGGGCGGGCGCCCTGGAGGAAGCGGGCCGGAGCATAGCACCGCACTTTTCCACCGGGCGAGACGAGAAGCCCCTTTTGACGGTCTTTCTCGCGATGCACGGCTTTGTGTCGTCGCGATGAGCTCCCGTATACTTTTTCGCGCCGGCCGGTTGGTCGCGCTCCCACTCCCGGAGAGGGCACGATGTCTAAGCGAACCTTCCAGCCGAACAACCGCAGGCGCAACAAGACGCACGGGTTCCGTCTTCGGATGCGCACGCGCGCCGGCCGCGCGATCCTCGCCCGGCGCCGCGCTAAGGGCCGCACCCGCCTGTCGGGCTAGGGACGCCACGGGCAGGTCGGACGTCGGCCGGGTCCTCTCGGAGGGCCAACCCCTCCACGGAGCACGGATGGTAGTGTTCGTGGCGCCCGGCCCCGGGTCGATCGCCTTCGTGGCGGGTCGGCGCGTCGGCGGTGCGGTCGTCCGCAATCGTGCCCGGCGGATCCTTCGGGCGGCGTGGCGGGAGCTCGCGCCTCGGGCGCTGAAGGGATACGACGTTGCGTTCGTGGCCCGAGGGACGATCCGCGGGGCCAAGACCCAGGACCTGGTGAGCGAGATGCAGGAGTTGCTTCATCGCGCGCGGGCGCTGCAACCGTGAGGACCTGGCGAGCCGCTGCATGGAGGGCAGGTGCTCCCCTCCGGGGTGTCCTCCTCGCGCTCATCCGCACCTACCGGCTCGTGTTGTCCGGCTCGCTCGGCGGACAATGCAAGTTCCACCCCACCTGCTCGCATTACGCGGAGGAGGCGATCAGCGTTCACGGCGCGTTCCGTGGAAGCGTCATGGCGGCGTGGAGGATCCTGCGATGCGGGCCGTTCACCGACGGAGGCGTCGATCAGGTGGCCCCTCGCCGCGGCGGGCACGGACAGTATGATGCCGTCATACATTCAAGAGCGACCTTGTGATGCTCGCGCTGGGTGTGTGGCAGTCGCTGCTCGACGGGATCGGGTGGGTCGTCGCGAAGATCTACGATCTCGTCCCCAACTACGGCGTCACCATCATCTTGCTCACGGTGCTGATCCGGGTCGTGCTGCTGCCGCTCGGCATCAAGCAGATCCGCTCGATGCAACACATGCAGATCATCCAGCCGAAGATCAAACAGCTCCAGACCAAGTACAAGGGCAACCGAACGAAGCAGCAGGAAGAGATCATGAAGCTCTACAAGGAGTACGGGGTGAACCCGTTCTCGGGGTGCTGGCCGGTCCTGCTGCAGTTCCCGATCTTGATCTCGATGTACTCGGTGCTCCGTCAGCCGCAGCACCCGATCCATATCCCCGAGGGCACCAAGCTGTACGCAGTGATCCAACAGCAGGTCCCCCAGCCCATCACCTCGCTCGATGAGATCCCGGCTCAGCCGGGACCAACGGGGGGCACGAGCTTCCTCGGCATGAACCTGCTGTGTTCGGCCAAGGAAGCCGGGAACCCCGACGCGACCATCTCGGACTCCCGCAAGGTCGGAGACACGCAGATCGTCTATCCGCTGAACTGTGGCAACACGGTGGCCGATCGGATTCCCTACTACGTCTTCGCGGCGCTGATGTTCGGCACGACCTACTTCCAACAGCGGCAGATGACGAAGGCGACGCCGGCCGGCTCGGCTTCTCAGCAGCAGCAGACGCTGATGAAGATCATGCCTCTGATGTTCGGTGTGTTCGGCATCTTCTTCCCCGCGGGACTGGTGATCTATTGGACGACATCGAACGCCTGGCAGATCGGCCAGCAGTACTTCATGCTGAAGAGCCGTCCGACGGCCGAAACGCTGGCAGCTCGCGCCGGATCCGGCGATAAGAAGCCCGCGAAGAAGGGGTTCATGGCCACGATGATGGAGCGGGCGCAAAACGAACGGACGAAGCGGAACCCCGAGGCCGGTCCCGCTCGCAAGCCGGGGACCCCGAAGCCGGGGACCCCGAAGCCCGGCTCGGGATCCAAACCACCCAGGAACTCAGGCTCTGGAGGCGGCAGTGGAGGAGATCGAAAGAAGCGCCCCAAGCGTTGAGGAGGCTCTGGAGGCCGCCCTGGAGGAGCTCGGAGCGAGCGAGCAGCAGGTGATCGTTCAGATCCTCCAAGAACCTCGAGGGGGGTTCCTCGGCGTCGGGTCCCAGGACGCCGTCGTTCGGGTGCGGCTGAAGAATCGCCCTGGAGATCTCACGGAGGACGATCTCGAGGAGCAGGGCGAGATCGCCGCGGACTTCCTAGACGGGTTGCTGTCGAGGATGGGTCTCACTGCTGGGGTGGAGCTCAACTTCGAGGACGGCACGATGTACGTAGACATCCTCGGGACGGATCCAGACGACGAGGACATGGGCCTGCTGATCGGCCGCCACGGGCAGACGCTCGAGGCTCTGCAGGAGCTCACCAGGACGGCCGTGATCCACCGAACGGGCTTACGGAGCAGGGTCGTCGTCGACGTCGAGGACTACAAGAAGCGGCAGCGGGACCGCCTGGAGGCTCGGGCCCGTGAGATCGCCAAGCGGGTGGCCCGGACCGGGCAAGAGGAGGAGCTCGAGCCCATGAACCCATATGAGCGCAAGCTCGTCCACGATGTCGTCGCCGCCGTCGAGGGAGCCACCAGCTCCAGCCGCGGCGAGGACCCGGAGCGGTTCGTCGTCATCCAACGTTCCTAGCCAGGTTGCTCGGGCAGGTCGACGGCCATCCCTGAAGGTCGCGTTTCACGTGAAACATCCTTCTGACGCAGACGCCCTCGTGACCCAGGCGAGAGAGCTCGGGTCGACCCTCACCCTGCAGGCGGCTGATGCTCTCCTGCTGTATGAGCAGCTCCTACGGAACCCGGGAGTCGATCTCGGGGTGATGGCTTCCAGCGACGGCCCAAGGATCCGAACGCGGCACATCTTGGACTCTCTTCGGGCTCTTGGGACGATCCAGCCCGGGGACGCCGACGCGTACGACCTCGGGTCGGGAGGGGGACTGCCCGGTGTCGTGATCGCCGCGGCGGCCCCCGGGCTCAAGGTCGGACTCGTCGAGACCAGGCGTCGGCGCGTCGCCTTCCTCGAACTCGCCATCGAACGTCTAGGGCTCCCGAACGCGTCCGTCATCCCTTCGCGGATCGAGGACCTCTCCCAGCCGGTCGACGTGTGTTTCGCTCGCGCCCTAGCTCCGATCGCCGACTGCTGGGCAATCGCTTCCCCTCTGCTCCGCGCGGGCGGCCGCCTCGTTTACTTCGCCGGTCATCGAGCCGACCCGGGGTTCATCGTGCCTGCAGGTGTTCGGATCCAGGTCCGAGAAACGCCCGTGCTTGAAAGCGCGGGGCCGCTGGTTATCATGACCCAGCAGTGACCAAGCGCGGCGCCGCTCGGGCCTCATCAGCTTCCCCGCCGAAGAACGCCCCGTCAGGGCAGAATAGGGCGGCCGGGGCTTCCAGCAAGGTGACCCCAGGCAACCACGTCACAGCGTCTTCCTCAGCGGAGGAGGCGCCTTCGCAATCGGTGCCCTCGGAAGCGCCTTCGCCGAAGATCGCCCGCGTGATCGCCGTGGCGAACCAGAAGGGCGGCGTCGGGAAGAGCACGACGGCGGTGAGCCTCGGGGCCTCCCTGGCCGAGCTCGGATACAAGGTGCTCGTCATCGACCTCGATCCTCAAGGGAACGCGTCAACGGGCTTGGGTATCCGTCACGAAGCTCGCGAGGTCACCGTGTACGACGTCCTCGCGGCGGAAGCCCCCATCGAGGGTGCGGTGGTCCCGACTCCCCTGGACGGCTTGTACGCGATCCCCTCCACGATCGACCTCGCCGGGGCCGAGATCGAACTCGTGAGCCAGTTCTCTCGTGAGATGCGCTTGCGCAAGGCGATCGAGCCGCTGAAGCAGGACGATTACGACTACATCTTCTTGGACTGCCCCCCCTCGCTCGGGTTGCTGACGGTGAACGCGCTCGCGGCAGCCGACGAGCTCATCGTGCCGATCCAATGCGAGTACTACGCGCTGGAAGGTCTCGGGCAGCTGCTGCGCAACGTTCGTCTGGTCCAGCAGAACGTGAACACGGGGCTGCGACTCACCGGGATCGTGATGACCATGTACGACCCGCGAACCAAGCTCTCCGAGCAGGTGGTTCAGGAGGTGCGCAAGTATTTCGGCGAGCGGGTTTACCAGACCGTCATCCCCCGAACCGTTCGTCTATCCGAGGCGCCCGGGTTCGGCCAACCGATCACCGTCTACGACCCGAAGTCCCGAGGTGCCCAGTGTTACCGAGACCTCGCGCGCGAAGTTGCCGACCATCTCCCTCTGGATGAGCCCTTGCCTGCCTTCGACGAGATGCCGACGATCGTCGTGCCGCCGATCGAGCGGGAACCGAGGAGCGCACCTCGACCGTTGTCCCGACCCGAGGACGAGCTCGAGCCTTCCGAGGCGACCCAGAACTCTCCGGCCGAGGAGGAACTCCGGGAGGAGCCTCCAGCCCCGGCCGAGGTTCAGGACGAGGTCACCTCGACGCCTCCGGTGATCGAAGATCCCACACCTGATCTCTCGGTCGAGGTCGAGTCCGTATCGATGCCGGAGGAGGGCCCGATGAAGGCCGAGGATGAGGTTTCGGTCCCCTCCGGTATGGACGCCGACGAGTGGATGGCGGCTCTGGAGGCTGAAGCCAGGGCCGAGGCTGAGGCGCGCCGGCTTCGCCGTACGACCGACACCCTCGCCGTCGAGACTTCCGAACCCGAAGCGAGCGCGGAAACCCCTCCCACGGAACCAGCGCCGGTGGTCCTCATCCACGATGATGAGGGGGGATCGCTGGCGGGGGTCGACGTGGATCTGCCGGTCCCGGAAGCGGTGGGTAGTAGGCGGACGAAGAAACGGCGCGGCCTGTTCCGCAGAGGAGGGGAGTGATGGCGAAGCGAGGCGGGCTCGGCCGAGGGCTGTCCGCGCTGATCCCGGGCGCGGTGGAGGAAGGGGGCGGAGGACTCCTCGAGGTCCCGGTCGGTGCGGTCGCGGCCAATCCCAGACAGCCGAGAACTATCTTCGAGGACAACGCGCTCGATGCGCTCGCCCTGTCGATCCAAGAGGTGGGAGTGCTCCAGCCGATCGTCGTTCGCAAGGTCGGGGGCGGCTTCGAGCTCATCGCGGGGGAGCGGCGCCTGCGGGCGGCGAAGAAGGCCGGGTTGGCCACGATCCCAGCCATCGTGCGCGAAAGCGACGATTCGGAGTCTCTGCGTGAGGCGCTGATCGAGAATATCCACCGCGAGGACCTCAACCCGATCGAGCTCGCCGAGGCCTTCCGCGAGCTGCTGGAGGAGCTTGGGCTGAAGCAGGAGACGCTGGCCGAGCGGCTCGGCGTGTCCAGGTCGCATGTCGCCAACACGATCCGCCTGCTCCAACTGCCCGCCGAGGTCCAGACGCGCTTGGCCGAGGGCAAGATCCAAGCCGGTCACGGACGGGCGCTGCTGTCGCTCGTCGACGCGGACGCGCAGAACACGCTGGCGCTCAGAGCCGCTGCGGAGGAGCTCTCGGTCCGCGAGGTCGAGGAGCTGGTCCGCAATTACTTGGAGCATCCCTCGGTCGCCTCGGAGAAACCGACGATCAAGGTCGTCGCGGCCAGTCCCGAGGCGAGCTCACTCGCCGAGGTGGAGGAGATCTTGTCGGAGCAGCTCGCGACGCGCGTCACGATCCAGATGAGCAAGAAACGCGGCAAGATCCTCATCGAGTTCGGTTCGGCGGACGACCTCGAGCGCATCGTCTCGGAGATCATCGGATCGGGACCCGGCCT
>JBDTYT010000036.1:0-15219 GCA_040005555.1 Actinomycetota bacterium | reverse complement strand
AGCCCGTGCCGGCGACCTGCGACAGGTCGACGTTCTGCTCGGCCGCGAGCTTGCGCACCAGTGGCGACAGGATCTGCGAGCGGGGTCCTCGGTCGGGGAGTGCGTCGCCGGCCGGGGCGATGGCCTGTGACCCAGTCGACACCGGCGGCACCTGTGCAGCGGGATCGGCTTGTGGGGTTTCGACAGGTGTCGAGGGGCCTGTGGGAGCGCTCTTCGGCGTGCCGGCGTCGGAAGCGTCAGCTGCCTTGGGCTCCTCCTTGCCCTGGGCACCATGGCCGTCGGCGCCCGTGCCGTCGGACCCGGAGATCTCGGCCACCTCGGTGCCGACGGCAACCGTGGATCCCTCGGGGACCAAGATCTTCGTCAGGACCCCGGCCTCGGATGCGGGGACCTCCGTGTCGACCTTGTCGGTCGAGATCTCGAACAGCGGCTCGTCGACGGCGACCTGGTCGCCCTCCTGCTTCAACCACTTCAAGATCGTGCCTTCGATCACGGTCTCACCGAGCTGAGGCATCTTCACCGACGACATGGGTCCTCCCGATTCACCACGCGGAGAGCTTTCGGACGGCGTCCTCGATGTCGGACACCTGAGGAAGGTACGCGTCCTCAAGCGACGGTGAGAACGGCACCGGGACGTTGGGCGGCGCGATCCGCACGACCGGCGCGTCGAGCGACTCGAATGCCTCCTCGGCGATGACTGCCGCCACCTCCGCGCCGGTGCCGAGGAACCGATGGCTCTCGTACAGCACGACGGCGCGGCTGGTCTTCGTGACGGACGCCAGGATCGTCTCGGTGTCGAGCGGCTGGATCGAGCGCAGGTCGACGACCTCGACGTCCATGCCCTCCTGCGCGAGGTTCTCGGCTGCCTCGAGCGCCTGGTGCACCATCATGCCGTACGAGATGACGCTCACGTCCGAACCGGCTCGCTTCACATCGGCGCTGCCGAGCGGGATCAGGAAGTCGGGGTCCTCGGGGACGACCTCTTTGATGCGCCGGTAGATCCACTTGTGCTCGAGGAACACCACCGGGTTGTCGTCGCGGATCGCGCTCTTCAGCAAGCCCTTCGCGTCCGAGGGGAACCCGGGGCACAGCACCTTCAGACCCGGCGTATGCGCGAACCACGGCTCGGGGTTGAACGAGTGGAAGCTCGAGGCTCGGACGCCGCCGCCCGAGGGACCGCGCAGGACCACCGGGGTCGGCACGCCGCTGCGGTAGTGGTAGCGGGCGAGCGCGGTGACGATCTCATCGAACCCGCTCGACATGAAGTCGGCGTACTGGAACTCCGCGACGGGCCGCAGGCCCTCCATCGCCGAGCCGAGCGCCATACCGACGATCGTCTCCTCGGCGATCGGGGTGTCCATCACTCGCTCGGGGCCGAATCGCTCGATGAAGCCCTCGGTGACCTTGAACGCGCCGCCGTACGCGCCGATGTCCTCGCCGAGCATGTAGACGCGCTCGTCGCGCTCCATCTCCTCCCACAGCGCCTCGGCGATCGCGATGAGATACGTGGCCTCACCGGCATCCGTGCGCTTGCCGCGCGGCTCGGCACCGTGGCCGGCGGCGCCCGCCTCGAGCGTCTTCGTGGCCATCAGCCCGTGCCCCCGCCTCGGCCGGGCTCGGCATCCCAGTACCCGTCGTCGGTGTACAGGCCTTTCGTGACGTCGCCGGGCTCGGGGAACGGCGAGGCTTGCGCGTAGTCGTATCCCTCGTCGAACTCCCGCTTCACGCGCTCGTCGACCTCGCTCACCCGCGCGTCGTCCACCACCCCGTTCATCCGGAGCAGCTCCTCGAAGCGCTTCACGGGGTCCTTGTTCGTCATGTACTCCTCGAGCAGTTCCTTCGGCACGTACTTCGCAGGGTCGTGTCCGGCATGGCCCCGCCAGCGGAGCGAGATCGACTCGATGAGTGTGGGCCCGCCGCCGGAACGGGCGCGCTCCACCGCCTCGTGGGCGACGCGGTAAACGTCGAGCACGTCTTGCCCATCGATCCGCACCCCCGGCATCCCGTACGCCGCGGCGCGCTCGGCGATCGTGGGGATGGCGAACTCGAGCGCGTTCGGCGTGGAGTAGGCGTACTGATTGTTGTTCACGATCCATACGACCGGAAGCTGGAAGATCGCCGAGGTATTGAGCGCCTCGTGCCACCGGCCGTTCGAGGTCGCCCCGTCGCCGCAGATGGCGAGAGCCACGCGATCCTCACCCCGGCGCTGGTACGCC
The DNA here is from genome assembly GCA_040005555.1 of Actinomycetota bacterium. Classification (GTDB taxonomy): domain Bacteria; phylum Actinomycetota; class UBA4738; order UBA4738; family HRBIN12; genus JBDTYT01. The sequence goes on along the minus strand of JBDTYT010000036.1, from coordinate 13,003 downwards.
AGCGCGGCCCCGCACGCTACCGGGTAGGCGATCGGCAGGTGCGACATCACCGTCCATGTTCGGCTGCCCTGCCAATCGCCGATGTGGCTGTTGCCGTCGCGGCCGCGCGTGTAGCCATCGATCCGGCCCCAGAACTGCGCCATCACGCGCTTGAGATCCAACCCCTTCGTGAGCTGCGCCGACAGATCGCGATGCGTCGGGAAGAGCGAGTCGTCCGGGCGGAGCGCGTACGTCACGCCGACGTGCGTGCCTTCCTGCCCTCGGCCCGAGTAGATCGCGCCCGGCAGGCGGCCTTGCCGATAGAGTGCCTCCATGCGCTCGTCGAAATAGCGACAGAGCTTCAAGGTGTACAGCAGGTCGCGAAGCTGGTCGTCGGACAGGCCGGCGCGCCAGTTCTCCGAGGCCAGTCGCTTGTCCTTGACCTTCGTCGCCACGTGGCTCCTTTACGCGGTGTGCAACGGCTTGCCGGCGAGCGCGAGGTGGGCCTCGCCGATCGCCTCGGACAGGGTCGGGTGCGGATGGATGAGCGCGGCCACCTCGGCGGGCACCGCCTCCCAGTTCGTGATCAGCATGGCCTCGGCGATGAGGTCCGTCACGTGCGGACCGACCATATGGACGCCGAGCACCGGCCCGCCGTCCTTGTCGGCCACCACCTTGACCGATCCGCCCTCGCCCACGATGTTCGCCTTACCGATGGCTTGGAAGTTGAGCTTCTCGACATCCACCTCGTGGCCCCGCTCAACCGCCTGCGCCTGCGTGAGGCCGACCGAGGCGATCTCCGGTGTGCAATACGTGACACGCGGGATGCCGACGTAGTCGATGTCGGCGACCTCGAGGCCCGAGATGCGTTCAGCCACCGCGATGCCCTCGGTGAACGACACGTGCGCGAGCTGTAGCGGCGTGGCGGCGACGTCTCCGATCGCCCACACGTGCGACGCGGTCGTCTGCAACTGCCCGTCCACCTTCACGAACCCGCGGTCCAGCTCGATCGCGGCCTCTTCCAGCCCGAGGTCCTCGCTGACGGGACCGCGCCCGACCGCGACCAGACAGATATCGGCGGTGAAGGCCTTCGTTTCACCGCCGACCTCGACCACGACCTTCACGGAGTCGTCGTGATCGTCGACGCCCTGGACCCGAGCACCGGCGAACGACTCGATCCCGCGCTTGCGGAAGGCGCGTGAGACCTCTTTGGAGATGTCCTCGTCCTCGAGCGGCGCGATCCTCGGCAGGGCCTCAACGAGGGTGACCGTGGCGCCCATCGAGCGGTAGAACGACGCGAACTCCAACCCGACGGCCCCGGCTCCGATCACGATGGCGGAGGTGGGGATGCGGGGGTACCACAGCGCTTGGTCCGAGGTGATGATCCGGTCGGTGATCTGCACGTCGGGCAGGAGCTTGGGACGGGAGCCGGTGGCGATCACGACGTCGGTCGCGGTGATCGTGCGTCCGTCGACCTTGACCGCGGGCCCCGCCGCGAGCGTCGCGGTTGCGTGCACCACGTCGATCTTCCGCGTCGAGATGAGGTTCGTGAGTCCCGAGACGAGCTTGTCGACGACCGTGTTCTCGAACGCCTGGATGGCGGGCCAGTCGGGCTCGCCCGACGCGATGATGCCCCACTCCTTCGAGCGGTTCACCGTGTCGAGCACCGCGGCCGACTGCAGGAGCGCCTTCGTGGGGATGCAGCCGCGGAGCAGGCAGGTGCCGCCCAGTCGGTCGTCGCGCTCGATGAGGGCGACTCGCTTGCCGAGTTGTGCCGATCGCAGGGCGCAGGAGTATCCGCCCGTGCCCGCACCGATCACGACTACGTCGTAGTCATCCGTCATCCGATGGGGAATGTTACCGCCCTTGCTCGCGTCCGTAGGATGACGGCGTGAACGACGCCGTGGATGGCCCCCTCCGGCACTCGCCGCTCGAGGCACACCACAAGGACCTGGGCGCCAAGCTGGGCCCCTTCGGTGGATGGCTCATGCCGATCGAGTACCAGGGGGTCCTGTCCGAGCACCGTGCCGTGCGCGAGCGAGCGGGTCTGTTCGACCTGTCGCACCTCGGCAAGGTGGACGTCGCAGGAGCGGCTGCCGTGGCGCTGCTGCAGGGTCTGCTCACGAACGACGCGCGGTCGATCGAGGCCGGTCGTGCGCAGTACAACCTTCTCCTGAACGACGAAGGCGGCGTCGAGGAGGACCTCCTCGTCTATCGGCTGGCCGAGGACCGATTCTTCCTTGTCCCGAACGCCGCGAACACCGACATGGTCACGCGTACGCTCCAGGACGAAGCTGAGGGTGTCGAGGTCGTCCGGCACGACGACTGGTGCTTCCTCGGCGTCCAGGGCCCTCGGTCTCGTGAAGTGGTGGGGACGCTGTTCGCCGAAGCGGGCGACCTGGAGTATCTCGGCGTCGCCGAGACCAGGTTCCGCGAGGAACGCCTCGTGCTCGCTCGTACGGGCTACACGGGTGAGCTGGGGTTCGAACTGTTCACCTCGGCGAGCTCCGCCGGGGCGCTGTGGGAGGAGCTCATCGAGGCGGGCGATCCGTTCCTGATCGAACCATGCGGGCTCGGCGCGCGTGACGTCCTTCGGCTCGAGATGGGCTACCCGCTGTGTGGGCAAGATCTCACTCCCGACCGGACCCCGCTCGAGGCCGGGCTCTCGTGGGCCGTCGCGATGGACAAGGGCGCCTTCCGCGGCCGGGAAGCGCTCCTGCGTCAACGAGCTGCCGGTGTTCCGTCGCGGCTGCGCGGCATGGTGATGCAGGATCGGCGGCACATCCCTCGAGCGAACCACTCGGTTCTCTCAGATGGTGTCCCGGTGGGCGAGGTGACGAGCGGGACGTTCTCACCGGCGCTCCAGCGCGGCATCGCGATGGGCTACCTCACGCCGGTCGATGCGTTCGAAGCGGGCTCCGCCGTGGAGGTCGACGTGCGCGGCCGGCGCGGCCAGGCGATGATCGCGAAGCCGCCGTTCGTCGATCGGTCGCCGCGCTGATGACCCTTAGGGCGCTGGGCGAGCAGCGGCGATGAAGTCCGACATCGAGGCGCCGCCGAATTCGGTCCGCAGCAACAGTTTCCCGAGAAGCGCGGAGGCACGCCGTGAAGCGGGCAAGACCGCCACGACCACGTAGAGCCCCGAGCTCGGGATGCCGACCTCGCGCGCCGGACCGAAACCGGGTGCCGCCACGAAGTACGCCCACCGCGTCGCGGTATGGCCCACCGAGCAGGTTCCCTGGCCTCGCGCGATGAAGTCGCCGGCAGAGTTCGGGTCGCCCGAAGCGAAGGTCGGTCGGTGGTTGACGATGACCGTCTGGCGGGTCGCGGAGCATCGAGGTGAATGGGTGATGATGTCGAGCGCTGGACCCGTCGCTGCCAGGTAGTAGTAATCGGACGGTACCCCCACCCGCGTGCCGTCGACCCAGACGGCCGCGAGTCCTTCGGCGGGCGCCCGCTCACCTGCCCAATCCCTCGGCCGGGGCCCCGCGATGAGGCCTTCCTCCACGTCCTGGGCGCCGCCGGCCGGAAGCGGGTGCCACGCGTCGGGGATCACGGCGCTCACCTCGCCCGCGGTGACTTCCTGGAACGGGCTCGGCGACTCGTGGATCTGCAGGATCGGGACTGTCGGGAGCGTCGTCGAAGCGCCGGTCGCGCCGCGGCACCCGGCGGCGACCAGGGTGATCAGCACGCATCCGATGACCCGTCGCACCCCGTCGTCCCTAACGCGAGCATAGCCCCGCTCATCCCTTCTTGCACCGTTCCGAGCGCCGCGGACCCGGCTAGACTGCCCGGCACAACCGCATAGGTTCGTGTCTTCGAGGCGGCACCATCGATCGGTCAGATCGGCGGTGCCGGAAGCGGGACGGGCCGATCCCGACCCCGCGAAGAGGGAAGCCGGTGAGAATCCGGCGCGGTCGCGCCACTGTGACCGGGGAGTGAACCCGACGAGACCACTGGGAGCGATCCCGGGAAGGGTCGGGGGAGCATCGATCCGGGAGCCAGGAGACCTGCCTCGGGGAAGCGACGGTCGTCCTTCGCATGAGGGGAGACGCGCGTGAAACCGTTCCGTTGCCTGTCGGGGTTGCTGCTCGCTCTGTTGCTCGTCTGCGCCGCCTGCGGCGGCGGGGCCTCGACCCCCGCGTCGCAGGGCTCGGGCGCCCCATCCGAGGCGCCGTCAGCGTCGTTCCCGGTCACGATCACCGACGACGACGGAGTGTCCGTGACGCTCGGCGCGGCGCCCCGGCGCCTGATCACCTTCGCACCCTCGGCCACCGAGATCGTGTACGCGCTCGGTCTCGGTCACGAGCTCGTGGGGGTATCCGGCAAGTACGACGACTACCCGCCGGCGGCCAAACAGGTACAAGAGGTGGGCGGCGCGGGGGATTTCGGGGTCGATCCGAACATCGAGACCGTGGTATCGCTCGAGCCGGACCTGCTGCTCACGATCGAGGGCGGCGACGCGTGGAAGTCGCGCCTCCGCGAGCTCGGTGTCCCCGTGTTCACCATCGATGCGACCGGTCTGGATGACCTGCTGCACGACATCGATACCGTTGGACGGCTCACCGGGGCGGTCGAGGCAGCGACAGCGCTCACGGCTCGGATGGCCGCGGAGGACCGTCGGATCGAGGAGGCCGTAACGGGTGAGGCTCGCGTCTCGTGTTTCTTCGAGGTGTACTACCCACCCCTCACGACGGTCGGCCCGGGCACGTTCATCTCGGACCTCCTTGATCGGGCCGGGTGCGACTCCACCTCCGCATCGGCAACGAGTGACTACCCCCAGTGGTCGGTCGACGATCTGGTCCGAGACAGCCCCGATGTGTATCTCGTGTCCTCGGAGTCTGGAGTGAGTCCCGACGCGGTGCAGAAGCGGCCGGGGTTCGACGCCATCGACGCCGTGGCGAGCGGAACGGTCGTGTTGATCGACTCGGATCTCGTCAGCCGACCAGGTCCTCGGATCGTGGACGGGTTGCGCCTCCTCGCTGAAGCCTTGCATCCCAACGCTTTCTGATGATCGCGACGCAGCGATACCGCCGCGTCCTGCTCGCGCTGACCGTCGTGCTCGTAGCGTCGGTGCTTCTGGCCGTGGCTGTGGGAGCGGTGTGGATCTCACCGCTCACTACGCTCCGACTGGTGGCGTGGAAGCTGGGGATCGCCGGTCACCCGGACGGCGTGCCGCGCTCGAGCGACGTGATCGTGTTCCAGCTGCGATTGCCCAGGGTGGTGCTCGCCGCGGTGGTCGGGGCGGCGCTCGCGACGTCGGGGATGGTGTTCCAGGGGCTGTTCCGGAACCCGCTCGCAGATCCGGCGATCATCGGCGTGTCCTCGGGGGCGGCGCTCGGCGCCATCCTCGTCATCGTCACGGTAGGGGCGGGCGCCTTCGGCACGTTCGGCGTCCCGGCCGCGGCGTTCGTCGGCGCGCTCGTCACGGCGTTCTCGGTGTTCCGGCTCGCGCGCATCGGGCCGTCCGTGCACGTCGCGACGTTGCTGCTCGCGGGGGTCGCGATCGCGGCTGTGATCTCGAGCGCGATGTCGCTGGTGATGTCGTTCTCCGGCGAGGAGATCCGTAACATCTACGCGTGGTTGCTCGGCGGCCTCGTTTCCCAGGGCTGGCGGTCGATCTTCGTGACCACTCCGGTGGTCGCGCTCGGTGTGGCGGCGGCCGCATACGTGGCGCACGATCTCAACCTCATGTCGCTCGGCGAAGAGCGGGCCGCGCAACTCGGCGTCGACGTGGACCGGCTGAAACGTCGTGCGATCGCCGTCGGCGCGCTGCTGGCGGCGGCCGCCGTATCGGTCGCCGGGGTCATCGGGTTCGTCGGTCTGATGACGCCGCATCTGCTGCGACTCGTGGTCGGCTCCGATCAGCGACGGCTGCTCCCGGCGGTATTGCTCGCGGGACCCACGCTGCTGGTGCTCGCGGATCTGGTCGCTCGCACGGCTCTCGCGCCACAGGAACTCCCGGTCGGCGTGGTCACGGCGCTGCTCGGGGGGCCCTTCTTCCTGTTCCTGCTGCGACGCGAGGGGAGGAGCGCCCGTGCCGGCCCCTGAGCATGAGGGTCTCAAGCTCTCCGGCGTCACCGCGGGCTACGGGCCCGAGCCCGCGCTGCGCGAGGTGTCCCTTTGCGTTTCGGCGGGGGAGGTGGTGGGGCTCGTCGGTCCGAACGGGTCCGGCAAGACCACGATCGTTCGGGTCGCATCGCGCGCCTTGCGACCGACCGCGGGTTCCGTCGCGATCGCGGGGCGCGATCCCTACGGGATGCCCTCGCGGGAGGCGGCTCGCTTGGTCGCCGTCGTCCCGCAAGAGGTCCAAGCGGCGTTCTCCTACTCGGTGCTCGAGATGGTGCTTATGGGACGCACGCCGTACCTGTCGGCCTGGGGGGGTGGGCGTCCGGAGGATTGGTCTCGGGCGAGAGAGGCCATGGCCTCCACACAGATCCAGCACCTCGCGGACCGACCCGTCGACGAACTCTCAGGTGGAGAGCGCCAGCGCGTGATCCTCGCGCAGGCGCTCGCCCAAGACGCGCCGGTCCTGCTGCTTGATGAGCCGACCACGCACCTGGATCTGCGCCACGTCGTGGACCTGCTCGAGGTGGTTCGCCAGTTGGCGGCGCCCGGCGGGAAGGCCGTGTTGGCGATCGTGCACGACCTGAACCTGGCTGCCGCGACGTGCGACCGGCTCGTGGTGCTTCACCGCGGACGTGTAGCAGCGGAGGGCGCGCCTGAGCAGGTCGTGACGTCCGAGCTGCTCCGAGCCGTCTGGGCCCTCGACGCCGAGGTCGTCGCCGACCACGCCACCGGACGTCCGTCCGTGCGCCTGGGTCCGGCGGCCGCCATGGGCCCGTCCCTGGGACGGCGAGCGCACGTCGTCGGCGGCGCCGGACGTGGTGCGCCGCTCCTGCGTCGGCTGGCCGAGGCGGGGTTCGACGTCTCCGTGGGTGTACTGCACGGCTCAGACACGGATGCCGCCGTCGCGGAGCGACTGAACCTCGTCCGAGTGAGTGTGCCCCCGTTCTCGACGATCGACGAGGAGAGCGCCGAAGGATGCCGGTCGCTGATGCTCGCCGCCGATCTGCTCGTCGTCTGCGATGCGCCATTCGGTCGGGGCAACATCGCGAACCTGCATCTGGCGCTCGGCGCGGCCCGGGCGGGGGTGAGGACGGTCCTCCTCGAGGAGATTCCCATCGCCGAGCGTGATTTCACCGGCGGCGAGGCAACCGAGCTCTGGGGAGCGCTCCGGCAGGTGGCGGAGGTCGTGGGGAGCTACGACGAGGTCGCGGTGGACGCTTGATCGATGGGGAAGGCGCTCGGCTCCCCGTGATCCGCGCTGCCGTTCGCGCCGGGTGACCGGGCCGCGCCCGGCAGGAGGGCTCGCAAGCTCGGGGCCTGTTCGTCGCCGACCCGGCTGGAGGCCAGTGGCCCTGCGTCCTCGCCCACCAGCGCGGGTTGGGCGGTCACCTGCTCGCCCGAGCGGATCGGGATGCAGAACGACATCCGGGTGCCGCCGGCCGGCAGCGGGTCGGCCCAGATGATGCCGCCGTGCTGCCGGACCAGCTGGCGCGCCATGTGCAGGCCGACGCCGGCCCCGTCGCGCTCCTTGCGAAGGACATCCTCACCGGTCGAGAAGGGTTCGTTGAAGGCTTGCGTCACGAGCTCACGATTCACGCCACGGCCATGGTCGGTGACCGAAACCACGACTCCTTCGGACATCATCCGGGCGCTGAGCTGGACCGCGACGTCGTCGGGCGAGTACCGACACGCGTTGTCCAAGAGTTGCCGCACGACCTCGGAGATCCGAACCGGGTCCGCGGCGGCCGGAAGCGACTCGGGCACGTAGCGCTGGATCTCGACCTGGGGATACTGGCGCCCGATCTCGTCGGCCACGTGTCGCAGGAGCGGGGCGAGATCGACGTCCGTGAGTTTGAGCGAGAGCGTGCCTCGATCCAGGTCGGCGATGGTGAGCATCTCGTCTACGAGCATCATCAACTTCTCGAGCGAGGATTCCAGCTTCGAGAGGAAGTCGTGCTGCTCCTCCTCGGGGATGCCTCGGTTCTTCAAGACGTAGGCGATGCCTTTCGCGACCGTGACGGGGGTCCGCAGCTCGTGGGAGACGTTCGCCAGGAACTCGGCCTTCGCGGTGGTGAGGTGATCCAGCTGTTCCGTCGTCTCCGAGAGCGCTTCCTCGAAGGTTCTGCGCTGCTGGGCCTCCCAGGCGAACCGCTCGCCGACCTGCAGCGCCACGCGATGACTGAGCGTCACGTTGCCGGCCATCACCCCGCGGATCGCGCGGAGCACGGCCTCGGATCCGTCCTGCTTCAACACGTACCCTGAGGCTCCCGCGGCGAGCATCTCGCCGGCCGTCACGGGGGAAGGCACCGCCGTCCAGCAGACCACGTGGGTTTCGGGCACGGTTGCGAGCAGCCGGCGCACGAGCTCCGTGCCCGCGAGGCCGTCCAGGGCGATCTCGGTGATGACGATCTCCGGCTGCGTCCGGGAGGCGACCTCCACGGCGCGGAACCCATCCGTCACGACCTCCAGCTGCAGGTCGGCGCCGGATTTCATCAGCGCGTACTGGAGTTGCGCCAGGCCGTCGGCGGAGTCGCAGAGCAGAACCTTGATAGGCATCAACGGAGATATCGACCCGCCGGAGTGCCGAGTTGAGGCCGGGGGTGGCCCGGCCCGCCTACTCGACGATGCCGCTACGGATGGCGATCGCCACGGCCTGGGCGCGATCGTTCGCCCCGAGCTTCTCGAAGATCCGCTCGAGATGCGTCTTCACGGTGTGCGGGGAGATCCCGAGATCGTGCGCCACCTCTTTCGTCGTCGCGCCGTAGGCCACCTTCTGAAGGATCTCCGTCTCGCGCTTGGAGAGCGGCGGTGCCTCCACGCGCTTCTCGGCGAGCTGTACCTCCTCGATGAACGCTCGGGTCAGCTGGGGGTGGATGACCGCCTTTCCTTCGAGCGCCAGGCGGGCGGCGTTCACGAGCTCCTCGGCCGAGGCGTCCTTCAGCAGATAGCCGGAGACCCCTGCCTGGATCGCCTCGGAGATCGAGGCGCGGGACTCATCGACGGTGAACAAGATGATGCGCGTAGCCGGCGAAGCGATCCGGATCGCCTTCGTGGCCTCGATCCCGCCCATGCCGGGCATGCGCACGTCCATGAACACGATGTCGGGCGTCAGCTCGCCCGCCCGCTCGATGGCTTCCTCGCCGCTCTCGGCCTCCCCGACGATGACGACGTCCTCGGAGAGCTCCAGGGCGGCATGGAGACCTTCCCGGGTGACGGGGTGGTCATCGACGATGAGGATGCGGATCGGGGGCATCGTGCCTTCCTACGTATCGGTTGCCAAGACCGTCCTACAATAGATGCTCACCCCAGACGAAGGAACGAACCCATGGATGAAGCTCGGAACGATGCTCGGGGCACGGGCCCAGAGCCCGAGGCGCTCGCGGCCACGGCTGCAGCCTCAACCGTGACCCCGACGGGCACAACAACCGCGGAGCCGGCCGAGGGTACCCTGACGCGTGAGGGCGTGCTCGAGTCCCTCAAGAACGTGTTCGACCCCGAGCTGGGGATCAACATCGTCGATCTCGGGCTCGTCTACGAAGTCGAGATCTCGGACGGCACCGTCCACATCGAGTACACGCTCACGACGATGGGCTGTCCGATCGGGCCGCTCATCGAGCAGCAGATGCAGCAACTCCTCTCGACGCTGGACGGCGTCCAGACCGTGGACGCGGAGATGGTCCTCCGTCCCGCCTGGAGTCCGGAGATGATGTCCGAGGAGGCCAAGGCGGCGCTCGGATACTTCTGACGCCTTCTGTCTTGACACTGCACTTGCAACGACGGGACAATCACCTGCAATTCCGACGCGGGAGGTAGGGAACCCTTGATCCGCACGCGGTGTCGCGGCGTCGTGGGAGCCATGATCCCCTCGCGTTTGTGCTGTCCGGGCGCGTCGCGCGCCCTGGAGGCGTGTTTCTGAGTCGCCCCGCCTTCCCTATCCCGAGCACCGACCAGGGCCGCGACGGCGGCCTTTCCCGTTCCCGAGAGCGTCACGAGACAAGGAGGTCGAACATGGGTGAGTACGCGAAGCCGGACGTGCTGGTCGAAACCGACTGGCTCGAAGAGCACGTGGACGATCCGAACATCCGGATCATCGAGGTGGACGAGGACACCTCGGCCTATGAGAAGGGCCACATCAAGGGTTCCGTGGGCTGGAACTGGACGACCGACCTGCACGCGCCGGTCGGACGCGACTACGTCGACCGAGCCGGCCTGTCCGATCTGCTCTCGAAGGCGGGCGTGGCTGCGGGCACGACCGTGATCTTGTACGGGGGCAACAACAACTGGTTCGCGGCGTACGCCTACTGGATCGTGAAGCTCCGCGGTTTCGACGACGTGAAGCTGCTGAACGGCGGGCGCAAGAAGTGGGAGCTCGAGAGCCGCGAGCTCACCCACGAGGTGCCGTCGTACGTCACGACCGGGATCACGGTGGCGGGCGCGGAGAAGCCCGAGATCAGGGCGCTCCGGGACGAGGTGCTCGCACAGGTGGGCTCGAAGGTTGGCTTCGTCGACGTGCGCTCTCCGGAGGAGTATCGGGGCGAGAAGCTCGCGCCGGACCACCTGCCGCAGGAGCAGGCGCAGGTGCCAGGTCACATCGCCGGCGCCGCGAACATCCCGTGGGCCAAAGCCGCGAACGAGGACGGCACCTTCAAGTCGGCTGACGAGCTCCGAGCGCTCTACGAGGCCGAGGGCATCACCTCGGTGCAGGAGGTCATCGCGTATTGCCGGATCGGTGAGCGTTCTTCTCACACGTGGTTCGCGTTGCAAGAGCTCCTCGGCTTCCCGAACGTCAAGAACTACGACGGCTCATGGACCGAGTACGGCTCGCTCGTCGGCGCGCCGGTCGAGAAGGGCTGAGGCGCTAGGGAACGCGGGAGGCCGGGTCCGTCCCTCAGACGCGGCCGCTGCAGTAGGAGACACCGCGGGTGCGTGCTCACATCGCAGACCGTAGGCTCGCCGAGATGACGGACAAGGATGTCTCCTTCGAGCGGCCGCGCAGGGTGGCCGTCATCGATATCGGGTCCAACTCGGCGCGCATGGTCGTCTTCAAGGCGCATCCAGAGGGATACCTCGACGTCGTCGAGGACGACCGCGAGCCGCTCCGACTCGCGAGGGCGCTGCGCGATGGGCCCGGGCTCGGACGGGACGCGATCGAGCGTACGTTGCAGGCGCTCGCAGACTTCCACGCCGTCGCGCTCGGCGCGGACGCCGATGTGACGTTCGCGGTGGCGACCGCCGCGGTCCGCGACGCCGATGACGCTCGAACGCTGATCGACCGCGCACGCGCGGAGATCGGGATCGACGTCCGGGTGATCGACGGACAGCGCGAGGCGGAGTTCGCCTTCCTCGGGGCCGTGCACGATCTGCCCGTGCTGCACGGGCTCGTGGTGGACGTCGGCGGAGGCAGTATGGAATTCGCCCGCTTCCGCGACCGGCGTCTATCGGGCACCTGGACGCTGCCGGTCGGCTCCCTCCGCCTGTCCGACCGGTTCCTGAGGACCGACCCTCCCACCGAGCGGGAGATCAAGCATGTGCGGCACGAGGTCCGCACACGGCTCGAGGAGGCCGAGGTCCCCCGGCTGGGGGCTGATGAGCGACTCGTCGGGATCGGAGGAACGATCCGCAACCTGGCGAAGATCGAGCAACGCCACGCGCGGTACGCGTTGCCGATCCTGCACGGCTACTCCGTGCCGGTGGAGCGGCTCGGAGCGCTCGCCTCCGACATCTCGAGCCGCAAGGCTGCTCGGCGGCCCAGGATCTCCGGCCTGAATCCGGACCGGGCCGACTCGATCGCCGGCGGGGCCCTTGCGGTGCACACCGCGGCCGAGTGGCTCGGCGCGGCCGATCTGATGATCTCGAGCCGCGGATTGCGCGAGGGGGTGGCCCTCGACGTCATCGGGGCCGCTGTGCCTTCGCCGCCGCAGGTGCGTTCGGTCTCGCTCGCGATCTTGGCCAGACGGTTCAACACCTGGGATCCGGTGAGCGGAGCCCGCCGCGCTGCGATCGCCTCGCGCCTGCAGGAGGCTCTTCAGCCCGAGGCTCGGGTCGAGCTCCAGGAGATGCTGGAGCACGCGGCCACGGTGCTCGACGCAGGCCGAGCGATCGATTACTACGACCGGTTCGAGCACGCCGCCGGCATCGTGACCACCGGAGACCTCGCGGGTTTCTCGCACGAAGATCTGGGGTTGCTCTCGGCCATCCTGCGTCAGGCGGACGATGACACTCGCCTCGGCCCTTACCGTTCCCTCCTGGCGGAGTCTGACCGGCGATCCGTGCTCCAAACGGCCACCATCCTCGCTCTGGCCGACGAGGTCCACCGCAGGATCCCTCCGGGCCGACCGGCGGCGCTCTCGGCCGGCTGGCGCAGCCGAGGCTTCCTGCTGGCGGGCCCGTTCCCGCCCGGGTGGCGTCCTCGAGGGGTCGGGGACCGGTTCCGGGCGGTGTTCGGCAGGACGCTGATCGTCATGTCGCACCCGAGCGGCTCGGGGCTCCCGGTGGACCCTGAGGACTCCGCGCTCCGCCCGGGTCCGACCTCCGAGCGTGCCCCCGCCACCTAATTCCTATCGCTCGGGTCGACTTTGGGCTGCCGTCCCGGGTATCCTTGATGCGTAGGCACGAACCGGGTTCGCGACAAGGCCAAAAGAAGACCGGGAAGGAACACCGAGATGGCCACCACCCAGGAAGAGCATCTCAAGGAGCTCGCGAAGGGCTACCGGTTCGATTGGAAGGACGCGGATCACTCCGTCTTCGAGCCCAAGCGCGGCCTGTCCGAGGCAGTGGTCGAGGAGATCTCGGCGCTGAAGTCTGAGCCGGACTGGATGCGCAAGTTCCGGCTGAAGGCTTTGAAGCACTTCGAACGCCGTCCGATGCCGTGGTGGGGCGCCGACCTGTCGGACATCGACTTCGAGAACATCTTCTACTTCATCCGCTCGACCGAGAAGCAGGCCGCGAACTGGGA
>JBDTYT010000035.1:0-15303 GCA_040005555.1 Actinomycetota bacterium | reverse complement strand
CAGCCCGGCCCGCCGATCCACCGATTCCCGCGCGACGATGACGGGTGGCGAGCGGGGTGGGGCGTGTTCTCGCGATTGGAACCGACGGCCGCGCCGGTCAGCGCCGCGACCGCCACGGTCCCGGGAGGGATCCCCCCGGTCGCGGGAGCGACACCGATCGTCTACGTCGCGCAGCCGCGGACCAACGGACTTGCGGTCGCGTCGCTCGTGCTCGGCATCGTCTGGCTCTGGTGGATCGGCTCCATCCTCGCGCTCGTCCTCGGGTATTCGGCGAGGGCCCAGATCCGCCGGTCCCACGGACAGCAATCGGGCGAGGGACTGGCCATCGCCGGCATCGTCCTGGGGTGGGTCGGCGTGGCGACGCTCGTGGTCCTCGCGGTCACGCTCACCTCGACCAGATCGCAGCTCGGCGGCCTCTGAAGGAGACGTCACTCCGATCCGCACCGCTGTCCGCGGCTCACGCCTTGGGGATCTAACGGACGGCGCGGCGAGGGCGCCAGAACGCCCACCACGGTCTTGGCCGCGCCGCACGATTCCCGCGGGCGGCCTCCGACGCCTCGAGGGAGCGCTCGATCTCGTCACGCACCTCGTGCTGGTGCTCGGCCTGCATCTTCGGATCGTTCGGCAGGCGGCCACCGCTGCTTCGGCTGAACTCACCCACCCGACGAGCTTACGCCCGGCGGGGGCAGCCCTTCTGCGAACGTTGGTGGCACCGAGGCCCCGAGCTCGAGCTCGGCGCGCTCGATCCAGGAGTCGGGCAGCTCGTCCGGGAGCTCGGCCTCGGCCATCTCGGCGAAGTACGTCGTCCACGCGCGCGGCACGACCGTGGCCCACTGATAACCGCCGCCGCCCGTCGCCACCCACCGGCCTCCCGCTGCGCCGTGCGCGAGCTCGTGCAGCATCTTCGCCGTCTCGCGGTACGCGGAGATCGTGAGCCGCAGATGCGCGAGCGGGTCCGTGATGTGCGTGTCGCATCCGAGCTGCGTCACGAGCACGTCCGGCTTCCATCCCCGAACGAGCGACGGCACGACCTCGCGGAACGCGGTGAGCCAGGCCTCATCTGCCGTGCCGGGCGGAAGCGGAACGTTCACCTTCGTGCCCTCGGCCTCTCCGCCGCCGCGCTCGGATGCCGCGCCGGTGCCCGGGAAGAGGTACTCGCCCGATTCGTGGATCGAGATCGTGAGCACCCGCGGATCCCGCCAGAAGATCGCCTGCGGACCGTCACCGTGGTGGACGTCGACGTCGACGTACGCGACCCGCTCGACCCCGTTCGCGAGCAGCCACGCGATCGCGATCGCAGGGTCGTCGTACACGCAGAACCCCGACGCCCTGGATGGCATCGCGTGATGGAGACCTCCGGCCGCGTTGAACGCGTGTGCCACCGTGCCATCGAGGACCGCTCGCGCGCCCGCGATCGACGCGCCGGCCACGATCGCCCCGGCCTCGTGCATCTGCGGGAAGATCGGGTTGTCGCCGGGCCCGTACCCGTAGCGGTCGAAGTCCCCCTTTGCGCCGTGACCGGCCCTCTTCGTCGCGTCGATGAAGTCGGCTGAGTGGACCAGACGGAGCTCTTCCTCGGTCGCCGGCACGCAGCCGAGGCGCTCGACGTTCGGCCGCTCCAGGAGCCCGAGTGCCTCGATGAGGTCCCACGTCAGCAGGACGCGCTGCGGTCGGAGCGGGTGTCCGGGGCCGTGGTCGTACAGCTTCGCATCCGGGCACACGATGAGCCCGGCACGCCCGCTCATGCGATGTGGTCGACCGCCCGCCGGGTGCGTTCGACGACGAGCGCGCACTCCTCGTCCGAGATCACGAACGGCGGTCCGAGCATCACGAGGTCGCCGTCGGTCCCGTCGACGTGACCGGTACTTGAGTACAGCAGGAGGCCGTCCTGGCGCGCCGCCTCGACCACGCGCTCCGTCGCTCCGTCGGCTCGGGTGAACGGAGCCTTCGACGCACGATCGGCCACGAGCTCGATCCCGAGCATGAGCCCGAGGCCGCGCACGTCGCCGACGACCGGGACGTCCGCCAGCACCGAGGCGAGCTCCTTCAACAGGTGCTCGCCCTGCGCGCGGCTCGCCTCCACCAGATCGCCCTCGCGCAGTCGCTTCAACGTGGCGTGAGCGACGGCCGCGCCCACGCCGTTGTGCGACCAGGTGAACCCGTGCACGAACCCCTTGGGACGCACGGTTTCGAACACGTCGCCACTCGCCGCCGCGAAACCGAACGGCCAGTAGCCACTGGTCGAGCCCTTCCCCGCGACCACGATGTCGGGGCGCACACCCCAGTGATCGAGGCCGAACCACCGGCCCGTGCGCCCGAAGCCGGTCATCACCTCGTCGGCGATCACGAGCACGCCGTGCCGGCGGCATACCTCGGCAACCGCCGGCCAGTAGTCGTCGGTGGGCACCGCGGCCGCCAGGGTGGCTCCGGCTACGGGCTCGGCGATGAACGCGGCCACGTATGCGGGTCCGATCTCTCCGATCGCACGGTCGAGCGCCTCGGCGTGGGCCGCGCCGCAAGCGGTCGGGTGCGAGGGCATCGTGCAGCGGTACTCGTAGGCCGCGTCGACGTGCGGGAAGCGTCCGAGCCACGGCGCGTACGGCGCGCGCAACGCCGGCTTTCCCCCCACGTCGAGGGCCCCGATCGTGTTGCCGTGGTACGACCCCGAACGCCCGATGACGACCGACCGGGCGTCCTCGCCCCTCGCGAGGTGGTAGGCGCGCGCGAGCTTCATAGACGTCTCGACCGCCTCGCTGCCACCCGAGACCGGATAGATCCGCGCGTCGTCCATCGGCAGCACGGTCGCGACATCGTCGGCGTAGTCCTCGAGCGCCTGGGTCGTGAACACGGATCCGTGCACGTACGGCGTGCGCGCGGCTTGCGCGGACATCGCCTCGACGAGCGACCGCTCACCGTGCCCGACGTTCACGACGATCGCGCCGCCCGCGGCGTCGAGGTACCGGTTGCCGTCGGCGTCCTCGATCCACACGCCCTCGGCGCGCACGGCGGTGGGGAGGTCACGGCTCAGGACGCGCCCGAAGACGTGGCTCTGGGGTCCCGGTTCGCGGTCGCTCACGGTTCCTCGCTTACGCGGTGTGCGTGCCCCGGGGATCGAGCTCCTGGCGGATGATGCGGAGCTCCTCCTCGGTGGGCCGGGGGGTCTCGCCGAGATCGGGCGACACGTTCGGGGCCCAGCCCGTGTTCGAGCGGACGTCATCCATCGTGACGCCTGGATGCAACGTCAGCAAGGTCATCTCGCCCGTCCCCTGGTCGAACCCGTAGGTCCCGAGATCGGTTACGACGCTCGTCGGACCGCTGCCGGACCATCCGCGTGCGCGATCGTGCTCGGGATCGCCGGAGTGTCCGGGTGAGGTTCGGAAGTCGAGGCGCTCGACGAACGAGCGCTGCGCCTGACGCATGATGACGAGGATCCTCCGAGCGTGGATGGCGATCTCGCACGCGCCTCCCGAGCCGGGCAGCCGGACCTTCGGCGAACCGTAGTCGCCGATCACCGTCGTGTTGAGGTTGCCGAACCGATCGATCTGCGCCCCCCCGAGGAACGCCGCGTCGATGAGCCCGGCCTGCAGGTAGAAGGCGAAGAGCTCGAACATCGAGGTCACCGCCGTCGAGCCCGAGACCAGGGTCGGATCGCCGATCGACAGCGGCAGCCGCGCCGGGCGTGCACCGAACACCCCCGCCTCGTACACGAGCTGGAGCTCGGGTGCGACGGTTCGCTGGGCGAGGTTGCACACGATGTTCGGCAGACCCACGCCCACGAAGCAGATCCGCTCGCCGCCGAGCGTCCGGGCGCTCGCGGCGATCATGATCTCGTTCTTCGAGTACCCGTCGTTCTTCACGCGTAATCCCCGTAGTTGACCTGGCCGGAGAGCTGCTCGCCCGGGCGGAGCGCGTCCCATCGCGCGGCGCCCATCTTCTCCCGGTAGTCCTCGTGCGTGGCCAGGTCGTGCACCCACTCCTGCAGCCACGCGTCGAGCGCGACCGGATCCTTCGAGATCTGCTCCCACGCGAGGTAGAACGCGTTGTCGCGGTCGTAGTAGCCCTGCGCGTAGCTCGGATGGCACGCGAACGGCTGCTCGACCACGGCGTCGACGACGACGCCCGGGATCACGGTGCGGTTCGGGTCCCGGCGGACGGTCGCCTCGTCGACGACCTCCTCGCACACCACGATCACGCGTTCGGCGGCGAACGCTGCCTCCTTCTGACATCCGAGCAGCCCCCAGATCTGCGTATCGCCACCGACCGTCGCCCGCTGTGCATGCACGATCGTGACGTCTGGGCGCAGCGGCGGCACGACGTACACCTCGGTGCCGTCCTCGTACGGAGAGCGCATCGGCACGATGTTGGGGTTCACCGTCGGGATGTCGGACTCGTAGTAGCTGCGGATAGGGAAGAACGGCAGGTTCGAGGCTCCGGCCACGTACCGGCACACCATGCCGAAGTGGGAGTACTCCTCGATCTCGAGCGGCGCAGGGTCGGCGTGCTCGATGCGGCGGCGCACCGCGTGCAACGAGCCGACCCCGGGATTGCCGAGCCAGCTGAACACGAGCTTGCGCGCCACACCGGCACCGATCATCTGGTCGTAGATCACGTCGGGCGTCAGGCGCGCGAGCGTGAGGTCCCGTTTGCGCTGGCGGATGATCTCGTGGCCGGCGGCGAAGCAGATCAGGTGGGTGAACCCCTCGATCGCGACGGTGTCTCCATCGTGAACGAGCTCGGCGACGGCGTCGTGCATCGTCGCCACCTTCGATTCAGGCATCCGGCGTCCATCCGTCCTCCGGTCCCCGCAGGACGCAGAACTCGTTGCCCTCCGGATCGAGCATCACCGTCCAGAAGCTGCCGCTCTCCTCGACGAACCGCTGCTCCGTAGCCCCGAAGCTCTTCAGGCGGTCGACCTCGGCGGCCATCGAGGCCGAGGCGCGGATGTCCAGATGCAGACGGTTCTTCACCGACTTACCCTCGGGCACGACTTGGAAGAGCAGCGGCCACCCGGCCCCGCCCGGATCGCGGATCTCGGCGCCCTCGTCGTCTGACTCGACGAGCTCGTAGCCGAGCGCCGAGCACCAGAACGCGGCGACCCGCGTGGGGTCGGCGCAATCGATCGTGAGCGTGTCGATCGTCGATGCCACGCGCCCCTCCGTGTGGATCTAGCCGGCTTCGACCTCGGCGATGGCTTCCTGGAAGACCGCGAGCCCGGTCTCGGCCTGGTCTTCGCGCAGCACGAGCGGCGGCGAGATGCGGACCGCATCGTCACCGCAGCCGAGCACCAGCAGCCCACGACGGAACGCAGCCTTCTCGACGGCGTCGGCGGTGTCGTGGTCGGGGAACCCGATGCCGATCATCATCCCGAGACCTCGTACGTCGCGGACGATGGGATGCCGCTCCTGAACCTGACGCATCCCCTCGATGAGCTGTCCGCCCACTTTCGCGGCGTTGTCGATGAGCCCTCCCTCGATGAGCTCGAGCGTCGCGAGCGCGGCCGCGCACGACACCGGGTTGCCACCGTACGTCGAGCCGTGCGCGCCGACGTCCCACGTCATGAGCTCCTCGCGGGCGATCATCGCCCCGAGCGGCATCCCGCTCGCGATGCCCTTGCCGGCCAACAGGATGTCGGGCTCGACGTCGTCGTGATCGACCGCCCACATCGAACCGGTCCTTCCCATCCCGCTCTGCACCTCGTCGGCGACGAGCAGGATGCCGTGCTCGGTGCACAGATCGCGCAGGTACCGGAGCCATCCCTCGGGGGGCAGCACGTACCCGCCTTCGCCGAGGATGGGCTCGACGACGATCGCCGCAACCTCACCCGGCGACACCATGCGCTTGAACAGCACCTGCTCGATGTACTCGAAGTCGCCGAAGAACGTGTGGAGCACCCCGGGCAGCAGCGGCCCGAAGCCGGTCCGATACCTCGCCTTGCTGGCCGTCAGCGAGATGCTGCCGAACGAGCGACCGTGGAACGACTGGTACATGGCGATGATGTACTGCCGGCCGGTGGCGTATCGAGCCAGCTTCATCGCGCCCTCGACCGCCTCGGTCCCGGAGTTCGTGAGGAAACTGCGAGCCGGACCCGAGAACGGGGCGATGCGATCGAGCTCCTCACACACGTCGGAGTAGATCGGCAGGTAGAAGTCGCTCGCCGAGTAGTGGAGCAACTCGGCGGCCTGGCGCTGGATCGCTTCGACGACCTTCGGATGACAGTGGCCCGTCGAGGTCACCGCGATCCCCGCGTTCAGGTCGAGGAACAGGTTGCCGTCGACGTCCTCCACGACCGAGCCGGCCGCCCGGTGCGGAACGAGCGGATAGGCACGGGGCAGGGACGGACTCGTGACCTTCGCGTCCCGCCCGATCCGAGCCCGAGCCTCAGGGCCCGGCACCTCGGTGAGGAGATGGGGGGCGTGCGCCTCGGCCAGGTCCGCGACGGTGCTCTCGCGAGCGCTCACTCCTCGATCACCGTGCGCGACTGCTCACGCATGTACTGGGTCACGTAGTACGGGCCGCCGCCCGCCTTGCCGGTCGTGCCCGATCCCTTCCAACCCCCGAACGGCTGGACGCCCGGCCACGCGCCGGTCGTCGCGCCCGCGCGACGGTTCACGTAGACGACGCCGGCCTGGATGCGGTCGAGCCACTCGTCCACCTCCGCCCGGTCCTCGCTGTAGAAGCCCGCCGTGAGCCCGTACTCGGTGTCGTTCGCTTTCTCGATCGCGTCATCGAGCTCGTCGAACGGAGCCACCGAAACGAACGGCACGAACAACTCGGTCTTCCAGATCCAACTGTCCTCCGGGACCTCGACCACCGTGGGCTGGACGAATGTGCCGCGCGCCAGGTCGCCCTCGGAGAGGCGCTCGCCGCCGGTGATCACCGTGCCGTTCTTCTTGGCCTCGGCGGATGCCTCCTCGAAGGTCTGCACGGCCGCGTCGTTGATGAGCGGCCCGAGGTATACGTCACGCTCGAGCGGGTCGCCGATCGTGATCTTCTCGGTCTTGTCCTTCAGCTGGGCCACGAAGTCGTCGTACACCTCGCGCTCCACGTACACGCGGGAGCACGCCGAGCACTTCTGTCCGCCGAAGCCGAACGCCGAGCGCAACACGCCGTCGGAGGCCTTGTCCAGGTCGGCGTTCTTCGTAACGATCGCAGGGTTCTTGCCGCCCATCTCGCAGATCACCGGCTTGGGGTAGTCCTTCGCGAAGTTCTTGTAGATGCCCATCCCGACCTCGTACGACCCGGTGAACGTGATCCCGTTCACGTCGGGGTGGTTCACGATCGCGTCGCCGACGACCGAGCCTCGGCCCGGCAGGAACTGGAACACGCCCGGTGGCACGCCGGCGTCTCGGTAGCACTCGTAGAGCTTCCAGCCGAGCAGCGCGCCCTGGTGCGCGGGCTTGAACACGACGGTGTTGCCGGCCACGAGCGCCCCTGAGGACGGCCCACCCGACAGCGCCATCGGGAAGTTGAAGGGGCTGATGACCGCCCAGACCCCGTACGGACGCAGCACGTCGTAGTACTCACCGGGGGAACCGAGCGACTGCATCGGCGTGCGGAAGCCGTCGTGGTCCTCGACCTCCTTGGCGTTCCAACGGATGAGGTCGGCGGTCTCCTCGACGTCGCCGAGCGCTTCGAGGCGGTTCTTCCCGACCTCGAGCGCCATGAGCGCCGAGAGCTCGCTCCGCCGCGCGGTGATGAGGTCGGCGGTCGTGCGCATGATCTCGACGCGCTTGTGCCACCCCATGCGGTCCCAGGTCAGGGTCGCGGCCTTCGCGGCGGCGATGGCCTCCTGAACGTCCTCGGTGGTGCCCTGACAGATGTGCGCGAGCAGCACGTCGCTATCGGTGGGCGAGCGAAGCTCGTACGTCTCGCGGTCCGAGCGCTCTTCCCCGTTCACCACCACGGGGATGGTCGTGCCGAGCCCCGCCTTGGCCTGCTCTATGCCCTCGTCGTACTGCTTGTGGAGCTCTTCGTTGTCGGCCGACATCGTGGCGTACGTGATCCGGAAACCTTGCTCTGCCATGGGACCTTCTCCTCGTTGTGAAGACGCTTCGAACCTGAGCCCATGGTAGCCGGGAAGCGAGGATGGGCCCAAGTCGAGCGTCGCTCCCAAGTGACCGACGGATATCGAGATACGGCCCGCGGACCAGGCGTATCATCGGCCTCCCTTGAGGCTCCTGACCTTCGACCGGAGGGGGCAACGGCGGCTGGGAGCCCTCCTCGACGGACGGGTGGTGGATCTCCCCGAGTTGGTCGGGCACCCCGCCTTCCCCACCACGATGGAGGCGCTGGTCCGGCGCAACGGCGGCACCGTCCTTGATGCCGCCCGAGCCGCCCTCGAACGCGACGACGCGTCGGCTTGCGTCGTGGAAGGCGCGCGTGTGCTCACCCCGATCCTTCCCACCTCCCTGCGTTCGATCGACGCCGACGGTGGCGACCGTCCCCTCATCGGTTCCGGCGACGAGCTCGTCTGGCCCGAGGGCGCCGGTTGGTTGGAGTTCCGGCCGAAGATCGCCGCGGTGCTGCGCCGCGCCACCGAGCGCATCGCGCCCGAGGAGACGCCCGACGCGATCTTCGGCTACACGCTCATCGGGGACTGGCGGGCTCGCGACGACAGCGGGGACCCGACGCCGGGCGCCGAGGGGGTTCCCCTTTCCATCGGGCCGTGCATCGCGACGGCGGACGAGCTCGACCCGCAGTCGGCCACGATGATCGTTCGCGTCGACGGGGAGCAGTGGGTGAAGGGCAACCTGAACGGGACGGCGCGCTCGCTCATCCGCGCGGTGGCGGCGGCCTCGCGTACGGAGGCCCTCGAGTCGGGAGAGGCGTTCGCTTCGGGACCCTTCGAGATGCCCGGGTTCGAGCAGCGGATCTGGCCGGGCGCGCAGGTCGAGCTCGAGGCCGAGGGCATCGGGATCCTCGTGACCCGGGTCGGTCGCCCGAGCCCCTGATCACTTCTTCCTGGCGGCCTTGCGCTCCTTGCCTCGATCGGCAGCCGACCGCTTGTCGGCCTCCTTCTTCTTGCGCTCCCGGTCGTGCGCCCAGCGCACCCGAGCTCGATCCCCGCGTCCCATCTCGTAGCTCCCGTCGTGTCGTCGGTGGTGCGGCCGAGAAGACGGCCTCGCCGTGCGGCCTGACGGTCAGCCTACCCGTCGTCCTCGTCGCCGCCCTGGGCGAGCTCGGCGGAGCGATTCCTGGCTGCGTCGATGGCGTTCAGGAACGCGGCTCGGACGCCGGCCTCCTCGAGGTGCCTGATCGCCGCGATCGTCGTGCCGCCGGGCGAGGTCACCATCTCGCGGAGCTCCACCGG
This sequence comes from Actinomycetota bacterium, assembly GCA_040005555.1. Lineage (GTDB taxonomy): Bacteria > Actinomycetota > UBA4738 > UBA4738 > HRBIN12 > JBDTYT01. The sequence goes on along the minus strand of JBDTYT010000035.1, from coordinate 5,993 downwards.
GTGCTTGCCCGTGTCACGCAGCATCTTCGCGGATCCCAGCATCGTCTGGATGATGAGATCGGTGGCCACGTCCCGGTCCAGCCCGAGCAGGATGCACGCCTCGATCATCGCCTCGGCGAGCAGGAAGAAGTAGGCCGGGCCGCTCCCGCTCGTCGCGGTGATCGCGTCTTGATGCGACTCCTTCAGTCGGATGACCCTGCCCACCGAGCCGAGGAGCTCCTCGGCCGCCTCGAGGTGCTCATCGCTCGCGTGCGAACCGGGAGAGACCACCGACATCGCCTCGTCGACGAGCACCGCCACGTTCGACATCACGCGCACCACGGGGACGTCCTCGGGGAGGTGCTTCTCGACGAACGAGGTCCGGATACCGGCCGCGAAGCTGATCACCGTCTGCCCCGAGTGGACCTCACCGGCGATCTGCTGCAGCAGCACCTCCATGTCCTGCGGCTTCACCATCAGCACCAGCGTCTCGGCCCACGCGACGGCCTCCGGGTTCGACAGGGTCGAGGCCACGCCGTAGCGCTCGGTCAGCTCTCGCACACGCTCCTCGCGGCGCGCGGTCACCATGATCTCGTCGGCCGTGCGCCCACCCGAGCGGATGAGCCCGCTCACGAGCGCTTCGCCCATGCGACCGCCGCCCAAGAAGGCGACCTTCCTGCCCGTCACCGCTTCATCCTCACCAGGTTGCTCATGAAGAACCACATGTTCGCAGGCCGCTCGGCCAGACGTCTCGTGAGGTAGGGATACCACTCCGTTCCGTAGGGCACGTACACGCGGACGGGGTATCCGTCGTTCGCGAGACGACCCTGCAGGTCCCGGCGCACACCGTAGAGCATCTGGAACTCCACCCGCGCCCAGGAAATCGCGCGGCGCTCGACGAACGCCGTGGTGCCGGTCAGCAGCTTCGGATCGTGCGTGGCGACGTGCACGGTGTGCCCTCGCGTGAGCAACGTCGCGGTGAGGTGGGCGAACGCGGCGTCCACCTCGCGGCGGTCATCGAACGCCGCCTCCGGCGGCTCGAGGTACGCGCCCTTGACGAGTCGGATGATCGATCCCTCAGGCAGGCGGTGCACGTCGTGCGGCGTGCGGCGCAGGTACGCCTGGATCGCCAATCCGACGCGGTCGTGGCGGGTCCGGAGCTTCCGGAACACTTGCAGCGTGCGATCGACGTAGACGCTCGACTCCATGTCGATCATGACGAGCGCGCCGGCATCGCGTGCGGCGGCGAGGACCTGCTCGAGGTTCGCGACACACAGCTCGTTCGAGAAGTCGAGTCCGAGCTGCGTGAGTTTCACCGAGATACACAGATCGAGCGATCGCTCCGCACCGATGCGCTCGAGCGCGCGGACGTACGCGCGAACCGCGGCGGCGGCGTGCTCGGGCGCCGTGACGTTCTCGCCCAGGTGGTCCAAGATCGTGGCGACCTTGCGGCGGTCGAGGTCTCCGGCAACGCGGATCGCGTCGTCGAGATGCTCTCCCGCAACGAACCGCGACGCGACCTTCCACCCGAGTCGCCCTGTTGCCAGAGCATGGAACCATCGCGCGCGAGCGATGCGGAGCACCGGCGCGCGGAGCACGGGCCCGCTCATCGGGTCATGTGCCCGCTCATCGCGTCACGGCGCGGCGATGCCCGACCGGAGCAGCTCGGTGAACTCGCGGATCCGAGCCTCGCGACGTTCCGGGAGGTAGGGCTTGCGATGGACGAGACCGGTGTCGAGCTCCTCGCTTCCCAGGGCGTCCTGGAACCGCTCGGCGACCCAGTCGAGCATCGACGCGATCATCTCGGCGTCCACATCTCGCCGGATGTCCCCCCGCGCGACACCGAACTCGACGAACTCGAGCGTGCCGTACGGATCCTCGCTGCGCATGAACCGGCTGATGGGCCGGCGCAGGCCCAGGCCTGTGTCGTACCGCCCGATCATCGCGACCCGGTTCGGCACCCACTGCTCGGACAGGAACTCCTCGGTGCGCTCGAGCCAGTAATCGAGGATCCCCCAGAACCCTCGGGCGACGATGTCCTGCGGCGCATCGAGCCACGCGGGAAGCATGCCCACCGCCCGCTCATATGCGGCGAGGAACAGCCCTTCCTTGTTGCGGAAGTGCAGGAAGACCGTCCCTTTGGCGACACCGACCTCGGAAGCGATGTCCTCCACCCGGGTGCGGCGGAACCCGCGCTCCGCGAAGTGGCGCATCGCGACGTCGACGATCAGGTCGTTCTTGCTCGGCGTGTCATGCGCGGATGCCTCCACGAGGCCACGCTACCGGAAAAAAAGAACCCGAGGGACTTCGGGCTCGCCGGAAGCCGAAGCTTCCAACCACCCTCAGCCCCTCGGGCTCAGGTGCCCCGAGCAACCTCTTGCCGCTGTCTTGGTTTCCTGGCGGTAGTACCCTTTCGTTGGGCTTTGGGGTGTCCCGAGCCTCCCCGCCCGCACAGCCAGTTAGCCTTCCCGACCGTACGACCAAGTGCGCCCAGTTCGCCTTACAGCTTTCCCAGGGGTCCCCGCTTCGGTTCCCTGACTCAGCCGCTCCAGCTGCTCGGAGCAACGTGAATGTAGTGCGGCCCACCGGGTGAGTCAAACGTGCGAACCCGCAGGTCACGCCCTATGTGCACCCTATAACCGCTGGTAGTGGGCCTAGGACAAAGAGTGACAAGACGGCGACGCGATCGCGAATATCGTTGCGGTGCAAGGAGTTTCACGATGGCATGGTTCGACATGGCTGCTCGATGAACCATTCGATGCGGACGCATACCTCTCGCGCACACAACGCTTACCGTGCGATCGTGGAAGGCGCCGTCGGGCCGTGCCGGATCGCAGTTATGCGACGGCGAGCCGCCCGCCTAAGAGCTCCCGGTAGACCGAGAAGATCTCGCCGGCGGTAGCGTCCCAGGAGAAGCGCGTCGAGTGGACCGCGCCCGCCTCGCCCATCCTGATCACGGCAGCGGGGTCGCGCAGGAGCGCGAGGAGCGGCTCGGCGTGGTCCGCCGGGTCGTGGCCCTCGACCAGGAACCCAGTCACCCCATCGTTCACGACGTAGCGCAGACCGCCCACTGCAGCTGCCACGACGGGGCTGCCGCAGGCCTGTGCCTCGAGAGCGACCAGCCCGAAGGACTCCGAGCGGGAAGGGACGAGCACGACGTCGGACGCCGCGTAGAAATCGGCGAGTCGGGCTTGCGGTTGGGGAGGGAAGAACATCACGCGCTCGCCGACGCCGAGGGCCGCCGCAAGATCCATCAGGTAGGCCACCTCGGCTCCGTGCGAGACGCCGCTCGGTCCGCCGACGACGGCAAGCATCACGTCTCGGGTGCACTTGGGGTCGCGCGCGATGGCTTCGGCCAGCGCTCGGACGGCGATGTCGGGGCCCTTGTGGGCCTGGAGGCGCCCAACGAAGAGCACGAGCCGCACGCCGGTGAGGTGCAGCCGAGCGCGGGCCTCGGCGCGGTCACGAGGAAAGAAGAGTGCGTGATCGACGCCCGGGGGGACGATCCGGATCCGCGCGGGCTCGGCGTCGTAGAGACCGACGAGTTGCGCCGCCTCGGCCGGCGTCGCGGCCATGATGCGATCGGCATCGGCGATGACGGCCTCCTCACCCGACAACCGGGCGGGCGGCTCGGGCGGCTCGCCGCGCGCGAGGGAGTAGTTCTTCACCTTGCCGAGCGTGTGGAACGAAGCCACGAGCGGCACGCCCCAGATCTCCTTCGTGGTGCGCCCAACCCAGCCGGAGAGCCAGTAGTGCGTGTGGACGAGGTCGTAGCCACGCCCCTCGAGGCGCTCGCGTCGCAGGAGGCCACCCAGGAACTCCGGGAGGAACCGTGGGAGCTCTTGCTTCGGAACGGGCATACACGGCCCCGCCTTGACCTGGATGATCCGCGCACCGGCGCCGATCTCCTCGACCTCGCGAACTCCTCTGCCCCGGCAACGGGTGAACACGTCGACGTCGAAGCCGAAGGCTCCCAGTCGCGCTGCCGCCTCCCGGATGTACACGTTCATGCCGCCCGAGTCGCCGCTTCCCGGCTGGTCGGCCGGCGACGTATGGAGGCTCACGACGGCGACCCGGGGCCGGACGCCGTCGGCGCCGGAGACGCCATTCCCGTTTCCGCTCACGCGTTTGATGCTATCGGACGCTCGAGATATGACCGGACCGGCGGCGAGATCGCACGTCCGGGTCGACGCGACCGTGATCTAGCGATCGGCGGGGCGAAGGTGGAAGTCGGCGCTGAGCTCGCCGACGACGCGGCCGCCGCCTTTCACCGGACGCCGGGCGAATGGCTCGAGGCGGGCGAGCGCCTCGGTGTCCACTGCGCCCAGCAGCGCCAACGTGCGGATGAGCGCCGGACCGGCTGCCCGGTCGCCGCCGTCCTCGATCTTCACCGCCACGCCGAGCCCCGTCTGCAGCACGGCGGCGCACGCCAGTCCCTCGGCTCCCGACTTCACCACGAGGCCGGGGACCTCGCGCATGAGCGCCGTATCTGTGCGATTTCTCCCGGCGACGAGATACGGCTCGGCGCGCATCGCGGACGTCGACCGCACGACCTCGGCTTCGATCGGGCCGAGCCGATCCGGTCTGGCCAACCGAGCGAAGAGCGTGGCCATCGATGCGAGGGGCATCCCGTGCACAGGAACCCCGCAGCCATCGACGCCCAGCTCGACCCGCACGAGGCCCGTCGCAAGCAGCACGGCCTTCACGACGCGGCGCTGGAGCGGGTGCGAGGGCCTGAGGTAGGTCTCGAGATCCCACCCGGCGGCCGCGCTCGCGGCGACCATCCCGGCGTGTTTGCCCGAGCAGTTGTGCAGGACGCGGCGGCGGCCCCGAGCCCGGCCGCGAGCGCCCGAGTCCAAGGGCCAGTCCGGCGGACACCGAAGCGCCGACACCCCGAGCCCCGATCGGCGCAGGAGGTTCGAGACCGTGCGGACGTGGACGGGTTCGCCGTTGTGTGAGGCACACATCACCGCCAGCATCGGGACCGGCAGGTCGTCGTCCCGCAGTGCCGCGAGCGACACCGAGGCCTGGATCGGCTTCATCGAGGAACGAGCGAAGACCACGCGGCTCGGTTCACCGGCCGACGCGACGAGCCGGCCGCCTGCGTCACAGACGGCCACGTGCCCGAGGTGCACGGACTCCTCGAGACCGGAACGGACGACGCGCGCGAGCGGCACCGGTGTTGCCACTCGCAGAGCCTACGCGCGAGGCCCCTCAGCCGGCGTGCGCGAGCGCCCGCGAGAACGCGGGGTCGTCCGCGGGCTGATCACGCTCGATCATGTCGACGAACACCCGGACGATGTCGGGGTCGAACTGCGTGCCGGTTCCGGCCCGGATCTCGGCGAGGGCTCGTTCGACCGTCATGGGGCTGCGGTAGGGACGGGTGCTGGTCATCGCATCGAAGGAATCGGCCACCGAGAAGATCCGTGCGGCCTGCGAGATGTCCTCGCCCTTCAGGCCGTCGGGGTACCCGTCGCCGTCGAAGCGCTCGTGATGGTGACGGATGAGCTCGACCGCGTCGGCGAGGAAGGCGATCGGCGCCACGATCTGCGCACCGATGATCGGATGGTTGCGCATCACGGTCCACTCGTCCACGGTGAGCGGCCCCTCCTTGCACAAGATGTGTTCGGGGATCCCCACCTTCCCGATGTCATGAAGGAAGAACCCGTAGCCCAGAACGGGCGCCTCCGCGAGCTCGGGATCGATCCGCCGGGCGAGCGCCAGCCCGTACGCCTGAGTGCGGTCGAGGTGCCCTCGCGTCGTCAGGTCCTTCGCCTCGATGACCTGAGCGAGGCTCTTCATGGTCGCGATGTAGGTGCCCTGCAGGCTCTTGAGCACCTGCTCGAGCTCGGAGCTGCGTCTGCGCTCTAGCCGGTACAGGTCCCCGAGCTCGCGAGCGAAGACGATGAGCTGCTCGTGGACGGCCGGCAGCTCGGGGTCGTCTTCGACCCGGCCGTCGGCAGCAGATCTCCGTGTGTGTTCGTCCATAAGGGGTCGCACGATAACGCACCGGA
>JBDTYT010000034.1:0-16342 GCA_040005555.1 Actinomycetota bacterium | reverse complement strand
CGGCCAGTTGGCGAACTGGACGGTGTCACCAGCTTCCCCCGAGAAGACGTCCTTCGGGTTCACGTTGCCCCCACCGGTGTCGCTCCCGCATGCCGCGAGGAACGCCGCGAGGCTGAACCCTGCCACGCCGGCCCCGGCGCCCTTCAAGAGGCCTCGGCGCGTGAGCCGCTTGCGAAGGATCTCCTGCATCGCGCCGGGCGCGATGAGACGGTCGTCGCTCATTCTTCGTCCTCCTCCAACCTGAGTCCCTCCTGCGGCAGCACGGCGAACGTGTGCTCCCATGGCCAGGAGAGACGGACCCGCTCGCCGGGATGCGGCGACGTGTTCGTTCCGAGGTTCTGCACCCACACGGTCAACGTGTGACCGAGCGGTCCCTCGACCTTGAACTGATGACTGACACCGATGTACGTGGACATGCGCAAGAGGCCTCGCACGCTGTTCCACCCGGACGCGACCTCGTCGTCGCTGTCGGCCGCGATCGTGATCTTCTCGGGCCGCACGCCGACCTTGATCGTGGTGCCCGTGGGGAAGGGCGCGCGATCCGTCGGCAGGTGCACGACGTCGCCGCCCGCGAGCAGCACCGTCGAGAGGCCCTTGTCCTGCTCCTTCAGGTCGCCGTCGAGCAGGTTGGATGCGCCGAGGAAGCTCGCCACGTACTCCGTCTGCGGGTTCTCGTAGACGTCCTCCGGATCCCCGATCTGCTCGATCTTGCCCTGACGCATGACGGCGAGGCGATCGGACATCGTCATCGCCTCTTCCTGGTCGTGGGTGACATAGACGAACGTGATGCCCACCTCGGACTGGATGCGCTTCAGCTCGAGCTGCATCTGCTTGCGCAGCTTCAGGTCGAGCGCTCCGAGCGGCTCGTCAAGGAGGAGCACCTTGGGCTGATTCACCAGCGCACGAGCCAGTGCCACCCGCTGTTGCTGACCCCCGGACATCTGCGACGGTTTGCGGCTCTCGAATCCCACGAGGTCCACGAGGCGAAGTGTGTCCTCGACGCGGGTCTTGATGTCCGGCTTGGCGACCTTGCGACGGCGAAGTCCGAACGCGACGTTCTCTTGGACATCCAGGTGGGGGAACAGCGCGTAGGACTGGAACACGGTGTTCACGTCGCGCTTGTACGGCGGCTGATCGGTCACGTCTCGGCCGCCGAGGTAGATGATGCCGCGGGTGGGTTCCTCGAAGCCGCCGATCATCCGAAGGGTGGTGGTCTTCCCGCAGCCCGAGGGGCCGAGCAAGCTGAAGAACTCGCCGGAGGGGATGTCCAACGACAGGTCGTCGACGGCCACCGCCTCTCCGAAGTCCTTCGTCACCCGTTCGAGCCGAACATCGACTTCCGGCACTCCGCCCCCTCCGTGTGGTTTGAACGACGTTCAGGGCGATTATGCCCTAGGACGTCCAGGATTATCACCTCGGCTGCCCGCGCGGCACGGGACGCTCTCCACCACTCCGCCCCTCGACTTGTACGGGGACGACAACCCTACGGGATGCGGCGTCACGCGGAAAGGGCGCCCTTGGTCCCTATCGGGGCGCGTGTCGCTCGCGCTCGGGACCGCGCCCGAGACGCCGGAGCGCGATCCCGGTGAGGGCCTCGAGCACCACCCGGTGTGCCAGCATCGCGGTGATCTCCGCGTGGTCGTACGGAGGCGAGACCTCGACGATCTCCATCCCGACGATCGGCACCTCGGTCGCGATGCGACGGATGGCCTTGAGAAGCTCCCGCGCTTGGAGTCCCCCGGGCTCAGGGGTGCCGGTGCCAGGCGCGTACGCAGGATCGCAGACGTCGATGTCCACCGAGAGGAAGACCTGCCGCAGCTCTGCCAGATCGCCGATCACGTCGTCGATCACCTGCTCGATCCCGCGGTCGTAGACGTCCTGCATGAGGTACCAACGGAACCCCTGCCCGCGCGCCCACGCGAACTCCTCAGGGCCCGGCCAGTAGCCGCGAAGGCCCACCTGGACGACGTCGCTCCCACGCACCGAGCCCTCCTCCACCAACAGACGCATCGGCGTGCCGTGGGACCGCGTGACCCCCCAGAGCTCGGCGGCGTCGTCCGCGTGCGCGTCGAAATGGATGAGACCGAGGGGCTCTGGCCGTATGGCCTGGGCGACCGCCCCGACGTCGGGATGGGCGATCGAGTGATCGCCGCCGAGCACGATCGGCACGAGCCCTGCCGACACCACCTCTCCGACCGTCCGGCGGATGGCCTCATGGCTTCGGGCCGGGTCGGCCGGCACGATCGGAGCGTCGCCGTAATCGACGATCGAAAGGACCTCGAAGGGGTCGATGCCGGCGTCCATGTTCGGCGAGCTCATCGGGATCGTCCCGTTCACATCGGCGAGCCGGATCGCGCGTGGGCCGAAGCGAGCGCCCGGCCGGTACGACACGGTCTCGTCGATCGGCGCGCCGACGATCGCGACATCGTGACCAACGAGCTCGCCCGGCTCCAGAACGAGCGGGGCCTTCGAGAACGTGGCCCCCCCCGCGTAGGCCGGCTCGTCGGGCCGCCCCATCTCCCGCATCTAGGCCGGATCCCTGATGGCCGTCGGTCGCTCGGGTTCGGTGGGTGTCGGTGAGGTCGGCGCGGGGCCGGGCGGTGCGACCGGCGTCTGCCCGTGACCGTTCCTGCGGCCCCCACGGCGATGAGAACCCGGCGAGGTCCACCCGAGGACGACCTTGGGCACCGCGACGGCGACCACGAGCGCGACGCCGACCACTGCGCCGACCAGCGCCCGGCCGTCGATGAACGCGACCGCGAGCGCGCAGCCGGAGATCAACGCGCTCCACAGGTACATCAACAGGACGGCCGTCCGGTGCGAGTGACCGATGTCGAGGAGCCGATGGTGGATGTGCTCCTTATCCGCATGCGTGATGCCGCGCCCGCGCCACATCCGCCGGGTGATCGCGAGCACGACGTCCAGGAACGGGATCGCGAGCACGAGCAACGGAACCGCGACCGGGATCGCGATGGCCGCGAGGTCTCCGCCCGATGGAGGGTACGTGTTCCGACCGACCCCCGAGATGGTCGCCACCGCCATCAAGAGCCCCAGAAGCATCGCGCCCGAGTCGCCCATGAACACCTTCGCCGGGTGGAAGTTCCAGGGAAGGAACCCGAGGGCGGAGCCCGCGGCGACGGCGGAGAGCAGCGCGGCCGTCGACGGCTCCCCGTCGACGCCCGGCGCGCGAAACATGTACAGGAAGAACGCGATGGCCCCGATGGCCACCATCCCGGCCGCGAGACCGTCGAGACCGTCGATGAGGTTGACCGCGTTCATCATCGCCACGATCCACACGACGGTCAGCGGGATGGCGAGCGTCGGATCCAAGGACACGATCCCCTGCCCCGGGAAGTAGAAGAAGAGGAGCTGAACCCCGAGCAGCGCGACGATGCCCGCCGCGAGGGTCTGTCCGGCGAGCTTGCCGATCGCCTCGACCCCTCGCGCGTCGTCGATCACGCCCACCGCGAGGATCGTGACCGCCCCCACGAGCGTCGCCTCGATGTCGGACGTGGTCTCGTGCAGGCTGGACAGGAACGGGATCATCCTCGACAGACCGAGCCCGGCTGCCACGCCGAGGAAGATCGCGAGTCCGCCGGCCGTGGGAGTCGGCTTCGGATGCACCTTGCGGTCGGACGGCCGGTCGATCCACCCCAGACCGAGCGATAGACGCCTGACCAGGGGCGTCGCGACGAACGACACCCCTGCGCTCGCGGCGAAGACCAGGAGATAGGACAGCACTCGCTGAAGGCATGCTACCCCTGGGCGTCGGCCTCGCGTGCCTCGTCGGGCAGCGAACCCACGGGCCTACTTCACGGGTAGACCGGGTATCGTGCCACGAGATCGGCGACCCTCGCGCGACAGGCGACCAAGACGGACCCCTCCGTCGGATGCCGCAGCGCCTCGCCCATGATGTTCGCCACCTCCTTCATCTCGGGCTCGTCCATCCCGAGGGTGGCGGGGCCCGGGGTCCCGACCCTGATGCCGGAGGGGTTGAGCGGCGGCATGGGGTCGAAGGGGATGCCGTTCTTGTTCAACGCGATCCCGATCTGGTCCCCCACGGCCTCCGCTTCCTTGCCCGAGATGCCGAGCGGTCGCAGGTCGGCGAGCACGAGGTGGGAGTCGGTCCCTCCCGAGATGATCCGCACCCCCTCGTCGGCGAGCCCCTGCGCGAGCGCCCGCGCCGTTCGGACCGTTCGGGCCGCGTAGTCCTTGAAGGCGGGGCTCATCGCCTCCTTGAGCGCCACGGCTTTCGCGGCGATCACGTGCTCGAGCGGTCCGCCCTGCATCATCGGGAACACGGCCTTGTCGATCGTCTTCGCGTGCTCTTGCCGACAGACGATGATCGCCCCGCGTGGACCTCGCAGGGTCTTGTGGGTGGTGAACGTCACGACGTCGGCGTGGGGGACGGGGTTCGGGTACGCACCGCCCGCGCACAACCCGATGAAGTGCGAGGCGTCCACCCAGAGGAGGGCCCCGACCTCGTCGGCGATCTGCCGGAAGGCGGGAAAGTCGATGGTGCGCGGGTACGCGGTGAAGCCGGCAAGGATGATCTTCGGCCGCTGTTCCACGGCGAGATCGCGGATGTGGTCCATGTCGAGCTGCTCGGTGTCGCGATCGACCTCGTAGTTGACGAAGTTGAACCACATGCCGGACACGTTCACCGGCGAGCCGTGGGTGAGGTGGCCGCCGTGCGCCAGCACGAGCCCGAGCACCTTGTCGTCCGAGCGCGGCTCGAGGAACGCGCCGAACACGGCCATGTTCGCCTGAGCGCCGGCGTGCGGTTGGACGTTCGCGTGCTCTGCCCCGAACAGCGCCTTCGCGCGATCGATCGCGAGCTGTTCGGTGATGTCGACGAAATGGCACCCGCCGTAGTAGCGCCGACCCGGATACCCTTCCGCATACTTGTTGTTCATCGTGGAGGCGAGCGCCGCCAGCACGGCGGGGCTCGCGTAGTTCTCTGAAGCGATGAGCCGCAGCGTCGAGCGCTCGCGTCCGAGCTCGCCGGCGATCGCGTCGGCCACCTCGGGATCGGTGGCCCGTAAGGCATCCCAGTCCGCAGCGAAGTCCTTCATCGCAACCCCTCCTCGATCTCGGACACCTGCTCCAGCCGCTGAACGTGACGGCCGCCCTCGAACGGAGTCGCCAGCCAGACCCGCAAGATCTCCTTCGCGAGCTCCGCGGCGACGACGCGACCTCCGATGGCGAGCACGTTCGCGTCGTTGTGCGCGCGCGACAAGCGTGCCAGGTAGAGGTCGTTGCACAACGCGGCCCGCGCGCCGTGGACCTTGTTCGCGGCGATCTGCTCGCCCTGTCCCGAGCCGCCCAGCACGATCGCTCGATCGGCGCGTCCGTCCACCGCGGCTCGAGCCGCCGCGGCGCAGAAGTCAGGATAGTCGACGGGCTCCTCCGAATCCGTTCCGAAGTCGATCACCTCGTGGCCCTCGTCACCGAGGAACGCCTTCAAGGTCTCCTTCAATGGGAACCCGGCATGGTCGGACCCCATCGCGATCCGCACGATCAGGCCTCGTCCAGAGCGGTCGCATTCGCCGGCGTCAACCCGAACAGCCCCTCGGCGAGCCGCCGGCTCCATTCATCCAGCTCCCATGCAACGGCCCGGTAGCTGTCGAGCGGCATGCCGAGCGGATCCACGACGTCCTCGTCGTGCCGGTTGCCCTCGAACCCGCTCCGCCGCAGGCGATCGGCCTCGGCCACGCGCTCGACGAGCGCCTCAGACGCCGGCGCTGAAGGGTCTGCATCGGGCAGCGCGTCCAGCAATCGGACGAGCTCCTTGAGGGTGAATGTCGTGCCCGCCGCGTTCGGCACCGATCGCAGCACGGCGTCACGATGCTCGGCGGCCATGCCGACGATGAGATCGGCGTTGTCCACATGCTCGCGCACGAGCTCGCGGCCGCGATGTCCCGAGATGTCGACCCCGCGCTCTTCGGCGGCGGCGACGGATTCCGGCATCGCCGGCGCTCCCTCCCACCCCGCCGTCCCTGCAGAGGAAACCGTTGGCGCCGAGGCGCCGAATCGGGCCTCCAGCACGCCTCGCAGGAACCCCTCCGCGAGCGGCGACCGGCACACGTTACCGGTGCACACGACGAGGATGGAAGCCATGGCCCGCGAGCATAGCACCGGCTTTCCGGCCGCCCGCCGAGCACGCTTCAGGCGCGGAGAGCCGTCCGGATCTGTTGCTCGGTGACCGCACCGCGTCGCAGGATCCGCCACTCCCCGTGCGCGAGATCGACCACGGTCGAGGCCTGTCTCGCAGGTCTGGCCTCCTCGCACAGGTAGACATCGACGGACTCCCCGAACGCGCGAGCGAGGTCGTCGCAGTCCGCGGCAGTGCGTTCCGTCGAGCGGTTCGCGCTCGAGACCGCGAGGGGGCCCGTCCGCGCGAGGACGGCGAGCGCCATCGGATGGTGCGGCATCCGCACCCCTACGGTAGAAGCGTCGCCCCCGAGGTCCCACACTCGGCTCGGCTCGGCTCGAGGCAACACGAGCGTCAGCGGTCCCGGCCACCAGCGGCCCGCGAGGGTCTCCGCGCGTTCATCGAACTCCGCGATCTCGCGTCCGGCCGCCACGCTCGCGACCAAGACCGGGAGCTCGAGATGCCGTGGGCGCCCCTTGGCCTCGAAGAGGCGCGCCGTTGCTGCCCCGTCGTCGGGGCGGGTGCCGATCCCGTAGACGGTGTCGGTCGGCAGGACGATCAGGCGCCCGTCCAGCGCCGCTCGTGCAGCGTCCTCGATGGGATCCCTCACGCCCGGCGCCCGAGGATGACCCGGTCCCGACCGGTGAGATCGGGCTCGACCCGAAGTTCGCGGAATCGCCCTTCGAGCCGCCGGATGATTTCCGCGCCCTGATCTTCGCCGATCTCGATAGCCAGCACCCCGGCAGACCGGAGCCATCGAGCGGCATCGGTCGCGAGCCGATCGATGAGATCGACCCCGCCCACGAGCGCCAGCTCGGGATCGGCGCGCACCTCCGCCGGCAGATCGTCCAGGACACCCGGGTCGATGTACGGCGGGTTGCTCATCACCATGTCCGCACGGCCTAGCAGCTCCGCGGGCAGTGGTTCGAACAGGTCGCCCTCCGAGACGGTGATGTCGAGCCCCAACCGCGCCCCGTTCGACCGCGCGAGCTCGACCGCCTCGGCCGACAGGTCGGTGGCGAACACCGACGCATCCGGCCGCTCGTCCTTCACCGAGAGCGCGAGGGCTCCGGTGCCGGTACCGACGTCGATCACGAGCGGGGCTGCCAGGCCAACGACCTCCCCGAGCGCGAGCCCGACGAGCACCTCGGTCTCGGGCCTCGGCACGAACACGCCCGGTCGGACCTCGAGCGAGATCCGCCGGAACGTCTGCTCGCCCGTGAGGTGCTGCAGCGGGGTGCCGGTACATCGCTGACAGAGCGCGCGTCCGAACGTCCTGGCCTCGCGCATGTCGAGACCGCTTGTCCTCGTGTAGAGACCGGTGCGATCGGTGCCGAGGATCGCCATCATGAGCGCTTCGGCGGTCGCGCTCGGGCTCTCGACGCCGTGACGGTCGAGGTAGTCGCTCGCGCGGCGGAGCACCTCGGCGGGGCGCACGCCTCAGCCCTCGTCGTCGCCGGCAAGCTGAGAGGCCCGCTCCGCCGAGAGCAACGCGTCGACGAAGCCGTCGATATCGCCCGCCATCACGTTCTCGAGCTGGTGGAGTGTCAGCTTCACGCGATGGTCGGTCACGCGGTCCTCGGTGAAGTTGTACGTGCGGATCTTCTCGGCCCGCTCCCCGGTCCCCACCTGGGACTTCCTCGACGCGGCCTCCTGCGCCTGCGCGGCGTCCTGGGCGCTCGCGAGCAGCCGAGCGCGCAGATAGCGCATGGCTTTCTCGCGGTTCTGCAGCTGGGATCGCTCCTCCTGGCTGGTGACGACGATCCCGCTCGGCTTGTGCGTGATGCGCACGGCTGAGTCCGTCGTGTTCACGCTCTGCCCCCCTGGGCCGGATGAGCGGAACACGTCCAGATGGAGATCCTCGGGTCGGATGTCGATCTCGACCTCTTCGGCCTCGGGCAGGACGGCCACCGTTGCGGTCGAGGTGTGTTTGCGCCCGGAGGACTCCGTAACCGGGACCCGCTGCACCCGGTGGACGCCGGACTCATGCTTCAGCCGCGAGTAGGCTCCCTTCCCGCGAACCTCGAGCACGATCTCTCGGAACCCTCCGAGATCCGACGGCGAGGCGCTCAGCACCGTGGTCTTCCACTTGCGGCGTTCCGCGTAGGCCCGGTACATCTCGAAGAGCTCGGCCGCCCACAGCGCCGCCTCCTGCCCGCCCGCGCCCGCACGGATCTCGACGATGACGCCCTTGTCGTCGTTCGGGTCCGTGGGCACGAGGAGCCGTTCGAGCGTCGCGCGGAGCTCGGCGGCGCGCCGATCGGCGTCGGCGGCCTCGTCCTGGAGGTACGAGGCCATGTCCGGATCGGGCTCCCCGCTCGCCATCGTTCGTGCTTCCTCGGCTTGACGGAGCGCCTCCTTGTAGGCCCGGTAGGGCGTGACGATCGCGCCGAGCTCGGCGAGGTCCTGGCCGAGCGTCCGCAGTCGGTCCGGGTCCGAGGTGACGTCGGGCAACGAGAGCTGGGCCGCGATGTCCTCGTATCGCGCCTCGATCTCTCCGAGCCTTGACTCGAGCTCCATGCGCTCGATTATCCCGGTCCGGACGTGGCCCGACCCGGCCGCGGGGCCGGTGCTCGATCCCTCAACGGCGCTACGGACGCGAGGAGCTAGTCGTCCTCGTCGTCGTCGCCCCACAAGAGATCGAGCGCCGGGATGTCCGGCACCTCGAGGGCGATCGCCTCGGTGCCGTCCCAGAGCTCCTCATCGGAGGGAAGGATCGTCGCGCCCGGCTCGGAACGAGCCGAGGACGCGGCTTCGGCACCAGGCACCGAGAAGAGCTCGTCGCGAACCTCCGCCTCGCCGATCACGATTGGATCGGCGTCGACCTCGTCACGGATCTCGATGGCGGATTCGAGTTGCTCGGCTACCCCCAGCAGGCGCGCCTGCATGTGAGCGAGCTGACCGACGAGCGCCTCGCGCCGTGTCGACAGACCGGCGATCGTGCGGTCGGCTTGGTCTCGTGCCTCTCGGAGCGCGCGGTCGGCCGAGGCCCGAGCCTCTTCTGCCTTGGATTGCGCGTCGGTGCGGATGCGATCGGCATCGGCGCGGGCCTCCGAGATCATCCGCTCGGCATCCTCACGCGACTCGCGATGCACCCGCTCGGCAGCTTCGTCGGCTGCACGGATCACGTCGGTGAACCTCGCGGAGAGCTGTTCGTAGGGGTCGATCCTCGGCTCGACGCTCGCGCGGAGGGCAGACTCAGCTTCGAGGCGCGCCTCTCGGATCATCGCCTCCATCTGTTGGACCTGAACGGCTACACGCTCGAGGAACTCGCGCACCTGATCGGGGTCGTAGCCGCGGCGGGTCGTGACGAACTCACGTCGGCGTATCTGATCGGCGCTCGCGAGGACCGGAAGGTCCAGCTCGGTCGCGGACATGGGGAAGCCTCCTCGACTCAGGCGTGACGGGGGTCGTCCGAACGATGCTAGACCGCGAGGTCGCCGATGCAAGGACCCCCGGGAACTTCCCCTGCGTGGGCAGGGCGATCAGCCGTCGGCGGCCGGAGCGCGCTCCTGCGGCCCACGCTCTCGACGTAGGACCTCATTGAACGAGGCGATCGCGACGTCGATCTGGGCATCGTCGGGTGGTTTCGTCGTGATCTTCTGCAGCCACAGGCCCGGAGTCATGAGGCCTCGGATGACGAGCGAGTTCGGGAACCTGGCGCCGAGGCGCAGCATCTCGAACGCGATCCCGGCGATGATCGGGATCGCCACGATCCGCGACCCGATCCGCCACCAGATGCCGGGGTTCCCGAATACGGCGAACACGAAGATCGTGATCACCATGACGAGGAGCAGGAAGTTCGTCCCGCACCGGACGTGCAGCGTCGAGTATCGAACGACGTGCTCCCGGTCGAGCGGATCGTGATGCTCGAACGCGGCGATCGTCTTGTGCTCCGCCCCGTGGTACTCGAACACCCGCCGGATCTCCTTCGCGCGACCGATGATCAACAGGTAGCCGAGGAACAGCAGGACCCGGAACACGCCCTCGAGTGCGTTCACGAAGATGCTCGAACTGACGTGATGACCCACCCAACGGAACGCCACCGCGGGCAGCACGATGAAGATCGCGAGGAAGATCACTCCCGCGATCGTCATCGAGAGGGCCATCTGCCTCGACGAGAGCCGTTCCTCCTCGGGCGAGGATTCACGAGCCGAGATCGAGAGCGCCTTGAAGCCGATCGACAACGCCTGTCCGAGCGCGATCACCCCCCGCAGACCGGGCTGACGAAAGATCGGATGACGCGCAACCAGCGAATCGATGTCGTGCGATTCGACGTGGATCGTCGCGTCGGGCCTGCGCACCGCGATCGCCCACACGTCGCGGCCACGCATCATCACCCCTTCGACGACCGCCTGGCCGCCGTAGAAGTGCTGGCCGTCCGTGGCCTCCTCCGCCATGCTTGGAGCGCGCTACGCCGAGGGCTCGTCGCCCGGAGCGGTCTCGACCGCGGGCGAGGTGGCTGCCGCCGGGGCCGTCGACTTGCCGGCCTGCTGGTTGGCATACCGGCGTTGGAACCGCTCGACGCGACCCCCCGTGTCGATGAGCTTCTGCTTGCCGGTGTAGAAGGGGTGGCAGTTCGAGCAGATCTCCACGCGGAGATCCGACTTCGTCGAGCGCGTCTCGAACGTGTTCCCGCAGGAACATCGGACCGTGGCGATCACGTACTCGGGATGGATTCCTTGTTTCATGGGACCGGTGTCTCCTCCTGTCGGCCGGCCAGCTTACCCGGCCGGTGCCTTCGCGATCTCCTTGAGGAACTGCTCGTTCGACTTCGTCGCCCTGATCTTGTCCGTGAGCAGCTCGAGCGCCGCTCCGGCCTCGAGCGCGTGGAGCACCCGCCGCAGGCGCCACACCAGCGCCAGTTCCTCGGTGGGCATGAGCAGCTCCTCTTTGCGGGTGCCGCTCGCCTCGACGTTGATGGCCGGGAAGATGCGCTTCTCGGACAGGGCACGGTCCAAGCGCAGCTCCATGTTGCCGGTGCCCTTGAACTCCTCGAAGATCCCCTCGTCCATCCGGGATCCGGTCTCGACGAGAGCACTCGCGATGATGGTAAGGCTGCCGCCCTCCTCGATATTCCGCGCGGCGCCGAAGAACCGCCTCGGTGGGTAGAGCGCGGTCGAGTCGATCCCGCCCGACAAGATCTTCCCCGAGGCCGGTGCAGCCAGGTTGTACGCCCGCGCGAGCCGCGTGATCGAGTCTAGGATGATGGCCACGTCCTGCCCCATCTCGGCCAGGCGCTTCGCGCGTTCGAGCACGAGCTCGGTGACCTGGATGTGCTGGTCCGGCGGCTTGTCGAAGGTGGAGTAGACCACCTCGGCCGGCGACACGGTGCGCTGCCAGTCGGTGACCTCTTCCGGCCTCTCGTCCACGAGCAGGATCATCACGTGGGTGTCGGGGCTCGATTGGATGATCCCGTTCGCGATGTTCTTCAACACCGTTGTCTTGCCCGCCTTCGGTGGAGAGACCACCATCCCGCGCTGGCCCTTTCCGATCGGCGCGACCATGTCGACGATCCGGCCGGTCACGTCGGTCGGCCCGGTCTCCAGGCGGAACCGCTGGTGTGGGAACAAGGGCGTGAGCTTGTCGAAGACGGGCCGCTGCTTGGCCGCTTCCGGATCCATGCCGTTCACGTCGTCGATCTGCAGCAGGGCGAAGTACTTCTCGCTCTCTTTCGGCTGGCGGACCTTGCCCGTGACGGTGTCGCCCTTGCGGAGCATGAAGCGACGCACTTGCGAGAGCGAAACGTAGATGTCTTGCTGACCGGGCAGGTAGCCGGAGGTCCGCAAGAAGCCGTAGCCCTCGGGCAAGATGTCGAGGAGTCCGGTCTGCGTGGGAGCAGACTGCAACTCCTCCTTCTGCATCTCGACCTCGCGGACACGCCGTTCCTCGCGCTGCCGCCGCCGCTCCTCGCGGGACGGGCGGCGCCCTCGCGGATCCCGGTCGACTTGGCCGCCTTGGCCGCCTCGGTCGGGCTGCCCGCCACGGTCGCCGCCAACGTGCGGTCCGCGGTCCCGGCCCCCTTGGCCTTGACCGCCCCCCGGGCGGTCGCGAGTGAACGCTCGATCACGAGCGGGGCCTCGCACTTCGCCGTTCCCGGAGGAACGCTCGTTCCCGGGCTGGCGCTCCTCTTCGGATCCGAGTTCCTGGCGAGGTTGGGGAGTCGACGGGGCCGCGAACGTCTGGTCGGGCGTGGTCGGTGGGGGTGACGTGCTCGCCCCGCCGTCGTGGGACAAGATGCTGTCGATCAGCTCGGCTTTCTTCAGTCCCTTGTGTCCCTCGATCCCGAGGTCGCTCGCCATCTCGTGCAGCTCGGCGGTGACCTTTCCCTCGAGGGTGTTCTTGTCGATGGTGGCCAATCTAAGCTCCTTCCTTCAGTTCCGTTTGGAGGGACTGCCAGTCCTCGAGGAACTTGGCCAATCCGATGTCGGTCAACGGGTGTTTCACGAGTTGCGCGAAAACGGCGTACGGCATCGTCGCGATATCGGCTCCCGCGAGCCCGGCCTCCACGACGTGCATGGGGTGCCGCAGCGACGCCGCGAGCACGTTCGTCTCGTAGCCCTGGACCTCGTAGATCTCGCAGATCTGGCGCAGGGCGTGCATACCGTCCCCCGCCATGTCGTCGATCCGCCCGATGAACGGCGAGACGATGTAGGCGCCGATCTCGGCCGCGAGGATCGCCTGCGCGGGCGAGAACACCAGCGTGACGTTGATCTTGATGCCGTCCTTCATGAGACGTTTGCCGGCCGAGAGGCCGTTGGGGGTCATGGGGACCTTCACGACCGCGTTCGGGGCCATCTGCGCGAGCCCGATGCCCTGCTCAACCATGGCGTCGGTCTCGAGCTCGGTGGTCTCGAGCGAGATGTCGCCATCGACCTCGGCGAGGATCTCCTTCCAGACGGTCTCAGGGTCATCGTTCTGCTTGGCGACGAGCGACGGGTTCGTCGTGACGCCGGACAGCACTCCCCACCTGTTGATCTCTCGGATCTCGTCGATGTTCGCCGTGTCGAGGAACAGTCTCACCGTGGATCTCCTTCCCGTGCGCGGACGCCGTTCGAACGGGCGAGGCCCTGCTGCACCCATTCCGTCGCGCGCTCCATGACCAGGTCGATGACCGCCGCGAGCGAGCGGTCGAAGCTGTAGTTGGGAACCACCGGCACACCGTGCGAGAGCGCTTGACTCTTGATGTACCGCTGGATCCGGCGGATGTTGTCGAACCCCTCGAGGTAGCGAGGGGCGGGGCGTCCGGCGTGATCCGCACCGCGGGCGGCGAAGTGGCTCCTGTGGACGTCCTCTTCTTCCACCGTGATGATGAGCGGGACCGCGAGGAATCTGTCCTGGCGCGACTCCAGGTCGAGGAAACCCGGCACGACGTGGGCACCCTCGATGATGATGCTCGTGCCCTCGAGCGCCGCTCGCGCGAGCAAGGCGTCGATCCCGACGGCCACGACGTTCGTCTGCTCGCAGAATCCGACGATCGCCGCGTCGCGGTTGGGAGCCTCGCGCAGGACGGTCCCCGCCTCGAAGGACGACGTGTGCAACGCGGGCATCAGCTCCTTGGAAAACAACGCGCGCATGACCTCTCGGACGGCATCGGTGGCGACCACGCGCACGATGCCGAGGCGTGTGGCGAGTTGGGTGGCAAGCGTCGACTTCCCGACACCCGTCGTTCCGCCGATCAGCACGACGAGCGGGATGTCGAGCGCCTCGACCTCGCGCCATCGCAGGAAGGTCTTCGCGAACCGCTCGCCTGCGAGCTCGGAGATGGCCTCGAGCGCTACGCGGTCGAGCTCCTCGCTCGTGATCGAGGGAGCGCCTGCCTCGAGCAGTCGTTCCTCCACGGCCTCCGCGACCTGGTACGCGCGGAACGGCGACAAGCCCGTCACCATCACTTGGGAGGCCATGAGGCCTTTCGAGTACGGAAGCCCGGTCTCCCGGTCGGAGATCACGATGTACGGGCTCTTCTGGTCTTTCGTCATCGCTTCGCTCGTCGTTGCCTCGCGAGATCGATCGTTCCTCGGAGCGCGGTGCCGATGTCGGTGTCTCCCTCCACCACCACCGCGCGGTTATCGACGAAGACGACCTCGGCGCCCCTGTCGAGAGCCTTGCGACACGCGATGTCGATCGCCGCGGCCTTCAGCTCTGTGAGCAGCACCTCGTACGGCTGCGCTCCGTCCATGTCCTGTGCCAACCCGGCACGGTCGGCCAGGTTGTCGCTCCACCCCACCACCCGACACCCGTGGGCTGCCTCGAGGGAATCGATCTGCCCTGTGGCGGCCGCCCCGTGGGCCGTCGTGGTGAAGAACACGTCCTTGCCCCGCACATCGTCCAGTGGATGCGGTTCGAACCTCGTCACGATGAGCCGGGCATCACCGCGAAGTCGCTGGACGTGGGATCGCAGAGCGGAGGTGTTCTCGGGCCCGGCGTGTGGGCTGCCAGACATTGTAAAGACAACCAGGTCCGATAGCAACAGGCGGTAGGGGCCGAGGTAGCCCCCAAGGTATTCGGGGGGGGCTGAAACGGGAACGACCAAGACCCCGGCGTCCCACGGGATCGGCGGCACCGCGGCGCCGCTGCCCTCGAGCAGGACGATCCCCGCGCCCAAGTCCACCGCCAGATCGGCCGCCTCGCGCACGTTCGTGGCCATGGGGAGACCCGCCAGGCCTCCTCCCGCACGGCGGGAGCCGACGGTCGTCACGCCGGAGGTTACGACCCCTTCGAGGTAATCCGATGCCGCATGCTCCCCGCTCCGCACCAGCTCGAGCAGCTGGTCCAGACCCACGCTTCCGGCCCGAGCAACCTGTGGTTCGGCCGGACCACCCCGGCCCATCGCCACGAGGACGGGGTTGGCGTTCATCGCCGCCGCGGCTCGAGCGAGGTCGCCCGCGATCGCCGTCTTGCCGGTCCGTTTCCCCGTACCGATGACCGCGATCGTCGGGACATCGAGCGGCGGCCCCGAGATCGGCGGGTCCAGCCGGAAATCGGGACCGACATAGGCCACGCCTCGGGCAAGCGTCACTGCCGCAAGCTCCATGCGCTCGCGGTAGCCGATGATCGGTTCATCGGACAGGTCGAGGACTCCCTCGGGTCGCAGCTCGTCGATCGCACGCGCGAGCGCCGCCGATACGTCGCCGACCACGGGGCGAACCGGCGTGCCGAGGTCCGGCAACTCCGCCCCCGGCGAGAGCTTCTCGACGCCTCCGACGAGGAGCGCCGCCACGACCTCGAACCCCTTCGTTCGGGCGACCTCGATCCCCCACCGCGTGACCGGTGGGTAATGCTCACCATCGACGAGCCCGAGAACCCTCACGGAGCCTCCCCTCGAGGCGGTCGGTGTGGAAACCCTTTCGTACCTCGGGGAACGTCCGGATCCCCGGCCGCCGGGCCTACTCCCCTTGCCGTGCCGCGGGCGCGCGCTGCTGCTGCACCGGGGGCTCGACCTCGCGATAGAACTGCTCGCCGCTGGACAATGCGAAGTGGGCGATCACGCTGCCGCCGCCGAAGGGATACTTGCGGGTGATCTTCACCTCGTCGCCTTCGAACTCGAGGACGTTGTAACAGGGCTTCGTGTACCCGCGGAGCCGCAGCGAGGAAACGGTCCCGGCGTTCGCCACGTACAGGTTCTCGAGACGCCACACGTACGGGACGTGCTTGTGTCCCGACAGCACGATGTTCACGCCGGCCACGATGAGCTCCTCGAGCAGGTCGCCCGCGTCCATCACCGTGCTGCGTTCGCGCCCGGTCCCCGGGATCGGCAACAGGTGGTGGTGCAACACGAAGACCTTCAGGTCGGCGGGCACGGCGAACTGCTCGCGGATCCACTCGTAGCGCTCGCGGCCGATCTGGCCCTCGTTCACGTCGGGCTCGCTGGAGTCATCGCCCACGATCCGGACGCCCTTCACGTCGACGCTCCACTGGCGGGCACCGATGAGCTCCTCGAAGTGCAGGTAGCCCACGTTGCGTGCGTCGTGGTTGCCCGGGACCGTGTAGGTCGGAGCGACGATCCGTTGGGCGTATGCGACCCAGTTCTTGTACTCCTGCCGGTATCCCTCGTTCGTGAGGTCGCCGGAGCAGATCACCGCGTCGGGCTCGAGCTCGTTGAGCTCGACGATCACACGGTTCATCAGGTTCGGCACGAAGTAGGGCGAACCGACGTGCGGATCGGAGATGTGGGCGATCGTGACCACG
>JBDTYT010000033.1:0-16344 GCA_040005555.1 Actinomycetota bacterium | reverse complement strand
TTCGATCGGATCGATCGCCTCGCGCGGTTCGCCGGCGATCGCGGACACACCCTGCTCGAGCTGGCGTTCGCCTGGCTCCTCGCGAAGCGACCGGTGGCGTCCGTGATCGCGGGGGCCACGACGGCCGAGCAGGTCCGGGCCAACGTCGACGCCTCGACCTGGCGGTTGAGCGACGAGGAGCTGGTGGCGCTCGACGAGGCTGAAGCGATCAGGCGCTGATCGCCGCGAGGGCGTTCGGTACGGTGTCTTCGGGCTTCACCGCGTACCAGGCTCGTTCGATACGGCCGGACTCGTCCACGAGGAACGACGAGCGGATGATGTCCTCGAAGGTGGTGCCGCCCCGGGTCTTCTCGCCCCACGCGCCCCATGCCTCGGCGACGGCGTGGTCCGGGTCCGAGAGCAACGGGAAGCCGAGACCGTATTTCTCATCGAACGCGAGCTGCTTGTCCGGCAGGTCAGGCGAGATCCCCACGACGTCCGTCCCGATCTCCGCGAGGTCCTGCATGTGATCGCGGATCGCGCAGGACTGCGTGGTGCACCCGGGCGTATCGGCCTCCGGGTAGAAGTACACGAGCACCTTCCGTCCGCGGAACCGCTCGAGGCGGACCGTGTTCCCGTACTGATCCAGGAGTGACAACGGCGGCGCGAGGTCTCCGGCCTCGAGGATCGTCATGTGCCTAGGGTAGCCGGGGCGGGCTGGTTCGCGATTCGCACGGACACCTACGGGATCAACGCGAGGATCGTCCCGGGCGCGCCGGAACCGTGCACGTTGCGGGGGCTCCCGAGGACCACCCACGCGCCGACCGGGGGGATCGCGCCCAGGTGCGTGAGGTTCTCGAGCGTCACGCGGTGCCGGCGAAGCGTGAGCCAGGTGGGCAGGTACCCGACGTCGGACGCGGGATCAGGCCCGAAGGTGTCGGTGCCGGTCGCCCCGGTCTTGCCGAGGACGCCGCTTCGGATCAGCCACTTGACCGCGTTGCGCGAGAACCCCGGCTGGTGATTGCCGGACAGACCGCTGCCGCAGTTGTAATAGTTCGGCTCGCCGTCGGTGTTCCCGTCGGCCCAGAAGCGTGCGCACCCCGTCCACAACAGGACGGCGGCACCCGGCGGCAGCTGTCCGTTCACCGACTCCCAGGCCTTCAGATCGGCGATGGTCACGATGTAATCGGGATCCCGCGCGACCTGCGCTCGCACGTCGACGACGACCGCCGGCATCACGAGGTCCGACGGAGAGAGCTGGTCGGCGCACAGCCCACCCGCGTGGAAGTGGCACGGCGCGCTGTAATGAGACCCGGTGTGCGTTCCCTCCTGGACGTACTCGAGGAAAAAGCCGTCCTGGGGGATCGTGAACGCGGTATCGATGCGGAACTTCGGGTCGCCCGGGAACAGCGGGATCTTCGCCGGGTCGTTGATGTGCGAGAGGCTCACGACCTGGCTGAACCCGGGCAGGGAGGTGGGAGCTCGTTCGCTGCCGGCGGTGGCCTGACCGAACATCGCCGAGCTCGCCATCCCCGCCGCGAACAGGCCGACCCCCGACACCGCGGCCAGAAATGCTCGGATCCGACGTGAAGTGCGCATCGTGAGACCCCTCTTTTCGCCCGTAGGTACGCGGAGGCTATGCCGAACGTCTCCGAGCCGCGCCGGCCTGTCTCGCTACGGAGTCGCGGGGCCGTCCTCGGAGGAGGGTCTGTTGGGCCGCTTCTCCGCCCTGCGGGCGACCTTCTCGGCGATCTTCGGCGCGTTGTCGGCAACGGCCTTGCCGATCTGCGGTGCGCGCTTGGCCACCTGGTCACCGGTCGCGCGGATGACCTTGGCGACTTGCGGGGAGGTCTTCGCGGCCACTTTGCGCGCTGCCTGTGGCGCCTTCTCGGCTACGAGCTTCGCGATCTCGGGAGCCTTATCCGAGATCGCCTTGCCGGCGGCCGGCGCCTTCTTGGCCAGGCCGGCGAGCGCGTCGCCGAGCTGGTCCAACGGTCCCTTCCGGGTTTCGCTCATGCCCCTACCCTACGGCACGGGCGCGAACCTCGTGCGGGCGGGCCTGGATGGGCCGGATCTCCGCGCCTCGTGAGGGTCCGCAAGGGCTAGCCGAGGACGCGACCTCGGAACCCATCGACGCCGAACCACGTGAGGAGCACTGCGAACCCGATGAGCGCGCCGTAGATCGCCGAGGCGTGCATGTGTGGGACGCCGGACGTGAGCGCCATCCGGAACCCTTCGCTCATGTACACGAGCGGGTTCAACAACACGAAGTACTGGAGCCACGGGATCGGGGACAGGCTCGACCACGGGTAGTAGATCGCTCCGAGAAAGGTCATCGGGATCACGACGATGGAGAAGAGCAGGGGCACCTGCTGCGGCGCCACCCGCGTTCCCATCACGAGGCCGAGCGCCGCGCCCACCCACGCGGCGAGCGGGACGATCGTCAGCAGGTACTCCCACCTGATCGTCAGGTGCACCGGCGTTGCGGGGATCACCGCCGCGAGCGGGAACACCACGAGCGCAGCGAGGAGCCCTTGCACGGAACCCGAGACGAGCTTCTCCACCGCCGCTGCCCACACCGGAAGGGGCGCCATGACCCGGTCTTCGATCTCGCGCGTGAACCCGAACTCCTGCACGAGTGGCAGCGCGACGGCTTGCACCCCTTGGAAGATCAGGCTCGTCGCCATGACCCCCGCCATGAGGAGCGTCGAGAATGCAGCCTGAGCCTCCTGGCTGCCGCCGATCCTCTGCCCGATCTTCGGGAACACGTAGGTGAAGACGAACACGAGCAGCAGCGGTTGCATGATCGTGCGGATCGCGAACTGCCCGGCGTTCTTGCGCAGGACGTGAAGGTCGCGGAGCAACAGGCCGGAGAACGCTCGCCTGGCCGCGGGCCCGGCCGGCCGGAGCTCGATGAGGTCGGTCGCCGTCGCGGTCATTCGCGCAGATCCTTTCCCGTCAGGGTGATGAACACGGTCTCGAGCGTCGGCTCGGTCGATGAGAGATCTGTCACCCGGTACCCGGCCGCCTCGGCCGCGTCGACGACCTTCGGGATCACGCCGGTCACGCCCTTGAGGTACAGGTTCACCGCACCTTCGACGACCGCGGCCCTCGCCGCCCCATCCATCTCACCCAGTCGTGTCGCAAGTGCAGCCGGATCTCCGTCGGTCACCACGCGCACGACCGTCTCCGCGTCGATCGAAGCCTTCAAGCCGCTCGGCGTGTCGAGCGCCAGGATCCTCCCGTGATCCATGATCGCCACGCGATCGCAGAGTTTGTCGGCCTCCTCCATGTAGTGCGTCGTCAGCAGCACGGTCTGGCCCGCGGCATGGAGCTCACCCAGGATCTCCCACAGCGCGAGGCGGCTCTGCGGATCCAGCCCGGCCGTCGGCTCGTCCAGGAACAAGATGGGCGGGCGATGCAAGATCGCGCGCGCCACCATGAGGCGTTGGGCCATCCCGCCCGAGAGCGCGTACACGCTGGCGTCGGCGCGATCCGCGAGAAGGAAGCGCTTCAGCAGGTCGTCCGCAGCGGCGCGAGCGTCGTGGGCGGTCATGCCGAAGTAGCGGCCGTGGAAGGTCAGGTTGTCACGCACGGTGAGGCTGCGGTCGAGCGTGTTGGTCTGCGGCACGACGCCGATGGCCTGCTTGGCCACCGCCGGGGCCGCCACCACGTCGATGCCACCGACCCAGGCTCGGCCCGAGGTCGGGATGATCCGCGTGGTGAGGAGGCCGACGGTCGTGGTCTTGCCGGCACCGTTGGGTCCGAGCAGGCCGAAGATCTCCCCCCGGTGCACCTCGAGATCGAGCTCGTCCACCGCCCGGATATCGCCCGGATACACCTTCGTGAGCTGCTCGGTGCGGATGACCTCGTCGGAGGCGAGGGCCCTCACCGGTACCGCGCCGTGGACATGGCTCCGACGGAGATGAGCAGCAGGATCATGTCGATGATCGCGTGCCGCTTGATCTCACATCGATCCTCCTTCGGCTGCTGGCGGAGCGGCCTCTGCGTTCGGGCAGTCAGTGGGGGAGTATCCGGGACAAGCATGTCGTATCGCAAGCGCGGCACTCCACCGACCTTCGTGAGGTCGAGAGGGGGCTTGAGATGCGACAGGACCGGCCGGAGCCGGTCCTGTCCACGCACTGGTGTGCTTCGCTCTCTAGATCGAATTAACGCTCGGAAGGCCGAGCGGCCTGCTCGATGTTCTCGCCCGTCTGCTCGAGCTTGCGGCCGGCGTGCTCGATCGTGTCACCGACCCGATACGCCCCATCGGAGGCCTTCATCGAGACGTCCGATGCGAACCGGTCGGTCGTCCCCTTCATCGAGTCGATCCAACCCTTCACGCGCTCGACGGCGCTGGTCTTCGTGACGATCGCGTAGACCGTTCCGCCGATCGCGATGAGTCGCAGGAGCTTGAACTTCCGCCCCGAAGAGGCGCTCCCGCTCGTCGAGATCCGAGACTTCTCGAGCAGGTCGAGCACCTGCTTGTGCTCGGATCGGTGGTCGGCGAGCTCCTCGCGGAGGAGCCGGTTCTCGATCTTGAGTTCGTCGTTCTCCTTGGCGGTGCGGTCGATCTTCGCCTCTGACAGATGCAGCATGGCACCGTCCTTGGCGCGTCCTACCGTGTCGGTGATGCTCATGACTCGCCCTCCTTCGTCCGGGTCTCCTGTCTCCTACCCCGACCGGGGCCGTTCTACGCATCGGGTCAGAGAGAAGACTGACAGGATCCCGCCCCTCCCCGCCGCACGAGCGTGCCTGACTGTGGCCCCGGGAAACGCGGCTATGTCGCGCTCCGAACGTTGCCCAGCCAGCTCCGGAACAGGCCCCCGTACACCCCGCCGAGCTCGACCAGCTCCATGTGGGTGCCCCGCTCCACCACGCGGCCGGCGTCGAAAACGAAGATCGTGTCGGCGGTCTCGGCGGTCGACAGCCGGTGCGCGATCGTGATCGAGGTCCGCCCGGCCGACAGCCTGCGGAGGGCCTCGGAGATCATGCGTTCGGTGGCGGGATCGACGGCGCTCGTCGCCTCGTCGAGGATGAGCAGCCCCGGGTTCCCGATCTGAGCCCTCGCGAGCGACACGAGCTGGCGCTCCCCGACCGAGAGCGACTCCCCGCGTTCCCCGACCCGCGTGTCGAGGGCGTGCGGCAAGGACTCCACCCACGCGCCGAGGCCCAGCTCCTCGAACGCCGTCTCGATCTCGCGATCGGTCGCGCCCTGACGGCCGGCGCGGACGTTCTCGCGCACGCTCATGTCGAACAGGAACCCGTCCTGTGGCACCATCCGCACGGCCGACTGTCGCGACGTTCGCGCCACCTGGGTGAGCGGCACGTCCTGGATCGCGATCCGCCCGTCGACGGGGTCCGCCAGGCGCGTCAGCAGCTTCGACAACGTCGTCTTGCCCGAGCCGGTTTCACCGACGATCGCCACGTGTGCTCCCGCCGGCACCTCGAGGCTCACCTCGTGCAGGACGAGCGGACCGTTGCCGTAGCGATAACTAACGTCCTCCGCCCGCACCGACAGCGGGCCGGTCGGTAGCGCGACGCCCGGCGAGGGCTCCACGATCTCGACCGGCAGCTCGAGGAGCGCGAGGATCTTCCGCCAGCCCGCGATCGCCGTCTGGGTGTCGGCGTAGATCTCGGGCAAGTCGGTGAAGGTGTGCACGAACATGTCCGCGAGGAACAGGAAGGCCGACACCCGCCCGAACGTGAGGCCCCACCCCGGTCCGAACATCGCGCCGACCAAGATCACGACCGACAGCGAAAGGCCCCAGAAGATCGTGGCCATGGGGAACAACGTGGCGGTGCGGAAGTGCGCGACCACCTGCGCCTGATAGCGGTCGCGGATCGAGCGCTTCACGCGGGTGTCGATCCGCTCCTCCAACCCGTAGGCGCGTACGACGGCGGCGCCCATGACGCTCTCGGAAACCTCCGACAGCATCTGCCCGACCCGCGCCCTCACGAGGTCGAACGCCGCCGACAACTTGGCCTGGAGCTTCGAGACGACGTACAGCAGCGGGCCGACCAGGAGCACGACCGGGATCGTGAGCTGCCACGAGTAGATCAGCATGAGCACGAGCGCCCCGAGGATCATCGCGAACGACACGATCCAGGCGATCCCGCCCCACTCGGTGAACTCCGAGAGCGTGTCGACGTCCGCCGTCACCCGGGCCACGAAGATCCCACGCCGTTCCTGCGACTGCGACGCGATCGAGAGCCGGTGGATGTGCTCGAACCCGCGGACCCGCAGCTCCATGAGGGCCTCCTCGGAGGCACGGACGAGCCGGCGGGAGGCCGCCCGCCCGGCGGCGTACGTCCCGGCCACCAGGACGAACGAGATGCCACAGAGGCCGAACACGAATCCGGGCCGGAACCCGCCTCGGAAGCCGTGGTCGAAGATCTGTTGGATCAGGACGGGCGCGACGAGGTTCGCGACGGCCGCGGCGAGCGACACGATCACCGTGAAGCCGAGTCCCCGGCGCAGCGCTGGGCTCTCCCGAAGACCGAGCACGAGCACGTTCCGCGCCTTCTGCATGTGCACGGGGATCGGCAGGTCCTCCTCGGCATCCGGAACGACCGCGGACTCGAAGACGGCGGGCGCGCTCATCGCTCACCCCGCTCGTACGCGCGGACCATTGCGGCGTAGCCGGGTTCGTCCGAAAGCAGCTCGTCATGCGAGCCCGAGGCGCGGATGCGCCCCCGCTCGAGGTACAGGACGCGGTCCGCCAGACGGATCGTGGAGAGTCGGTAGGCGATGACGATGAGCGTGGTCTGGAGCTCCTCGCGCAAACCGGCGAGGATCTCGGCCTCGATGGTCGGGTCGACCGAGCTCGTGGCGTCATCGAGGATCAGGACCCGCGGCCGGCGAACGAGCGCCCGAGCGAGCGCCACCCGCTGGCGCTCGCCGCCGGACAGCGTGTGCCCGCGCTCGCCCAGGACCGTGTCGAACCCCTTCGGCAGGGCCCGGATGAACCGATCGGCCTGCGCGACGGTCGCGGCCCGCTCGATCTCGTCGCGGGAGGCGTTCGAGTCGAGCGCGATGTTCTCGGCCACCGTGTTCGCGAACAGGAAGCTGTCTTGGAAGACCATCGAGGCGGCGCGGCGAAGCGACGCGGCGTCGATGTGCCGCAGGTTGACGCCGCCCAGCAAGATCTCGCCGGCGGTCGGGTCGTCCAGCCGCACGAGCAGCTGCGCGAGGGTCGACTTGCCGACCCCCGTCGGACCCACGAGCGCCACGGATTCGTTGGCCTGCACGTGGAACGTGACCTCGTCGAGGACCCGGACGCCGGCGAACTCGTACGTGAGCGCCTCGGCGGCGACGTCGAGCGGTTGCTCGGGCAGCAGGGCGGGCTCGGCGGCTCGCTCGATCGTGATCGGTTGATCGAGGACCTCGACGATCCGGCCGTGACCGACGACCGCGCGAGGAAGCTCGGACAAGATCCAGCCGATGAAGCGCATCGGCCAGGCGAGCATGCCGAACAGCGTGACCATCTGCACGAGGGTCCCGACCGTCACGGCGCCGGTCGACACGCGCCACGCGCCCACGGCGATCATCACGGTGATCGCGAGGGAGGGCAGCGCCTCGAGCGCGGGCTCGAACCCGGCGCGGACGAAGCCGGCCGCGGTGCGCTCGACGCGCAATTGCTGAGCCTTCTCACGCAGGCGCTCGACCTCGGCACGCTCTCGGCCGAGGGCCTTCACCACGAGCGCGCCGTCGATCGATTCGTGCGCCACCGCGGACACGTCGCCGATGCGTTCCTGGGCGCGCTGCGCCGGCCCCTGCATCCGTCGCGCGAACGAGCGGTTCATGACCGCGAGCGCGGGGATCATCAGCAGCCCGACGATCGTGAGGAACGGGTCGGTGAGGATCAGCGAGATCATCGCGAACACGACGAGGAAGATCACGCCGATCGCGAACGGGATCGGGTACAAGACGTCGATCGCGGCCTCGACGTCTGCCTCCATGTGCGCGAGCAGCTCGCCGGTCGGCGTCGCGCGGTGGTAGGCGAGCGACAGGTCACGGTACCGATCCGAGACGCGCTCGCGCAGCGTCGCTCCGACCGCCGAGCCCAGCACGCCGCTGTAGTACCGGCGCACGCCGATCCCCGCAGCTCGCAGGGTCGCGAGCGCCATGACGGCCCCGACCGCCAGCCAGACGGTTCCGGCGCTTACCCCGGTGCCGAACGCGGGCCGGAGGACTCGGTCGGTGACGCGACCGAGCGCCACCGTCACCGCGATCGAGGCGACCGCGAACGTGAACGCTCCGCAGACCGAGATCACGAACGGCTTCGGATGCGCCTTGATGTAGGAGCCGACCAGACGCATGCCGCGGCCGAACAACCCCTCCGCATCGAGCCGGTCTTGGACCTGCGTGCTCATGCGTCCATCATGCTGGACGGCGGTGGCCGGCGACTCGTGGCGGCGTAAGCTGGGAAGGGTCTGCCCCGAGGACCGGGGTGCTCGAGGGGAGATGCTGATGCGACCGTTCTCGATCCGGCCGGCGATCACGCTGCGCGGCCGAACGTTCCGAGGGATCCGCGGATGGGAGGGCAAACCCACCCACCCGCCCCTCACCGATTTCCCGATCGTCTGCTACGTACTGGCGGCGGGGTTCGACCTGCTCTCGTTCGTGGCGAAAGACGGTTCGAGCTTGGGGCGCAACGCCTTCGTCACGGCAACGTTCGTCACCGTCGTCGGACTGGTCGTATCCCTTGGCACCGCGCTCACCGGGTTCTGGGACTGGTGGAAGGGGCTCGAGCGCGAGAAAGGCACCGGCCCGATCGGTCGTGCCAAACACACCCAGGTCTGGCGGACGGCCAACTGGCACATGACGGTGATGCTGACGGTGACCGCGCTCGTGATCGTCGAGACGATCGCCAGGGTTTCCGCGTTCGACACGACAACGTCGACCGGATCGCCGCTGCTCGTGCTCTCGATCGTGGCCGGGGCGCTGGTGGCATTCGGAGCCGCGTACGGTGGTGCGTTGGTGTTCGACTACCAGTTCAACGTCGCCCCGCTGAAGGGCAGCACCGTGTGGGACGAGACCGAGGACGACCAGCTCCCAGGGCAGCGGAAGCCGCCTGCGAGCTGACCGGCGCCCCTGGCCGCGCCGTGCTCGTCCGGAACGGAACGTGCCCTTGCGTCAGGGCCGCTTGAACAGATGTCCGCAGTTCGTGCATCGCATGTTCACGCGGCCGGCCGGGCCCGCGAACGTGTACGGCTGCGTGCGCTCGGATCCGCAGGACGGACATGCGGGGCGGGCGCGCGGATCGGGAGCGACGTCACGCGTGACCCAGGCGTCGTGTGTCTCGACGACGCCGCCCGCGGCCTCGAGCGATGCTCGAGCGCGTTCGCCGTTCTCGATGGAGGTCTTCTCCAGCACGACGATCGGGAGGGCGGCTGCATCGAGCGAGACCTCACGCGTGATGATCTTCGCCAGCGCTTCCGTCACGTCGGCCTCTCGGCCCGGAAGCCAACCCGTGAGCGTGACGCTCGCACCGAGGACCTCGTTCGGTCGTCGCTGCCGGCTGCTCACGGCGCGGTCACCCCGGCGTTCTGCGCCACGATCGCGACCGCCTCGCCGAGGGCTCGGATCGAGCCTTCCGTGATCGGGTCCGCGACGATGATGACTTCGTGCGCGCCCGCCTCACCCAGCTCGCTCAGTCCGCGCGCGATCGTCGCCATCGAGCCCTCGAGCGGCGGGTGATCTGCTGACCGAGGTCGCTCGTTCGTCGCAGGGTCGACGAGCACCAAGGCGCAGGCGCTCCGCTGGATGTCGCTCGGGTCGCGGCCCGCGAGTTCGGCCGCCGACGTGATCTTCGCGTTCTCGCGCGAGAAGCCATCGGGCGTGTTGCCGTACAGGTCGTACCACGTGTTCCACACCTCGACGTGGGGGAGCGTCATCCCCAACACCCGCTCCCCGGAGCTGCCCACCATCAGCGCCGGTCGGCGGGCGGGAACGGGCAGGAGCACCGCGTCCTCGACCTGCCAGAACCTCCCACGCGCGGTGACGCGTTCACCGTCGAGCAGGCGGCGCACGATGTCGAACGCCTCCTCGAAACGTCCCACTCGATGGTCGAAGGGGATACCGAACGCGCGGAACTCCGTCTCGTTCCATCCCGCGCCCACGCCCAGAACCAGCCGACCATCCGCGATCTCGTTCACGGAAGCCGCCATCCGAGCGAGCACGCCGGGAGGGTGGAAGCCCAAACACGCGACGAGCGGCCCCAGCCGCACGTGCTCCGTTGCGGCCGCGAGGCCGGCGAGAATGGTCCACGCGTCCCACGGCCCGCGCTCGGGACGGCCGTCGTCGCGGTAGAGCAGGTGATCGCCGAGCCAAACCGAGTCGAAGCCCGACGCCTCGGCGGCGCGGGCCATCGTCACCACCTCGGCCCATCCCACGTCGCGTTCGACCTCGGGGAGCTGGATCCCGATGCGGATCGGCCTCGGCACGACGGGAGTCTACGGCTCCGATCGTCTGCGCGAGGCGTACGCTCGCGACGTGCCGAGGCTCGACGATGCGTTCTCGTTCGGTTCCGGCGGCAGTCCGGGATCCGGCCACGATCCGTCGAGAGAGGTCCGACGTGCCGCGATCCCTTCCGCCCTCCGCGAGCGGCCGGCGCTCCTGGCGCTCATCGCGCTCGGTGTCGTCGTGCTGGCCGTCGTGGTGGTGACGGCGCTCGGAGGATCAGATGAGGGATCGATCGGGGATGCCGTGCCCGTCGCGGGTTCGCAGCAGGTGCGGGTCCCGGCCCTCGGCGATGCCGCGGCGGTCTTCCTCGCCGACGGCCGCCCGGTCTTCATCGTGCACCACGAGGACGGGACCGTTTCCGTGGTCGATGCGTTCTCGACGCACACGCCGTTCGGAGTGGGCAAGCTCGTCGGGTGGTGCGCCGCGACGCGGACGTTCGACGACTTCCAACACGGCTCGACGTTCGACGAGTACGGGCGGTACATCCTAGGCCCGGCTCCGTCGGGACTCGTCACGTTCGAGACGACGGACCTCGGGACGACGCCGGCGACGGTACAGGTGGGAGCCCGGCAGCTCCCCACACCGAGGACCGAGCTCGGTCTTCCGTTCAGCGGACCGCCCTGCATATCGCCCGCGGACGCCCTCGCGCACCGGATCGGCCAAGGACAGCTCACCGACTCACCCGCCGCCGCCGCCCGGGGAACGCCGGGCCGGTGGATGGCCGTGGCAGGAGTGCTCGTGGTGACGCAGGATAACGCGGCGCGCCTGTGCTCTTCGGGCGACGCCACCACCGGACCGTCGTGCGCGCCCGTGTCGGGCGTCGACGGTTCGGGACTCCTGGGCGCGGAGACGACGTATCGCTCCGAACCCTCGATCTGGCTGGTGCGGACCGATGGAACAGAGCTCACTGAGCCCACGCTCGTCACCGGTGGCCGAGCGGGCTGAGTCTCGCCCACGCGAGCGTCAGATCAACGGCGCGACCACCGCCCGACGAACCTCTGCGGGGTCTGCGACATCGCCCGAGGACCCGTCGGGATCCGGCGCGGGCTCCAGCAGCGCGAGCGCGCGAGCAGGTCCGTGGATCTCGAGCACGCCGTCTCGGTACCAAGCGATCGATCGGCCACACGGACAACAGGTCGTCACGTCATCGACGGCCGTGACGTGCTCGCAGGCCATGCATCGCAAGAGGAGCCGATCCATCGATCACCTTTCTTCTTCGATCGGGCTATTCGATCCCGGCGGCGAGGGTCGCCGCCCCACGGGCGAAGGGGGCGTCCCGGAGCGGCGACCCGTCAGCCACCAGGTTCAGACAGTGCTGCGGCTGCGTACCGATCGGTAGATCAGCAGCACAACGACGGCACCGAGGATCGAGCCGATGAGGCCCGCGGGGCTGAAGCTCTGATCGCCGCCCGCGAGCGCGTCCGCGACCAATCCGCCGAGGAGCGAGCCCACGAGGCCCAAGATCATGGTCCCGAGGACGCCCATCGGGTCGCGCCCTGGGACGAGCAGACGCGCGAGCGCACCCGCGATGAGTCCCACGATCAACCAGATGATGATGTCCATGTCGTTTCTCCTTTCGGTTTCGCCAGTGCCTACCCGCTGCGAGTTCGCACAAACATGGGCGGCCCTCGCGTCCACGTTTGGGGCCTTGCTCCGTGGGAATCGCTGGCGCGATGGCACAGCTTCCTTCGCCGCGAGGTCCCATCACGGAGCGCTTGTTCGGTGAGCTCGAGATGGGCAGCCATGAGCTCGCGGCGCACGGTCGGCCCCTCGAGGGAGACGCGCTCTCTTCCGACGACCTTCACCTCGCGCTCTACGTCTGCTACGAGCTGCATTACCGCTCGTTCGAGGGGATCGACGGTCGGTGGGAGTGGGAGCCGTCGCTCCTCGCCTTCCGACGCGAACTGGAGGAACCGTTCGAACGCGCGCTGTCGGCCGAGGTCGGGCACATGCCGGTCGAGGGGCGCTCGGTGCCGGGCATGCTCATCGAGTTGTCGGCTGAGAACGATGGACCGTCCCTGTCGAGCTTGCTCGCGCGCGAGGGGACCCGCGAGCAGTTCGACGAGTTCCTGATACACCGGAGCGCGTACCACCTCAAGGAGGCCGATCCCCACTCGTTCGCGATCCCCCGGCTCGGCGGGAGGGCGAAGGCCGCTCTCATCGAGATCCAGGCGGACGAGTACGGCGGCGGCTCCGCCCCTCGGATGCACGCCTCGCTGTTCGCGAAGACGATGCGTGAGGTCGGGTTGGACGACGCGTACGGCCGATATCTCGACCGGATCCCGGGGGTGACGCTCGCCACGGTGAACCTGATGTCGTTGTTCGGGCTGCACCGACGGTGGAGGGGAGCGGTCGCCGGCCACCTGGCGATCTTCGAGCTCACTTCGTCCATCCCGAACCGTCGTTACGGGGACGGCCTGCGGCGCCTCGGCTTCGGCGAGCAGGCCACGGACTTCTTCGACGAGCATGTCGTGGCCGATTCGGTGCACGACATGATCGCCGCCTACGATCTGGCCGGCTCGCTCATCGATGCCGAGCCGGATCTCGCGGCGGATGTGATCTTCGGCGGCCGATGCCTGATGGCCCTGGAGCGCCGTTTCGCGGAGCACCTCATGGGCTGCTGGGAGCGCGGGGCTTCGTCGCTGCTTCCGCTCTGACGCCCGGCCCGGCGGGTTCAGCTCGGGCGCAGCTCGGCTGGGAGCGCCTTGTGGGTTCCGTCGCACATCGGGTGCAGACGCGACTTCCCGCACCGGCAGAGCGCGATCGTGGCGCGATCGGTCTCGACCTCGTTGCCCAGCTCGTCCTGGAGACGAAAGCGTCCACGGACCAACGCCGGGCCGTCGGGATACACGGTGATGGTCGCGCCGTCGAACCGTTCCACCGCAGCTGAGCTGCCGATCGAGCGCACGTCCGTTCGCGTCGGCGTCGTCACCTCGGGCATGGGTGCTCACTACCCGAGGGCCGGCCCCGGCAAACTCAGGGCAGCTCGATCTCACCGCCGACGTGCTCGCGGAGGAACGCCAACGTCTGCGCGAGCAAACGCGAGACGTGCATCTGCGAGATCCCGATCTCCTCGGAGATCTCCGTCTGCGTGCGGTCCTCGAAGAACCGCAGGTACAGGATCCGCTTCTCGCGCGCCGGCAGGCGCTCGAGCGCCGGCGCGACGCTGGCCCACCCATCCATGAGCTCGAGCCGCGTGTCCTCGGTGCCGAGCGCGTCTCCCGGGACCCGATCGTCGTCCTCGGAGACCGGAGCGTCCAACGAATCGGTCGCGTACGCCTGCGAGGCTTCCATCGCGTCGAGGACGTCGTCCTCGCTCATCGCGGTTCGTTTCGCGATCTCGGGGACCGTGGGTGCCCGTCCCAGCTCCTGAGCGAGCTCCGGCACGACCTTGCCCACGCGCAGGCCGAGCTCTTGGAGCCGACGCGGCACGCGAACCGCCCACCCGCGATCACGGAGGTGGCGCTTGAGCTCGCCCACGATCGTCACCGTCGCGAACGTCGAGAATTGCACCCCGCGCTCCGGATCGAAGCGGTCGATCGACTTCAACAACGCCATCGAGGCCACCTGCGCCAGATCCTCCGCATGCTCGCCGCGACCGGCGAACCGGCGCGAGAGGTAGTCGGCCAACGGCTTGTTGCGCATCAGCAGCTCCTCGCGGGCCGCGGGGTCGGGCAGGCGAGCGAACAACTCGGCATCGCTCGAGTCGTGGTGCGGGCTCACGGCATCTGCCTCTCCGACCTCAGTGCCCGAGCTCCTCGAGCACGGCGTGCATGCGGATCCGCAAGGCCGGACCCGATGAGGACCGCTCGAACGTCACCTCGTCCGACAGACCCGAAAGGACCTGCCAGGCGAGGGTTCGCTCATGGCCGTTGGGTGGCCACGCACCGGGATCACCGTCGACAGACACCACGACCTCGACGTCGATGCCCGTGCGGAGGATGGAGAGCTCGAGCACCGACCCGCTCGGGACCGCCTTCAGTAATTCCGCGCAGGCTTCGTCGACCGACAGGCGCAGATCGTCGATCGCGTCCACGCTCAGGTTCATGCGGGCGGCCGCGCTGGCTGCGACCGAGCGCAGCACGTGCACGAACTCTCCCCTTGCCGGGATCTGCGCGGAGACGGTCTCGGGAGGATGTGACGACACGACGGTCGCCTATACTAGCCGGGCTTTCACCCGGGTACGGCGGCCGTGGACGGCGGCGGTCTCGACAGGAGACGACGATCGAACTCCAGCTCACCGATCGGAGCGCAGGCGATTGGACGGTGCTCGACATCGTCGGCGAGGTGGACCTGTACACCGCGCCCGCCCTGCGTGACCGCATCGCATCGCTCATCGACGGCGGCGTGCGCAGGTTGGTCGTGAACCTCGAGGAAGTCGGGTTCTTGGATTCGAGCGGTCTCGGGGTGTTGATCGGGGCCTTGCGCCGTCTTAAGGAACATGATGGCGCGCTCAGGCTCGTGTGCCACGAGGGCTCGACGCTCAAGGTCCTCACGGTCACCGGCCTGGACAAGGTGTTCCAGATCCAC
Organism: Actinomycetota bacterium; assembly: GCA_040005555.1. Classification (GTDB taxonomy): domain Bacteria; phylum Actinomycetota; class UBA4738; order UBA4738; family HRBIN12; genus JBDTYT01. The sequence continues at coordinate 1,367 of JBDTYT010000033.1, read as the reverse complement.
ACGGATCTCGGCTCCGCGACCGCGTCGTGACGGCTGATTCCTTCTCCCTGCAGATCCCCGCGGTGGCCGTGTACCTCGGCACGGCCAGGTCGTTTTCGTCGCAGATCGCTCAGCACGCCGGGTTCGATGAAGCCATGGTCGAGGACGTGAAGCTCGCGGTTTCCGAGGCGTGCGCCGGATCGGTCGGTCAGCCGGGATCGCACGGAAGCGTGGTCGTGCGTTCCACGTTCGAGCCTCAGATCGTCGCGTTCGAAGTCGAGGGCACCGGCGACTTCGCTCCGGACGGGTCCCAGGAGGGTCCGGCTCGGATCGATCTGATCAGAACCCTGTTCCCTGATACGAGCTTCGCCAGGCACGACGGCCGCACGACCGTGCGCTTCACCCTTCCTCTCGGGGGTTAGTAGCTTCGGACCTGGGTACCACGTGCGTATCCCGGCTCGGCTCAGCCGGCGACGGGAGGTTCCCGTGCCTATCGCCCTCGACATCCGACTCCCGCCCAAGCCTGTCTCAGGAAGGGAGGCTCGAGCTCGGATCGAGCCGCTGGAGGCTTCGGTCGGCTCCGACGTGCTCCACGACCTGTCCTTGCTGGTGAGCGAGCTGGTCACGAACAGCGTGCGGCATGCGCGGTTCGACGAAGGCGAGGCGATCGAGGTCTCCGTGATCGTGGATGACGTCGTGCGCGTCGAGGTGCACGATCCCGGGCCCGGCTTCGATCAGCCGGCCTTCGAACCCGCCCACCCGTTGGAGTCGGCCGGGTGGGGGCTCCTGCTCGTCGAGCGCCTCACCGATCGATGGGGCGTCGATCGAACGAACGGGACCAGCGTCTGGTTCGAGATCGGACTCGGGACCGTTTATCCGGGCGATCGACCGGGTAGGCGTTCCCCCGACGAAAGGAGGTCCGGCATGGGCGACAAGATGGACGAAGCGAAGGGTCGGACGAAGGAGGCCGTCGGCGACCTCACGGACGACGAGAAGCTGAAGCGCGAGGGTCAACTGGATCGCGCAGGCGCGAAGGTCAAGGAGACGGCCGGGGATGCCGTCGACGGCGCCAAGGACAAGGTGAACGAGGCTCTCAACAAGGACTAGTTCGAGCCTGGGGCGGTGACGCCCGCTCCTGAGGAAACGCCCGCTCCTAACCTAGCCGGGGAGCGGGCGTTTTCGATCCCCGGCGACGGGAAGAGCCAGGACCTCGATGGGCCGAGCTCACGCGCGCAGGTCAGCGTCCGAGTGCACCGCTCGTGCGAGGGGAAAGACGAACCACAGACCGGCGAACAGGGCTCCCGCGGCAGCCGCGACCGATACGGCGATCCGCGCATCGAACAAGACGTCGCTGATCAAGAAGACGGCGCCGCACACCGAGACCGCCA
>JBDTYT010000032.1:0-17012 GCA_040005555.1 Actinomycetota bacterium | reverse complement strand
CGCGTGCGTTCGGTCATCGCGCTGCCCCTTGCGTCGCGGGCACCGTGCCCGTCACCGTCGTCCCGCGCCCGGGTTCGCTGCGCACGTCCAGGGAGCCCCCGATCGCCTCGAGCCGGTCGGCCATCCCCTGTAGGCCGGTCCCGGTCCGCTGGCTCGTGGTGTCGAAGCCGGACCCGTCGTCGATCACTTCGAATCGGATGTGGCCGTTCGCTTGCGCCAGCCGGATCTCGGCGCGCGAGGCCCCCGCGTACTTGCCGATGTTCTGGAGGGCCTCGAGGCAGCAGAAGTAGATCGCGGATTCGATCTCCGGCGGATAGCGGCCGACGCCGTCGGACTCGACGTCGACCGGGACAGGGCTCTTACGAGCCTGCGCCGTAAGCGCCTCGGGCAGGCCCTTGTCGGCGAGCAGCGGGGGGTAGATGCCCCTGGCCAGGTCTCGGAGGTTCTCCAAGGCGTCGTTCGCCTCGGACTGGAGGTCATCCAGCATCGTGCCCGCCTTCGCGGGATCGCTCGCGACCGTCGTTCGCGCGAGCCGGAGCTTCACCGCGAGCGCGACCAGGTGTTGCTGCGCCCCGTCGTGGATGTTGCGCTCGAGCTTCTTCGCCCGCTCGTCCTGCGCCGTCACGATCCGCCTGCGAGAGGCTCGGAGCTCCTCGATGAGTTGGACGTTGCGGAGCACCAACCCCGCCTGCGCGGCGACGTCGAGCACGAGCCGCTCCTTCTCGGGGTTCATGGGGTCGTTCGCCGGCATCTCGAGGGTGATGGCTCCGAGAAGGTCGCCTTGATGACGCACCGGAACCGCCGAGGTCCGCTCGCCGAACGCGGGGAGGTCATCGCCCGTCGATGCCACGGCGGTGGGGATCGTGGCGGTGGCGGGAGCCACCGCGGTCGGCACGAACCTGTCGCCGACTCGCAGCCATACGCCTGCGACGGTGGCGCCCGTGCCGGCCGCGAGGAGCTGTGCCAACCGAGGCAAGACGTCGTCCGTCGAGTACGCCTCGGAGAGTCGATCGGAGAACTCGGAGAGCACCTCGTACGGGGTTGCCCGGCGACCGTAGACCAGGCGGTCGGCCAACTTGCGAGCCCGGCGTCGCACCGGTTGGAACAAGAGGGCGATCAGGATGGTCGTCGCGAACGTGAGCGGACTGAACGTGCCCCCAGACCCCACCCCGACGATGAGCGTGGGGATCGCGACGAGCGCGACGACGTACACCAGCGTGGTGAAGGTCGCGATGAGGGCGAACACCACCGTCTTCTTGACCACGATATCGAGGTCGTACAGGCGGTAGCGCATGATCGCGATCGCGAAGGCGATCGGGATGCCGAGCCCGATGATCAGCACCATCAGCCCCCACACCACGTTGTTGACCGTGCCCTCCCCGAACGCGATCCCGCTCGCGGCGGTCAGGAGGAAGAGCGCGATGACCGCTGCTCCCGAATAGGCCACCCAGCGCATCTGCTGGCGTTCCTCGCCTTCCGATCGCCGGAAACGAAGGAACAGCGCAACGATGCAGAGCAAGCCTGAGACGACGGCGATGGGGGCGGCGATCGCGTCGATGACGCTCAACGTCTGGTGGGCGCCCTCGATGCCGATCGGGTTGATCAGCCGGACGCCGAGATCCCTCTGCGTGCCGTTCTCGGCGCCCGGCAGGAGCGAGAACGCGACCACGCCGACGAACACCGCGGTGGGGAGGGTCCACAGAACCCATCGCCACCTCCGCGAAGGTAGGTGCCCGTCGGGGAACAGCAGCAACACCAGCGCGATGCTCGCGGCTCCGATCCCGTACGCCGAGGTGAGGGGGTGGACCCACTGCGGTCCGGGGAGCGAGCCGGGACGCGTGACGGTCGCGAACAAGACGTACTCCTCGGCGAACGGCCCGAGGGCGAAGCAGAGCCCGATCACGCCGAAGATCCAACCGAGGACGGACCCGCGCCGGGTCGTCACGAGCATGCCGACCGTCCCGTAGGCGACGCTCACCAGCGCGGTCACGATGAAGAAGACCGCATCGCCGGCCGAGTACTGGCGGTTCGTGATCGGGAAGCTCGAGATCGCGAAGGCGATGTTGAGGGCGGCCAAGCAGATGCCGATGATCCAGAGCGTGCGCGCGGCGATGATCCTCGTCGTGTCGGTCATCGGGCTTCCACCCGAGCCGTGACCGGGACCCGTCCCGCGATCGTCGTTCCTCGGCCCGGGGCGCTTCGCACCTCGAGCGATCCCCCGATGGCATCGAGCCGGTCCGCCATCCCTCGTAGGCCGGTGCCGTAGCCGGTGGTGGTCGAGTCGAAGCCCCCTCCGTCGTCCTGGATCTCGAACGTCACGTGCCCGTCCTTGCGGCCAAGCCGGATCCGCGCCTGCGTCGCTGCCGCGTGCTCGCCGAGGAGATGGGGGAGGCCGTCACCGGCAACCCCTGTGAGCTCCCGCTCGACCGCGCCCCCGGCCGCGGCTTCCGGTCGCAGCTCGGAGCCGACACGGAGCCACACCGCGGCCGATGTCGCTCGGGTGCCGGCACGTAGGATCTCTGCCATCCGCGGCAGGACGTCGTCGGTAGCGTAGCTCTCGCTCATGCGCTCGGAGAATTCGGCGAGCACTTCGTACGGGGTGGCCCGCTTGCCGTACAGGAGCCTGTCAGCGAGTTGCCTCGCCCTGTCGCGCGCCGGCTGGAACGCGACGGCGAGGACCGCGGCTGCGGCGAACGACAGGATCGTGCTGCCCCTGTCGCCGACGATCGCACCGACGCCGCCAACGACGACCGCGTACACGGCGGTGATGAACGCGGCGAGCAGACCGAACACCACCGTCTTGCGGACGACGACATCGAGGTCGTACAGCCGGTACTTCAAGATCGCGATCCCGCACGCCACCGGGATGCCGAGGACGAGCGTGACGAACCACACGAGGAACATCACGTTGCCTAATACGTCGCTATCCTGTGTGACCGCGGAGCCCACGATGGTGAACAAGAACTCCGCGAAGAACGCAAGGCCGACGAACGCGAGCCAGCGGACCTGCTGCCGAGTTTCCCCGTCTGCCCGACGATAGCGGATGACGATCGCGACGCATGCGGCGAAGGCGGCGATGAAGCTCGCGATACCGCCGATCTTCGTGAGCGAGTCGATCAGTGAGCTCGCGGCCCGGATCCCGAGAGGGTTCGTGACGTGGACGGTCTCCAGGTTCGCCATCGCGCCCGTCATCTGTCCTGGGGTGACCGCGAACGCGATGGTCGCGATGGCTGGACCCGCCACCGTCAGCCACAGGACGGGCCGCCAGCGCCGGGACGGGAGGCGGCCGTTCGGGAAGAGCAGGAAGATCGGGAAGAGGGCGGAAAGCATGGGCACGATCGCCCAGCGGTCGATCCACGCCGATGCCAGGCCGAACGGAAGGGTCCCGGGAGTGGTGACGAGCGCTCTCGTTGCGTACGCGCCGTTCGCCAGCGTGAAGGAAGCGAGGAAGGGGATCGCTAACAGGAGCCATCCGACGGTGTTCGTCGGCTGGCGGGAGACGATCATCCGCCCCACCCAAAGGAAGAACCCGGTGCCCACGAACATGATCGGGATGTACACGAGGTCGAAACTGTCATTCCCCGTGTAGTTGCCCCTCAAGATCGTGATCACGGCGGAGCAGATCTGGAAGCCGAAGGCCGCCGCGATCACCGCATTCGCGATGCGACGAGCCCTCGTCGTGCTCATCAGGCCCGACTCCGATCATCGAGACGTCGCCCGAGGGCGCCCCCTCCCGCGACGGAGCCCGACGCGAGGAACCTCACACTGCCTCTGAACATCCCCATGGGGGTGATGGTGGCACCTCGACCCCGGGGACCGGAAGGGTATGCCCCGAACGGGTCTCGGGTGCAGGCACCCCTGCGCGATCGTGGTGTCGGCAGGGTCGATTCCCCCCCGCCTCGCGCCTACCGTGAGGCCGCAGACAAAGGAGGCGCAGCTCAGATGATCCAGAAGGTCCTGGTGGGCACCGATACCTCGGCCTCGGCCGACGTCGCCGTGCAGGCGGCGGCCGACCTCGCGAGGGTGCACGATGCCGAGCTCCTGGTGCTGTACGTGCGCGGAACCGGTCAGTCCGTGGACGCCGCCAACCCGAAGAAGGTGGCCGATCCCGAGGGGTATCTCGCGCAGATGACCACGAGGTTCCCGGGAGTGAGGGTGCGCAGCTGGACGGAGCCCGGCGACCCTGCGGAGCGGCTCTGCAAAGTGGCAGCCGACGAGCGGGTCGACACGATCGTGGTCGGGAACAAAGGTGTGCACGGGGCCCGCTGGCGGGTCCACGAGTCGGTCCCGACGATGGTCGTGCGACACTCGCCGTGCTCGGTGTTCATCGTGGACACGCGGAAGGCACAGTGAGGCGCGCGCTACCCGTCTCGCAGGAACGCGAGCACCGCCATCACGCGGCGGTGCACCTCGGGCTCGTCGGAGAGCCCGAGCTTGTGGAACAAGGAGTTGATGTGCTTCTCGACGGCGCGCTCGGTGAGGAACAGCGATCTCGCGATCGCCGCGTTGTTCTGCCCCTGCGCCATGTGCTCGAGGACCTCCCGTTCTCGCTCGGTGCACTGCGCGAGCGGCGAGTGCGCCATCCGGTCCTTCGCGGCAACGAGCGCCTCGACGACCTTCGGGTCCAAGACCGAACCGCCCTTCGCGACCTCGTTCAACGCGCGGACGAGCTCGGTGACGTCGGCGACCCGCTCCTTCAGCAGGTACCCGAGCCCCGCCGCCCCGTCCTTCAACAGCTCGTAGGCGTAGTCCTCCTCGGCGAACTGGGACAAGACCACGACGCCGATCTCGGGGTGCTCACCGCGGATCTTGCGAGCCGCGTCGATCCCCTCGGTGCTGTTGGTGGGCGGCATGCGGATGTCCGTGAGCACGGCGTCGGGGCCGAGCTCGTCGACGGCGAGAAGCAGCTCCTCGAGGTTCGTGGCGATGCCCACGACCTCGACCCCTTCGGTCGAGTCGAGCAGGGCGGCCGTCCCCTCGCGGACCAGGTAGTTATCCTCGGCGAAGACCACGCGCACCATGCGCGGATGGTACACGCGGCCACCGAGGGAGGACGGTAGGGGAATGACGATCCGGGTCGTGCTCGGAGAGGACAACGTGCTGGTGCGCGAGGGTGTCCGTGCCCTCTTGGACTCCTACGATGACATCGAGGTCGTGGGCGTCGCCGCGGATGCTCCTTCGCTCCTGGCCACAGCGTCCGAGCACATCCCCGACGTTGTGGTCACCGACATCAAGATGCCCCCGAACTTCGCGCTCGAGGGGATCGACTGTGCTCACGAGATCCGGTCGAAGCATCCGGCGACCGGCGTGGTCGTGCTGTCGGCCCACGACGATGAGGAGTACGCGATCGCGCTGCTCGGGAAGGGACAGAGTGGGCTGGCCTACCTGCTCAAGGATCGCATCGCGCAAGGGGACGAGCTCGTACGCGCGATCCGCGAGGTGGCGAGCGGGGGCTCTACAGTCGACCCCACGATCGCCGAACGGCTTTCAGGGCGTCGCAACACCGGCGCGCACGACCGCGAGATGCTCGAGATGATGTCGAAGGGCCTCGGGTACGCCGAGATGGCCGACCAGCTCGGCACGACGCAGGAGGCAGTGGACCGTCAGGTCACCCAGTACTTCCGCAGTCTCGCTTCCGAGGCCGAGGGAGGCGGGAGCGCGGTGGTGGACGAGCTGAAGCGCATGCACGCCGCGGTGGTGGAGAAGGAGTCCTCGGCACAGGTGCTCCGCTCGTACGTGCCCTCGCAGGTCGCCGCCAAGCTAGCCGCGGGCGCGATGGATCAGCAGGAGCTGGAGGTCACGGTCCTGTTCTCGGACATCCGTGGGTTCTCCTCGATCGCCGAGCGCTTGTCCGCGCGCGAGATCGCGGGCGTGATCGGCAAGCACCTCACGGCCATGGCCGAGGTCGTGACCCAGCACGGCGGAACCATCGACAAGTTCCAGGGCGACGCGGTCATGGCGATCTTCGGAGCCCCAGAACCGCTGCCCGATCACGCGGAGCGCGCATTGCTGTGTGCGATCGAGATGCAACATCGACAGGCGGAGTTGAACGTCGAGGGTTGGGGCTCGGACTCGGTCGATGCGCTCGGTGTGGGGATCGGCTTGAACACCGGCACCGTGATCGCGGGGGCGATCGGGGGCGGCGGCCGCCTCGAGTACACGGTGATCGGCGACGCCGTGAACGTCGCCCAACGCCTCCAGTCCGAAGCCGCCGGTGGCGAGATCGTGGCCGCCGCCACGACGATCGCCGCGGCCCCGGGCATCGAGTGCGTGCCGATCGGTCCCCGCCAGGTGAAGGGCCGAGAGGAGCTCGTGGACGTCTACCGGGTGGTGTGCTGAGCCCATGACCGAGGCCGCCCGGATCTCGAGCGAGCCGATGACCCCGAAGCGCCGCATCTGGTTCTCGGTGGTGGCGGGGCTGTTCGCCGCGATCTTCGGCCTCGGGTTGTTCGGCTTGGTCGCTCTCGTCGTGGGCTGGGCCGACAACGAGTCGGGTGGCATCCACCGGGTCCACATCATCGGCGGGATGGGGATCGCGGCGGGGATCTTCATCGCCGTCCCGCTCCTGCTCCTCATATGGCGTCGCGACGACGTGGCACTGCTCCAGGCCATCGCGATCGTCGGCCTGGCGTTCGCCGTCGCGTCGGTGATCGCGTCCGACTGGCCCTGGCTCGCGCTCCTGCCGATCGCGGCGATCCCCGTCGTGGCTCTGCTCGCCATCGGCCGGGGGTGGCGGCGGTTCGCGATGGCGGGTGACGGGTTCGCGCCCGCGGTGTTCCTGGTGGCTCTCGCGAGTGCCGTGTTCTGGGTGACGTACGCGCTCTCCACCGCGAAACTCCAACGGACCGGGTCGCCGCACGACCCGCACGTCGAGATGCATCACTGGACGAGCATGGCGAGTATGGCGCTCGCGATCGTGTTCGTCGGACTGCTCGCCTCGTTGAAGACGAAGGGCTGGGTGATCGTCGCGGAGTTGGTCGCCACCGGCTCGATCGTCTACGGCGTGGCGTCGATCGTCTTCGGGCGGTTCCCGGGCACCGACCTGCCGTACCCAGGTGGCGAGGGCGTCGGCTGGGGACTCGCTGCCGTCGCCGGCGGCGTCGCGATGGCGGCCGCGGCGTGGCGGGACTCGCGGGTCGAACGGTCTTCATGACCATCGAGCGCCGACGCCCGAAGAAGTGGTACCGGCGACTCGAGCGATGGATGGTCGGGATCGCGATGGGCATCATGGCCTTCGTCCTGGAGAAGGCCGTGATGCACGCCGTCAAGAAGGGCGAGGTCCCGAAGCCTCCCGAGGAGTCGAAGGAGCCGCCCCCGACCACCGTGACGTCCAAAGGAGGAGCGGTTGATCTGTGAGGTATCGGATCCGGCGATCAGCCGCGCTTGCGGACGAGGTCGATGAGCAACGACAGCGTGAGGGCGGCGGCAGCGGCCCCGAACGCCAGGGGTACCCAGCTCGCGACGCGGTCCGAGACCGCGGTGAGCGCCGTCCCGAGGATCGCCGCCCCCGCCGTGAGCGAGAGGGCGAGGCGACGGCCCGCGCGGCGGATCGTCGTCTCCAGCGTCGCGGCGCGGAAGTTCACCTCGAGCTTCTGACCGGGACGGGCGCCGACCAGGCGCTCGATCGCCTCGACCATCTTCATGAAGCGGACCTTGAATCGTTGCGTTTGGTAGAACAGGGACGTCGGATCCAGCTTGGCTCCCATCCCTCGCACGACGTTGCGCATCAGGAACTTGCCGGCGACGGCGAACGGGTCGATGTCGGGGTCGAGCTCGGCGGCCGCGAGCTGCATCTGCGCGAGGGCCTTCGCCGTGAGCGTCAGCGACGCCGGCATCGGCACTTGATGGCGAAGGGCGATCTCGGTCATCTGCTGCAGCACCGGTCCGAGCTGGATGTCCTTCAGCGAGGCGCCCCGATTCTTCGCCATCAGCGAACCGAGCTCCTCCTGGAACGTGTCGATGTCCAGGTCGCTGCGGTCGATCGAGCCGGTGAGCATGAGTGTCACGTCGGTGAGGAACCCGACGTCTTCCTGCCAGAAGGCCATGAGCAAGAGCATCATGTGCTCGCGCATGTCGGCGCCGACCTCGCCGATCATGCCGAGATCCAGGAAGTACAGGATCTCCTGTTCGGGCTGCCACATCAGGTTGCCCGGATGCGGGTCGGCGTGGAAGAAGCCGTCTATCAAGATCTGCTTGTAGAAGGACTCGAGGAGCTGTTGGGAAGCCTCCTTGCGAGCCGGGCCCTCCGGCGCGGAGTTGGCCGGGCCGCCGCCCACGTCCTGCATCACCAGCAGGCGCGAGGTGGAGTAATCGTTCTGCACGGTGGGGACCGCCAGACGCGAGAAATCTTTGATCACCTCGCGCATCCTGGCGATGTTCTCGGCTTCCGTGCGGAAGTCGAGCTCGCGGTGGAGCGACTGGGATAGGTGCTCGAACACGGCTTCCATGTCGACCACCTGTTTGAGCCCGGGCCGGTTCGCCACCTTCTCGGCGAACACCTCGAGAAGCGCGAGGTCCTGCTCGATCTGCTCACGCGCTTCGGGTCGCTGCACCTTCACGACCACCTTCGTGCCGTCGGCGAGCGCGGCGCGATGGACCTCGGCGATCGTGCCTGCGGCGAGCGGCTTGGGATCGATGGTCTCGAACACGTCCTCCCACGGGACGCCGAGCTCCTGCTCCATCACCTTGACGACCTGCTCCTCCGTGAGCGGTGGGACGTTGTCCTGAAGTGTTGCAAGCTCCTCGATGTACTCCGGTGGGAGCAGGTCCGGCCGAGTCGACAAGATCTGTCCGAGCTTGGCGAACGTGGGTCCGAGCTCTTCGAGCGACGCGCGGAGGCGTTTGCCCTGACGGCGCCGGCCAATCGCGCCCTCGCTGTCGGGTCGGCCGAAGACCTCCTTGAGCCCGTGCTTGGCGAAGACCGCGGCGATCTTCGACCCCCGAGCGATGAGGTGCGGCTCGGTTTCGGTGGCAACCGCACTCGCACGGATCGTCGTGGACGGCCGCGCCATCGTGGTCACCGGACCATCGCCGGTCGTGTTCACGATGATCACCGTGCAACGTGCGTTGTGGCTGATGCGGTTCGGGACGTTCCCCAGAAGGAACTCCTTGCGCCCCGCCATGCCCGCGTTCCCGACCACGAGGACGTCGATGTCGTGTTCTTCGGTGGCGTTCACGATCGCGAGCGCCGGGTCGTCGTCGATCACGACGTGTGCTTTGCCGCGAGCTCCGGCGATGCCGGTCGCGTACACCTGCAACTCGTCCGCGGCTGAGCGAGCCCGCGTGACTTCGGCGGCCCCGTGTTCGGTGTCGGCGCGGTGCACCGGAACGACGACCTGCACGACGTGAAGCTCGGCGCCGTACCGCTCGGCGAACGCGGCCGCCCAGCGGACGGCTCGCTCCGCGGTCTCGGACCGATCCGTCCCGACCATCACGCGGCCGACGGCTTGGGTCCCGCTCGAGCCGTTCCCGTCCGTCATCGCGCACGCATCATGCCAGAGGGGCTCGGAACCCGGCACCGTGATAGGACTGTCATGGGGAGGCTGCGCCCTCGGCCCTATCCTTCTCGACCCCGTGCGGCTACGGTACCGAGGGAGGACTGGATGAGATCTCCGAGCGCTGAAGGGACACGAGAGCGGCCCGCTCCGGGACACCGGATCCTGCTGATCGACGACGAGCAGCGCATCTTGAACTTCGTTCGCCGTGGTCTGGAGGCCGAGGGGATGTCCGTCGATACGGCGGCGCGCGGCGAGGAGGGTTTGCGTCTGGCGCTCTCCCGCTCGTACGACCTGGTCATCCTCGACCTCGTGATGCCTGGGCTCGGCGGTCACGCTGTGCTGGAGGGCATCCTGGGGCAGAAGCCGTCCCAGCCGGTTCTGGTGCTGTCGGCTCTCAACGACACGTCCTCCAAGGTGAGCAGCCTCGAGCGCGGAGCAGAGGACTACATCTCCAAGCCGTTCTCGCTCGAGGAGTTGCTGGCGCGGGTGCGGGCGCGACTCCGCTCGGCCGCTCGTTCCGGGGCCACCCGTCTGGCCGCCGGGTCTCTTTCGCTCGACCTGATCCGCAGGCAGGCCGATGCGGGATCCGGACCGATCCCGCTCTCGGAGCGTGAGTTCCTGCTCCTGAGCGAGCTGGTCCGCGAAGCGGGCCGCACGGTCTCGAAGGAGCGCCTCCTGTCCTCGGTCTGGGGCTACCACTTCGATCCCGGTTCGAACGTCGTCGACGTCTACATCCGGCGGCTGCGGGCCAAGGTGGGAACCGAGGTGATCACGACGGTGCGCGGGGTCGGGTACCGGATCGATGCGGACTGACCCGTTCGAGTGGCCGACACGAGAGCGCTGGATCGATGCTGCGTGGGCGCTCTTCTGGCTCGCGAACCTCTGGGCGATGCAGTTCTACGCCACCTGGGAGACGGTCCCGTTCCATTTCATCTGGGTGAGCCTCACGCTCCTCTACGGCTTCCGCGTGTGGCAGGTGCGCCCGACGCTCCTGGTCCTCGCCGGGGTCGTGGCCACGACGGCCGCGTTCATCTGGATCGACGTCACCCGCGGGGCGCAGCCGCTCGACGAGCTCACAGAGGTCCCGCTGATGGCGGCGATGTTCCTCGCGATGGTGTGGCACGCGCGTCGTCGGCTCACGGCGATGGAGGAGACCGAGCGGATCTCGACCACGAACCTGCGCCTGCTCGAGCGGGAACGACGGTTCGTTCAGGATGCCTCCCACGAGCTCCGAACGCCGATCACGGTGGCGCTCGGCCACGCGGAGCTGATCCAGCGGACGGCCACCGATCCGACGATCGCGGGGGACGCCGCCGTGATCGCGGACGAGCTCATGCGGCTGCGCCGCCTGGCGGATCGCCTCCTGGTCCTGGCGGGCACCGAGGATCCGGAGTTCCTCAACCCGATACCGGTCGATCTCGAATCCGTCGTGTTCGAGACCGTGCGGCGGTGGACCGCGACGCCGAGGCGGTGGGTCCTCGGGAGCGCGGAGGAGGCCACCGTGCTTGCCGATCCCGAGCGCCTGGCCGTCGCGCTCGATGCGCTCATCGAGAACGCCGTGAACCACACGGGGGAGCACGACACGATCGAGGTTGCCGTCCATCGCGATGACGGCAGGGCGGTCGTCTCGGTTCGCGACACGGGGACGGGGATCCCCGCCGCCGACCTCGACCGGATCTTCGATCGGTTCGCCCGGGCGGATCCGGGCCGCAGCCGGCACACGGGCGGGGCGGGGCTCGGGTTGCCGATCGTCGGTGCGATCGTTGAGGCGCACGGTGGCACGATCCACGTCGAGAGCATCGAAGGAGCGGGGACGAGCTTCGAGATCTCGCTGCCGATCGTTCACGGTCCGAACGGCAATGGTTCGGTCACGGGTGGCGGGGTCGGGCGGCCGGGGGCCGCCTCGTCACCGATGAGCGCGCGAGTGGGTGAGGATCCTGGCCAGCTGGCTCCTTGAGCCGCCGGTCACGCTCGGCTTGATCGTGGCCGGGGCGCTCTACGTGCACGCGGAGGAGCGGGTGCGACGCGCCCGAGGCGGACGCCGCGTCGCCGGCCGGCACCGCTGGTATTTCTTCGGGGGCCTCATCGCGATCTTCGCCGCGCTCGAGTCTCCGATCGACGCGGGTGCGCAGACCTCCTTTTCGGTCCACATGGTCCAACACCTGCTTCTGACCATGATCGCCGCTCCGCTCCTCGTGCTCGGAGCTCCCGTCACCCTTGCGCTGCAGGCGTGGCCTGGGGTTGCTCGCAGAAGGATCCTTTCGCTCCTGCACAGCGCCCCGATCCGCTTCCTTGCGAACCCGCTCGTCGCCTGGGCGCTCTTCTTCGGCTTCATGTGGGCATCGCACATGACCGGCCTGTACGAGGCGACGCTTCGGAGCGCGGGGATCCACACCGCCGAGCACCTCGCCTACCTCGTGACGGCCCTCCTGTTCTGGTTGCCGGTGATCGCCGTCGATCCGGCACCCTCGCACCTTTCGTATCCGGCCCGGATCTTCTACCTGTTCCTCGCGATGCCTGCGATGGCCTTTCTCGGTCTCGCGATCTTCAGCGCGCGACACGTCCTCTACCCGGCGTATGCGGCCGTCGAGGGCACCGCTCGCGCCCTCGCCGATCAGCGCGTCGCGGGGGCGCTGATGTGGACCGGCGGGATGTTTCTGATCGTGCCGGCACTGGCATTCGTTCTGTTCGATTGGATGCGCGCGGACGAACGCGAGGCTCGCCGCGTCGATGAGCGGCTCCTACGCTCCGCGGTCGAGCTCGGGGAGGGCTCGGGGTCGTGAGCGCGCGCTCGGGATGGGGGTTCGATGAAGGGACTTGGTGATCGCTACGACCGTTGCATCCGGTGCGGCGACCGGGTTCCGTGGGGGCGATCCGTGTGCCGCCGATGCAATCCGGGGTCGCTTCCGAGCCCCAGCCCTTCCCAGTACCACGCGACGGTGTTCCTCGCGGTGCTTCTGCCGCTCGTGCTCATCGCCGGCTGGCTGATCGTGCGAGGCTGACCGAACAACGTCACGATCCGTCGGCGTGCGCGTGCCCTCGGAGGACCTCGCGGAGCCAACCCGCCGCCGAGACCGCGAACGCGAGCACCCCGAGAACGAGGATCCACGCGTTCACGATGACCCCGAGCGCGATGATCACGCCGGCGACCGAGAAGGCGAACGGCCAGATCGTGGGAGCGACGTGGACCTCGCCCTCGTCGGCATGGCCCGGGGCCTCGGCCTCACGCTCGGATCGATGCACGACCGATCGGCCGACGAGCCCGAGGTAGCAGAACGTTGCGCCGCCGACCAGCAGCAGCGGAGCACCTGCGTACTCCTTGCTCGTGATCCCGTATACGGCGCCGGCGATCAGTAGGAACCCCGCGAGCGCGAACCAGATCCTCGAGGTCGTGCTCATGCAGTCACCTCGGTGTCAGGAGATAGAAGACGCTGAACAGGCAGATCCAAACGACATCGACGAAGTGCCAGTAGATGGCGCCCGCCTCGAGGGGCTCGTACCGCGTCCGCGAGAGCAGGCCGGCGATCCCCTGCCATAGGACCAGGGACAGGAAGATCACGCCGCCGAACACATGGGCCATGTGCAGACCGGTCATGACGTAGAAGAGCGTTCCGAACGTGCCGTCCTTCACCCCGAACCCCAGTTGTGAATAGTCGTAGAGCTGGAGCCCGAGGAACGTGACGCCGAGCGCGACCGTCGCGCCCAGCCATGTCATCGCCCGCTTCGGATCGCCTCTGCGGATCGCCCGGATCGCCATCTGCAGGACCACGCTGCTCGAGACGAGGATGACCGTGAGGATGGACGCGACGTCGATCTTCAGGTGGGGGATGCCCTTGGGGGGCCAGACGTCGGCGTTCGCGCGGATCGTGAAGTACGCGCCGAAGAAGGCCGCGAAGAACATCGCTTCCGACGCGACGAACAGGACCATCCCGAGGATCGGGCCGCTCATCTCCCTGCGTTCGCGCTGTTGCGATGCGGTGACGGCGCTCATGTGTTCTCTCCCCGTTCGGCCTCGCGGAGGTCGTGCACGGGCCGGTTCGACCGGATCGGCGGTAGCGAGTCGAAGTTGTGTGGGGGCGGCGGCGACGAGGTGGCCCACTCGAGCGTGCTGCCACCCCACGGGTCATCGGGTGCCGTCCGCGGCTTGCGCAGCGTGAGGAAGATGTTGACGAAGAAGATGATCATCGCGGTCCCGATCACGAACGCGCCGGTCGAGGCCACGAGGTTCAGGAAGCTCCAGCCTCGATCGGGCGCGTAGTCGGCGATCCTCCTCGGCATCCCCCGGAGGCCGAGGATGTGCATCGGGAAGAAGGTCAGATTGAACCCGACGAGCTGGAGCCAGAACTGCCAGATGCCGAGCCGCCGGGAAAGCATCCGCCCGGTCATCTTCGGGAACCAGTAATACATCGCCGACATCACGCCGAAGATCGTGCCGCCGAAGAGCACGTAGTGCAGGTGCGCGACCACCCAGTACGTGTCGTGGATGGCGAAGTCCATCGCTGGCGACGCTGCCCACACGCCGTCGATGCCTCCGATCAGGAACATCGCGATGAAGCCGAGGGCGAAGAGCATCGGCGGCTCCAGGCGGAGTTTCCCCTTCCAGAGCGTGGCGAGCCAGATGAAGAAGAGCACGCCCGTGGGGATCGAGATCAACTCGGTCGTGACGCTGAAGAACGGCAGCTCGACGGCTCCGGTCGCGAACATGTGATGCGCCCAGACGGTGAACGACAGGGCCGTGATCATGAGGAACGACAGGACCACGCCTCGGTAGCTGAAGATCGGCTTCCCGGAGAACACTGGGATGACCTCGCTGACCACGCCCCAGGCTCCGAGGATCAGCATGTACACCTCGGGATGCCCGAAGAACCAGAAGACGTGCTGCCACAGCAGCGGGACGCCCCCTTGCGTGGGGTCGAAGAAGGCGGTTCCGAGCCGTCGGTCCGCGAATAGCATGATGAGGCCCGCGGTCAGAACGGGCGCCGCGAGGATCACGAGCAGCGACGTCGCGAGGATGCTCCAGACGAACACGGGCATCCGCATCATGGTCATTCCGGGCGCTCGCATGCGGATGATCGTCACGATGAAGTTGACTCCTCCGAGGATCGAGGCAGTGCCGACCAAGATCAGGCCGGCGATCCACAGGTCCTGGCCGGTCCCGAGCTGCTCGGAAAGCGGCGGATAGCCGGTCCATGCAGCCGCGGCCGCTCCGCCCTTGGCGAGGAACCCGGAGAGGATCGTGAGGCCGCCGACCGGTAGCAACCAGAACGACAGGGCGTTGATCCGCGGGAACGCCATGTCGAGCGCCCCGATCTGGAGCGGCACGAAGTAGTTCCCGAAGCCCGCGAGCAGCGGGAAGATGACCAGGAAGATCATCAGCGTTCCGTGAAGCGTGAAGATCTGGTTATACGCATGCGGCGCGAAGACTTGGATGCCGGGCCGCGCGAGCTCGGTGCGCATGAGCAGCGCGAACACGCCCGCGATCGCGAAGAACGAGAAGCTGTTGACGAGATAGAGGATCCCGATCTTCTTGTGGTCGGTGGTCGTGAGCCAGCCAACGAGCCGTCGCGGGGCCGGCTCGGGTTCGACCCTCGGTGGAGCTTGTATCACCGCCATGGCGAGCCCTCCGAGCTCATTTCACGATGAAGGCACCCGACATCGCGGGGCCGTGCACATCGCATTGGAAATAGTAGTGACCGGGTGGGAGCCCGCTCACGTTCAGCGTTTCGCTCGCCGGGCCCGTGATCCTCGGTGACTTGAAGTAGTTCTTCTTCTCGAAGAAGCTGTCGTAGATCGAGAAGTTGTGCTGGATCCCCACGTCCTGGTTCGTGACGTTGACGGTGAACGGGGTGTTCGCCGGAACCGCGAGACAGTAATGGTTCCACGAGATGTTGTGGGCGATCATCGACAGCGTGGTTCCCTGAGGCTCGCAGGTGACGCTCTTCGCCGCTACCCGCTGCTCCTTGATCCACGCCTGATAATCGAGCGGCGACACCACCCGAACGTCGAACGTCATCTTCGAATGCCACAGACCGCAGAACTCTGCGCACTGTGACTGGTAGGTGCCGAGCACGGTGGGGGTGAACGTGAACGTACTCGTTCGTCCGGGGATCGCATCGCGCTTGAACAGGAGATCGGGGATGAAGAACGAGTGGACCACGTCGCGCGACGTGAGCTGGATCTGCACCGGTTCGTCCACCGGGAGGACCATCTCGGCCGGCCGGACGAGGGTCTTCCCGCTCACGAAGATCCCCTCGTTGAGGTACAGGAAGGTCCACTCCCATTGGAACCCCTCGACTTTGATCTGCACCTGCGGGACCGCGCGCTGCTCGATCCGCATCAGGGTCGCCTCTCCGAACGGGAACAGCACACTGATGATGATCGCCGGGATGACGAAGAAGACCCCGAGCGAGCGGGCGCCTCCGACCGTTTGCGAGGCGGGTTCGTCGTCGCGCTTGCGATATCGGAACACGCACCAAAGCAGGATCCCCTCGACCGCGACGAACACCGGCGCGGCGATGATCATGATGGTCACGTAGAGACGGTGGACGTCCTGTGCCTCGGGCGAGATCCCCTGCTTGGCGCAGCTCGACAGCAGCGCGGCCGAGGCCGCGGGCACGAGCCGAGCAGCCAAGGCGCGAACCGCGGGCCTGCCCGGCTTCATCGCGAGGCTCAGGTGACCTTGAAGGTGTACACCATGCCCTTCGAGGCGTGCGGTGGTCCGGTTCCTCCGCTCACGGTACCGGTCTCCCAGCAAGCAAAGAAGTAGTTCCCCGGCGGCAGGTCGAACACGTTGGAAAGGGTCGCCCCCGTGTCCACGCCGGCGATCTCGCCGAAGGCGAGATATTGGGTCTCGCAGGGGCCGCCCCCCTTACAACCCGGAACCTTCGCGCTGTCGATGATGTCCTGCGCCGTTTTTCCAGAGGGGAGCGCCTTCAGGATCATCTCGTGCGTGATCGGGAACGACTCCTTGTTCGAGAAGTTGATCTGTATGTTGCCCGATGGGATCGTCGCCGGCATGCCGTGGAACCGGAACTTCTGGGCGAAGACGTTGTAGATGGGACTTGTCGGCGTGTTCGTCGACTTCGAGCATGCTGTTGCTACCAACAGAAGTGTGGCTACGAGCGCCGCTACCTTTCCAGCGCGAACCGATCGACCCATTGGGCCCTCCCCTCAGAACGGCCGTCAGACGGTCAACCGCCGGACCATACGTCGGACCCTCCGCCACGGGCAAGCGCAGGACGAGCGCATGAGAGGACTGTCATCTACCGCGGATCCGGCGTGCCTGGTGTGTCTCGTTCCATTGCATTCCTGTCATAAAGCCGGCCCACGCTTGGACGCGGAGGCGCCTGTCGGGGGGTACGGGATCCTCCGGATAGACTGCCTCCACGTGGATGTCAGGTGTCATGTCGGGGTTCCTGCCATGGTTCCTGGGTCCGTCGCCGGAGTAGCTCAGCCTGGCAGAGCAACCGCCTCGTAAGTGGTAGGTCAGGGGTTCAAATCCCCTCTCCGGCTCCC